>DASQWX010000216.1:0-21738 GCA_035640035.1 Gaiellaceae bacterium
ATCGCAACGTTCGAGATCGCGCGCATGGCCGGGACGAGTGTGTTGCAGATCGAGAGGACGTATGGTCACTTGCTCGTCGATGCCGCTGAGCGCGGCCGAGCGGCACTGAACGCGTTCGATGCACGGCAGACCAGAGAGGAGGCGCAACATGGCTGAGGAGCACTTCCCCCGATTTCGCCGACGTATCAGTGACGAGGTCGTCGTCGAGCCCAACTTCACCTGGGCTGTTAGTGCGGAACGCCCAGAGGGCGGCTCACCGGTTGTCACCTTGAAGTTGACGAATCCCGACGAGCCGGAAGATGACTTCGTCCGACTCGGCTTCAGCCGCACGCGTGCTCAGGAGCTCGTCAGAGCGCTGAGCCAGGCAATTGAGACGTTTGGGCCGCTATCGGGCCCCGGAGAATGACGCTACGTCGCCGAAACCCACTGTTCATGCAGTCGGGGCGCCCGGATTTGAACCGGGGACCTCTGGTCCCCCAGACCAGCGCGCTAACCAGGCTGCGCCACGCCCCGTCGACTGATCATGGTAACCCCAACCGGGTTTAGCGGCCGCGCGAGTGAATCGCGCGCCCTCGTAGGCGGCATCGCAAGCGATGCCTCAGGGAGGCTGCGCCAGGTGATCGGTCGACGAATTACTTGCCGAGCCGCTTGTACAGTCGGTCGATCAGGTCCGGCATCGCCTCGAGCCGCTCCGTGATCACGCGCAGACGGTACTCGCGGAAGTGCTCCGGCTCGACGCTCAGCGCCTTTGCCAGCGTGCGCATGACGTCGTCCGACGGTACGGGTCGGTTCCCGTGGACGAGGTGGTTCAGATAACCCGCGGACAGCTTCGTCTTGTCGGCGAGCGCGCGGTACGTGACGCCGGTCTCGTCCATCAGCTTCTCCACCGTCGGGCCGAAGGGCTCCTCGCTGAACCGACGCTTCCGGCGGGCCACTAGAAGGCCGCTCCGAGCGCGTCGATCGCCACGCGCCTCTCCTCGCCGGTTGCGCGGTTGCGCACGTCGACGGCGCCGTCGTCGAGCGTCTTCTTGCCGACGGTGACCCGGATCGGCAACCCAATCAGATCTGCGTCGGCGAACTTCTCCCCGGCACGTGCGTCGCGATCGTCGAGGAGGACGCTCAGGCCGGCCGCGTCGAGCACGGCCGCCGCCTCCTCCGCCCGCTCCTCGGCACCCGGCAGCGCGACCACGTGCACATCGTAAGGGGCAACGGCGCGTGGCCACGCAATTCCGTGCTCGTCGTGGTGCTGCTCGACGATCGCCGCCATCACCCGGCCAGGCCCAATGCCGTAGCTGCCCATGACCATAGGCTTCTCCGTGCCGTCCTCGTCGAGGAAGTTCGCGCCGAACGGAACCGAGTAGTGGGTGCCGAGCTTGAAGATGTGGCCGAGCTCGATCGCCGGCTGGAAACGAAGTTCGCCCCCGTCGCGCGGACAGCGGTCGCCTTCCCGCGGCTCGCGCAAATCGGCGAACCGAGGCGCGAAGTCCCGGCCCGCCTCGACGCCACGCAGGTGCCAGCCGTCTCGATTCGCTCCCGCGACGAACTGCCCCTCGCGAAGCGATTCGTCGGCGACGACCTCGACTGAGGTGCCGACAGGCCCGAGGGAGCCCCCGGAGGCGCCGAACGCCTCCCGGATCTCCTCATCTGTCGCCGGCCTGAACGCGCCGCCGAGCACCGAAGTCGTCTTCGGCTCGGACAGGCGGTCGTCGCCTCGGACGAGCGCCAATACGACACGGCCGTCCTGGACGACCGGCATCGCTTTCGACGTGGCCGCGGGATCGATGCCGAGAAGCTCCGCGAGCGCCTCGATCGTCGCGACGCCCGGTGTCTCGACCTCCTCGGGAGCCGCGAGAGGCTCGGGGAACTCCGGCGTCCGTGGGACCCCACGCGCGATCTCGATGTCAGCCGCGTAGTCGCCGTTCTCGCAGGTCACAAGCGTGTTCTCGCCCGCTTCGGCCGGCGCGAGGAAATCATTGCTGTCGGTCCCTCCCATCTCGCCTGACTCCGCCTGCACCTCCTGGAACTCGAGCTCGCAGCGCTCGAAGATCCGCCCGTACGCCTCCGCGTGCTTCTGGAAGCTCTCGTCCAGCGCCGCTTCGTCGCGGTCGAACGAGTAGGCGTCTTTCATGATGAACTCGCGGACGCGAAGCAGCCCGCCACGCGGCCTCGGCTCGTCACGGTCCTTCGTGCCGAAGTGGTACCAGATCTGTGGCAGCTCCTTGTACGACTGGAGCTCCCGACCGTGCAAGGTGAACGTCTCCTCGTGCGACATCGGCAGCACGAACGGCCGGCCATTCCGGTCCTGGAGCTTGAAAACGACCGGGAGGTCGTAGCGTCCTGACGCCTGCCACAGCTCGGCCGGCGTCAGCACCGGGCAGAGCATCTCCTGGCCGCCGATCGCGTCCATTTCCTCGCGGATGATCTGGACGACGTTCTGATGGACACGCCAGCCGAGCGGCATGTAGGTCCACACCCCGGCGCTGACCTGGCGGATGAAGCCGCCCCGGACAAGGAGCTTGTGGCTCGCCGCCTCGGCTTCGGCCGGGTCGTCCCGCAGCGTGCGAAGGAAGAGCTGTGAAGCCCGGACGATCACTGTTGCCGCCCCAGGCTACTCGTTGATCGGAATGAGAGAGGCTTCTGCCATCGCCAGAGCGGCAGGTTTGGCCATCTTGAGCCGCTTCGGGCGATGCATCCCATCGGCGATCCACTCGTCGATCGCATGGAAGAGCTCGTCGACGAGAATGTCGGACGAGACCTTCTTCAGCACGCGTCCGTGGGCGTAGACGAAGCCCACGTCGCGGCCGCCCGCGATGCCGAAGTCCGCGTCCCCGGCCTCTCCCGGCCCGTTGACGGCGCAGCCGAGCACGGCGACCTCGAAGTGCTGCGGATAGGCGTGGAGGCGTGCCTCGACCTTCTCGGCGAGGGTCTGGACGCCGACGTTGTCGCGTCCGCAGCTCGGGCAGGCGATCATGATCGGCCCCCGCTCACGGAGACCGAGTGCCTTGAGGATCTCGAATCCGGTCTTGACCTCCTCGACCGGGTCGGCAGTGAGCGACACACGCAGCGTGTCCCCGATCCCGTCCACGAGCAGGGCACCCATCCCGACGGCGCTCTTGATCGATCCCGAGTACGGAGTCCCCGCCTCGGTAACGCCGAGGTGGAGCGGGTACGGAACCTTCGATGCGAGCAGGCGGTAGGCCCGGATCATCGTCGGCACATGGCTCGATTTGACCGAGATCTTGAAGTCGTAGTAGTCGAGACTCTCGAGCAGGCGCACCTCCTCGAGCGCCGCCTCGACGAGCGCCTCAGCCTGATCCTTCTGCGCGAGATCGGCGAGATGCTTCGGCAGCGAACCGGAGTTGGCGCCGATCCGCATCGGCATCCCGGCCTTCTTCGCCGCGCGCACGACCTCCGCGACCTTGTCGGAGCCGCCGATGTTCCCTGGGTTGATCCGGACCGCCGCGACCCCCGCGTCGATCGCGCGGAGCGCCAAGCTGGCGTTGAAGTGGATGTCCGCGATCACCGGGATCGGCGACAGCCGGACGAGTTTCGGCAGCGCATCGGCGTCCTCGCTCTTCGGGACGGCGACTCGGACGATTTCGCAGCCAGCCGAGGCGAGAGCTGCGATCTGCGCGGTAGTCGCCTCGACGTTGTGCGTCTTCGTCACCGTCATCGACTGCACGACGACCGGTGCGCCGCCGCCGATCTGTACCCCGCCTACGTTGATCGAGCGCTCGCTCGCCATCTACCCGGCGAGTCTAGCCGCCTCCCAAGGCATCGCTTGCGATGCCGTGTAAGAGGCCGGTCGATTCACTCGGCCGGCCGCTCATCCCGGTCAGGGCTCCATCGCGGCTTGATTTGGCGCCTAGCCGCCTCCAAGCCGCCCTATGTCGTTCGACAGGCCGACGAAGAAAAGCAGCAAGACCAGGGCGATTCCGACGACCGAGACGCGCTCGTAGACGGCTCGGCCGACCGAGCGGCCGCGAATCCCCTCGAAAAGGGAGAACGCAATGTGCCCGCCGTCGAGGGGCAGCAGCGGCAGCAGGTTCAGCAGGGCGAGCGAGAGGCTGATGAGCGCGAGGATCTCCAGGTAGTCGCGGTAGTCGGTCTTCACCGCCTGGCTCGACACGTCGACGATGCCGACGGGCGAGCTGACCTCCTTCCGACCGGATCCTCCGACGATCCGCCCGAGCGAAGCGCCGATGCCCTTCGTGACGTCCCACGTGTCCTTGCAGGCGAGACCGAACGCCTTCGCCGGGTTGTAGCTCTTGTAGACGATGCCCGCCGGCGAGAACCCGTAGATGTAGTAGCCGTTTCGCTTGATCGTCTTCTCGGGCGGCAGCTCGGTGTAGTTGCCCCGCCTGACGACCGAGACGACGGTCGTCTTTCCGTTGCTCGACCTGATTGCCTTCGAGACCTGCTTGAACGTCTCCGTCGGCATGCCGTTGACCGCAACGATCACGTCGCCCGGCCGCAGCCCCGCTTTTGCCGCGGGCGTGTTCGGAGAGACCTTCTCGACGCGGCGGGAGGCGTCGAAGGGAATCCCGATCATGTAGACGATCGCGAGCACGACGATCGCGAAGACGACGTTCGTCAGCGGCCCCGCGGCGATCACCGACACGCGCTTCCACGTCGGCTGCCGCCAGTACGCATCCTCGCCGAGCGCGTCGGCGAGCTCTTCGCGACCGCGGCGAGCCGCGCGGGCCGCGCCATGCGGTAGGCGGGCCTGCGCGAGCGCTGCGTCGAGGGATCCGAGCTCCTCGCGCGCCTCGGCGAAGTTGCCCTCGGCGACGAGCCGCTTCAGCCGTTCGACGGGTCCGACGAGCGAGGGGTCATGGAAGAGCGCCGGCCCGAAGTAATTGTCCAGGTCGGACGGTGCCGGCCGGTGCATCCCCGGAATCTTCACGTAGCCGCCGAGCGGGACGGCGCCGATTCCGTACTCGATCCCGTTCCGGGTCGTCTTCACGAGCGGCGGCGGAAAACCGACGTAGAACCGTCGCGGACGCATCCCGACGGCACGCGCGGTGAAGAAGTGCCCGGCCTCGTGGACCAGCACGAGCACCGCCAGCCCAAAAATCGCGATCAAAATGCTCACGGTGAAATCTCACTAGAGCTTCGCAATTCACTCTGCCCCAAGAGCCGGGATGAGCGGCCGCCCGAGTGGATCGGGCGGCCTCTTAAGCGGCATCGCAAGCGACGCCTCACGCAGCTGCCGCCGTCCGTTCGGCAAGGCGGCGGGCCTCCGCGTCCGCCGCGTACAGCTCGTCGAGATCATTCGCAGGCGCGCCGTCGACGGCGGCGAGGGTCTCCTCGACAGTCTCGGCGATTCCGAGGAACGGCAGGCGGCCTTCGAGGAACGCGGCCACTGCAACCTCGTTCGCCGCGTTGAACACACAGGGGTAGGTACCGCCCTGCTCGCCCGCCCGGCGCGCGAGTGCCAGCAACGGAAACGTCTCGAGGTCTGGCGCCTCGAACTGAAGCGTCAGTCCGGTGCTCAGGTCGAGCGGAGGAACGGGCGTCGGCCCCCGCTCCGGGTACGTGAGCGCGAACGAGATCGGCACGCGCATGTCCGGGTACCCGAGGTGCGCCAGCGCCGCGCCGTCGCGGAATCGCACGAGCGCATGAACCGTCGACGTCGGATGGATCACGACCTCGATCTGGTCATACTCGAGCTCGAAGAGGAAGTGCGCCTCGATCAGCTCGAGCCCCTTGTTCGCGAGGGTGGCCGAGTCGATCGTGATCTTCGGCCCCATGTTCCAGGTCGGGTGCGCGAGCGCGTCCTCGGGCGTAACGTCGGTCAGCTCGTCACGGGCTCGGCCGCGAAACGGGCCGCCGGAGGCGGTGAGCACGAGCGAGTGGACGGTCTCCCCGGTCCGGCCTTCGAGGCACTGGTACGCCGCGGAGTGCTCGCTGTCGACCGGGAGCAACCGCCCCTCCCCACGCCGCCAGGCGACCGTCGCCAGGTCGCCTGCCGCCACGAGGCTCTCCTTGTTCGCGAGCGCGAGATCGATCCCTCGCTCGAGCGCCCACAAGGTCGCCGGCAAACCGGCGAAGCCGACGACCGCGTTGAGGACGACATCGGGCTCGGACCGCTCGAGGAGTTCGGTGAGGTCACCGCCGACCTGCGTCATCGGCGCCAGCCCGTCGATCTGCTGCGACCCGGAGGCGGCAGCGACGAGCTCGAGCTCCGGATGCCCGTCGATGATCTCCAGCGCCTGACGCCCGATCGACCCGGTGGCCCCGAGGAGGGCGATGCGCTTCATTGCGTCGAAGTGTACGAGCGAAAAGCCTCCTGCGGATTCTCGGGGACTGACCCCGAAGGGGTCTGTCCCTGCAACCGTCGGTGCCAACGTAAACGGTTGCAGGGACAGGCACCCACGGTGCCAGCCTCTATGCCCAGCCGAAGGCCACGATTAGGTAATAGGACGCAATCGACGTGAACAGCAGCGCGTCGATCCGGTCGAGCATGCCGCCGTGTCCGGCCAACAGGCGACCCGTGTCCTTGACGTCCATGTCCCGCTTGAGCGCCGATTCGAACAGATCCCCGAGCGGCGCGACGATCGCGATGACGACGCCCAGCACAAGCGCTTCTCCGACGGTCAGGAAGTGCTGGTGGTAGAGGGCGAAGAACGGGAGCAGGATCGCCACGATCGTCCCGCCGACGAGCCCCTCCCAAGTCTTCCCCGGTGACAAGACCGGGGTCATGCGGTGGCGGCCGATCAGCACTCCCGTGAAGTAGGCGAAGGCGTCGGCGGCGAAGACGGTCAGAAGCACCGTGAAGACCGCGAGGCGACCGTGCTCCGGAATCTCCCTGAGCAACAGCGCATGTGCGAGACCGAGGCCGATCCAGGCGACTCCGAGAACGGTGGTCGCGATCGCAACCGTCATTGACTGGCGGGTCTCCGAAACGCCCTTGAGGACGAATGCGAGCGCGATCGTGCTCAGAAAGCCGGCGGTCATCCACGGGATGCCGCCGAGCTGGGCGCCGAGGAGGCTGAGCAGAAACCCGCCGAATCCGGCCAGGACGAGGGGGCGTAGCGTTCGCGTCATCCGGTAGAGCTCGTGGAGTGCAATCAGGCCCGCTGCCGCCGCAAGCACCCAGAGCCACCAGCCGCCGAGGTACACGAGCCCGAGGACCGCCGGCAGGAGGACGGCGCCGACGACGATCCGCGACCAGAAGTTCGTCATCGACCGCCGAACCGCCGCTCCCGGCTTGCGAACTCGGCCAGCGCCGCGCGGAGGTCGGCCTCGCCGAATTCGGGCCAAGTCTTCTCCACGAAGACGAGCTCCGCGTAGGCGAGCTGCCAGAGCAGAAAGTTCGAGATTCGCTGGTCGCCGGCGGTGCGGATCAGCAGGTCGGGATCTGGGAGCTCCGGCTCGTAGAGCGCGCGGCCGAACGTCTCCTCGTCGATCTCGTCGGGCGGGATGCCCGCGCGGACAAGCCGCCGTGCCGCTTCCGCGAGCTCGGCGCGGCCGCCGTAGTCGAAGGCGATCCAGAGATCGAGGCGGTCGTTCGTGCCCGTCCGGGCTTCCAGCTCGGCCATCTTGTCCTGGAGCTCCTCGGGCGCACGATCACGACGGCCGAGAAAGCGAACGCGGACCCCCTGTTTCGCAAGGTCGGGCAATTCGCGATCGATCGTTTCGCTGAAAATCTCCATCAGTGAGTCGACCTCGTCCGGCGGTCGCGTCCAGTTCTCCGTCGAGAAGCCGTAGACGACGAGCGCGCCGATGCCGAGGTCGATCGCCGCCTCGACGGTCCTCCGCAGCGCGCGGGTACCCTCGCGGTGCCCCTCGGCGACCGGCAGCCCGCGCGACATCGCCCAGCGCCCGTTTCCGTCGAGAATGATCGCCACGCAGCCGACCGGCTCAGGTGTCGCTTCCGGCGTGGGCTTTCTTCGGAATCGATCCAGCAGGCCCACGGGAGGCCTCAGACTTCCAGGATTTCTTCCTCTTTTCGCTTGAGGAGGTCGTCGATCTTGTGGGTGTGCTCGTCCGTCAGCTTCTGCACGCGATCCTCGGCTCGGTGCTCCTCGTCACTGCCGACTTCCCCCTTGTCGACGAGCTCCTTGAGGTGATGCATGACGTCTCGGCGGACATTGCGGACGGCGACCCGGCCGTCCTCGGCCATCTGCCGCGCCACCTTGACGAGCTCCTTGCGCCGCTCCTCGGTTAGCTGCGGGATCGGCAGGCGGATGATCTTCCCGTCGTTCGAGGGAGTCAGCCCAAGATCGGACTCCTGGATCGTCCGCTCGATCGCCGACAGCGAGCTCGGGTCGAACGGCTGCACTGTGAGGAGCCGCGGCTCGGGCGCGTTGATCGTGGCCAGCTGCTTCAGCGGCGTCTTCGTCCCGTAATAGTCGATCTGGATCCGGTCGAGCAAGGCCGCCGAGGCCCGCCCGGTGCGGAGCGTGTTGAACTCGTGCTGAGCCGACTCGACGGACTTGTCCATCCGGCGGGTCGCGTCCTGAATGAACTCGTCGATCGTCATTGGGCCGCTCCGGGGGTCGGGGTGGAAACGATGGTGCCGACGCGCTCGCCGTCGACGACTCGGCGGATGTTGCCTTCCGCGAGCGCGAAGACGTAGATCGGCAGCTGATTGTCCATGCACAGCGAGAGCGCCGTCGTGTCCATCACCTTCAGGCCGCGCTCGATCGCCTCGAGATGGGTGAGCCTGGGCAAGAGCTCCGCGTCCGGATCCACGCGTGGATCGCCTTCGTAGACGCCCTCGACCGCATGCTTCGCCATCAAGATCGCCTCGGCATTGATCTCCAGCGCGCGTAGAGCAGCGGCCGTATCGGTCGTGAAGAACGGATTGCCGGTTCCCGCCGCGAAGATGACGATCCGCTGCTTCTCGAGGTGCCGAATGGCCCTGCGGCGAATGTACGGCTCCGCGACCTCCGACACCTCGATCGCCGAGAGCACGCGCGTGTGCGCGCCACGTCGCTCGAGGGCGTCCTGCAGGGCGAGCGCGTTCAAGAGCGTGGCGAGCATGCCGGCGTAGTCCGCCGTGGCCCGATCCATTCCCTCCGCGGCGGCGGCCATACCGCGGTAGATGTTTCCGGCGCCGACGACGATCGCGAGCTCGACGCCGTGCTGCTGGATCTCGACGATCTCGCCCGCGACGGCGTCGATCCGGTCTCGATCGAGGCCGTACTCCTTCTCCCCCATCAGCGCCTCGCCGGAGAGCTTCAGGAGGACGCGGCGAAAGACCGCGCGGCCGGGCTCGGAGGCGACCTCTTCTGAAACAGCCACTCCGGACCCCTATCCGAGCTGGAGCCGCTCGAACTCGAGCACCTCGGCCCCTTCCTCGCCGAGGACGTCACCCACCGACTTCGAAACCTCGTGGATCCACGGCTGCTCGGTGAGAACCTGCTCGGCGAAGAAGCGCTTGTTCAGCATTCCTTCCACGATCTTCTCGCGGGCCTGCTCGGGCTTCGACCGGACCTCGTCGGAGTTCATGTAGATCTCGCGTTCCGCGGTGACGATCTCGTCGGGCACGTCTTCGCGCCCGATCCACCGCGTTCCCGGCGAAGCGGCGATGTGCATCGCCAGCTTCCGGCCGAGGTCGTCGGACCCGCCGCGGATCTGGACGAGAACGCCGAGCTTGTTCGCGGGCGGATGCGCGTAGCCGTCGATCATGGCCCCGTCGACGGCTTCGAAGCGCGCGGCGCCGGCGACGACGATGTTCTCGCCGAGCTTCCCGGCAAGCTCCTGGCGCTCCTCGTCGAGCTCTTGCTCTGCTCCCGCTCCGTCGCGTTGGACGACATCGAGCACCTTGGCGGCGAACGCGAGGAACTCCGCGTTGTTCGAGACAGGCTCCGTCTCGCAGCCGACCGCGACGATGGCGCCGCGCTTCGCGTCCTCGGCGACGCGGTAGTTGACCTTCCCCTCGGTCGTCTCCCGCCCCGCGCGCTTGGCGGCGCTCGCCAGGCCGCGCTCCCGAAGCAGGGTCCTCGCGGCTTCCAGGTCGCCGTTTGTGTCCTGCAACGCGCGCTTGGAGTCCATCATCCCCGCGCCGGTCAGGTCGCGGAGCTCCTTGACGAGGGCAGCGGCGATCTCCGTCACGATTCGCCCTCCGCGTCAGCCGGAGCCTGCCCGGACGCGACGCCTGTCGTGACTTCCTCTTCACCGACTGTCTCGCCCGGCGCCGTCTGCTCGTACGCCGGCTCCTCGGCGACTTCGTCTGCGCTCGGAGCCTCCCGCTCCGGCTCCTCGGCCGCGGGCGTCTCCATCTCGGCCGGAGCGACCTTCGCCTTCCCTGCTTCGATCGCGTCCGCGATCACCCGTGTCACGAGCGAGCACGAGCGGATCGCGTCGTCATTGCCGGGAATGATGTAGTCGGCCTCGTCGGGGTCGCAGTTGGTGTCGACGAGGGCGATGATCGGCATCCCGAGCCGGCGCGCTTCGCGGATCGCCAGCTGTTCCTTCCGCAGGTCGATGACGAAGATGGCGTCTGGCTGCTTGCGCATCTCCGCAACGCCCCCGAGGTTCGTGTCGAGCTTCTCGAGCTCAGCGAGCATCGCGATTCGCTCCTTCGGCGGGAGCAGATCGAGCTGACCCTCGTCGCGGAGCCGGCGGAGCTCGTGGAGGCGCTCGATCCGGTTCGAGATCGTCCGCCAATTGGTCAGGAGGCCGCCGAGCCAGCGGTGGTTCACGAAGGGCATGCCGACACGCTGTGCCTGCTCGGCGATTGCGTCCATGGCCTGTTTCTTCGTCCCGACGAAGAGGATCGGCCCTCCGCGCTCGGCGAGGTTCCGAGCGAACGCGGCCGCGTCCTCGAGGCGCTCGAGGGTCTGCTGCAGATCGATGATGTAAATGCCGCCGCGCTCGCCGAAGATGAAGCGCTTCATCTTCGGGTTCCAGCGGCGCGTCTGGTGGCCGAAGTGAACCCCGGCTTCCAGTAGCTCTCGCATGGTGACGACTGCCACGGGCTAAGCCCCTTTCTCTTGGTTGGATGTCGTGCTGCCGGCGAAGGCCCGATGGAACCGACCGCCGTCAGCGTCGGCACCCCCACCTGGCCGACCCGCCGGGTCGGTGGCAAAACCGCTGCATCTTACCAGCGCCTCTCCCTCGCTCAGTGCTCAGGTTTTGGCTGCAGATGCCGATGCCTCGCTGTAGAGGTGGGGCCGCCCGTGACGTCAGAACCGCTCGCACAGCTCGCCGACGAGATTCGGTCGGGAGCGTGGGATCTGGCCCTCGCCGTAGTCGAGGAAGGCCTCCGCGAGGACACGATTCCGCCGCTCGCGCGGCTGGCACGCGCCGGGCAACTCGGCGATATGCCGACCTTCATCGCCGAGCTCGCTGACCACCTGCTCGATCCGAAGCCGGAGCGCCTGCGCCGCGGCAGCCCGCTCGCGGCGATCGTTCGCGATCACGCCCGTGAGCGCGAAGCGCTGGGATTCGCTCCGCGCGACATCGTCACCGAGTTCCTTGTCCTCAGGCGCGTGCTCTGGCGGCTGGTCCTCGACCGCAGTGCGACCCTCGCGCCCGACGACGTCTTCGTCCTCGAAGAGCGGCTCCACGACATGATCGACCGCCTGATTACCGAGTGCGTCGTCGCGTACTTCGATCGCGCGACGTTGGAGCTGTCCCATCGGGCGCGGCACGACGCCCTCACGGAGCTTCTCAACCACGCCGCCTTCATGCACGAGCTGGAGCTCGAGCTCGCGCGCGGCAAGCGGTACGGCTCCGGCGTCACGCTCGTCTACTTCGACTTCGACGATTTCAAGGAGATCAACGACACCTTCGGCCACCAAGCGGGTGACGACACGCTGCGGCGTGTCGCGAGGCTCCTGCGCGGCGAGCTACGCCAATCGGATCTGGCGGGCCGAATGGGCGGAGACGAGTTCGCCGCGTTGCTCGTCGAATCCGCCGAAACTACGGGAGCAAACTTCCTCGCCCGCCTGCGCGTGCGACTCCGCGAGCTGGTCGAGGCAGGCGAGCTCGCGGTCCAAGTCGCGATCAGCGCCGGGGTGACACGCTATCCCGACGACGGCGCCGACGCCGCGACGCTGTTCGCGGTCGCCGATCGCCGCCTCTACGAGGCGAAACGCGCCAGGGCGGCCTGAAGCTCCTCCGGCAACGGCGACTCCGTCTCGACGAGATCGCCGGTGAAGGGGTGCGGGAAGACCAACCTGTTCGCGTGCAGAAACTGGCGCCCCAGTTCGTTGTCGGAGACTCCGTAGACGGGATCGCCGACGACAGGCAGCTCGATCGCGGCGAGGTGAACGCGAATCTGGTGCGTGCGCCCGGTCTCGAGCCGCACCGACAGCAGCGCGTGCTCCGGGAGCAACCGCTCGACCTCGAAATGGGTGACCGCCTCGCGCGGCGTGTCCGTGTCCAGCGATTGCCGGAGCGGATCGCGGCGATCGCGCCCGATCGGCGCTTCGATCCGGCCCCTTCGCGAGCGAGGCTTCCCCCGGACGAGTGCCAGGTACCGCCGATCGAGCCCTCGGGCGCGCACGAGGTCCCGGAGCCGACCGTATGCCTCCTCCGAGCGCGCGACGACGAGAAGGCCCGAAGTGTCACGGTCGAGCCGGTGCACGATCCCCGGTCGTTCGGGAACGTCTCCGCCCGTGATGCCCCGTTCCAGCAGGGCGTGCACGAGCGTGCCCCGCTCGTGGCCGGCGGCCGGATGAACGACCAGGCCCGCGGGCTTGTCGACCACGAGCAGATGCTCGTCCTCGTACGCGACCTGTAGGTCGTGGGACTCGGCCTCGAGCGTCGGGCCCCGCTGGGCGTCCGGCTCGACCTCGAGCAGCTCGCCGCCCTCCAGGCGGTGGCTCTTGGCCCGCGACGCGCCGTCGAGCCGAACTGCGCCCGAGGCCAGCAAGCGCTCGGCCTCGGCGCGCGAGCCGACTTCCGGCAGAGCTGCGACGAACCGGTCGAGCCGCTCGCCGGCAGCCTCGCCGGGAACGCGCACGGTTACCGTCGGAACGTCCTTACGCTTTGGCTTTGCCGCGCGTATCGCCGAGGAGGATCGCGGCGAAGAGGATCCCAACGCCGACGACGATGAACGTGTCCGCGAGGTTGAACGCCGGCCAGTAGCGGAAGTCGAGAAAATCGGTGACGTGGCCCAGGCGGATCCGGTCGACCAGGTTCGAGGAACTGCCGCCGATCAGCAACCCGAGCGCGATCGGGAGCACCGGGTGCCTCGCGCCCGAACGCGCGAAGAAGACCAGCATCCAGCCGACGGCAAGGGCCGTCAGCGCCGTCACGAGCCCGGTTGCGTTCGCGAACAGGCCGAAGGCAATCCCCGAGTTCTCGACGTGATGAATCGAGAACGGGCCGAGCACGTGGACCTGATCGTCGAGCGTGAGCTCGCTCGCGACGATGTGCTTGGTCACCTGATCGGCGAGCACGGCCGCGGCGACGACGAGACCGAGCGCGGTCCACTGAGGCCACCGCGCCGCCAGCGATCGCGTGGCAACGGAGATCGGCGTCAGCGCATCCGTCGAGGAGCCGACGCGCACGTCGACCGTGCGCGGCTCGCTCAAGCGCGGCTCCCGCGCGCGTCCTTTGCGCACAACGTCGTCCAGGGCAGGTACTCGAGCCGTTCTGGCTCGATCGCAACCCCGCAGGCCGCACAGTGTCCGAAGCTTCCGTCCTCGATCCGCCTCAGCGCCGCCTCGACCTCTCGAAGGACGTTTCCCGAGTTCTCCTCGAGCGTGTAGTCGATCTCTCGGTCGACCGTCTCGGTCGCGATGTCGGCCAGGTGGTTGTCACCGGGGCCCATGGCCAGATCGCCCGTCGACTCGTCGGGCGCGCCGGGGTTCTCCTTGTGGAGGTATTCGATCGCGTTCCGGACCCTGCGCCGTTCGTCCTCGAGCCTGGCACGGAAGCGTTCCCTGTCGATCTCGGTGCTCATGCGCCCTCTGCCGGTCGCCCGAGTCGGCGTTCGGTTTCCGCCTCGTCGATGCCGGTCAGCGAGACGACCTTGTCCCGGCTCGCGAGCCCCGAGACGAGCGTGACGCTTTCGCGCGGGAGCGAAAGGCGCTCGGCCAGCAAGCGAAGGACGGCTTCGTTTGCCTTGCCTTCCTCAGGGGCCGCGACGACGCGCACCTTCCAACCGTCGCCGTGCCGGCCGACGATTGTGTTCGCTCGCCCGCCGGGAGAGACGCGGACGCGCAAGCGAGTCGAAACGGCCATGCGGCAAGTATAGGTTTGACGTCCGCTTAAGCCGCTTCGGCGCGCTCCTCGGGGTCGGCGTCGTCGATCGCGTCCAGCGCAGCGCCGAGGAGAGCCTTGATTCGGTGCGTTTCGGTGGTGAGCCGTTCGCGTTCGGCGAGCGCGTCTCGGGTGATTCTCCGAGCCTCGGCGTGGGCCTCATCGAGCACGAGCGCCGCCTCCCGGCGCGCCTGATCCCTCAGCTCGTGGGCGGATTGCTCGGCCGTTGTCAGCGTCGAGCGGAGCAATCCCTCGAGCTCCCGGTGGCGTTTCAGCTCGCCCTGAAGCTGCTCGATCCGTTCCGCGTAGTCGGCCCGCTCCCGCCAGACGGTCTCGAACGAGTCGGCGACCTCTTCGATCGTGCGATCGACCGGGCTCGGGCGGTACCCGAACAGGGCGCGTTTGAAGCGGACATGTCTCAGTTCAACCGGGCTGTAGGCCATGATCGGCCCCCTTTCTCGGGTTCAGAAGCGATCGAAGATCGCGTCGACCACTTTCATCAGCAGGAACAGGAAGAAGATCGCCACGACCGGCGAGATGTCGAGCGGCCCGAAGGACGGCAGCAGGCGCCGAAAGAGCCGGAGGTACGGCTCGCAGACATCGCGAAGGAAGTCCTGGATCCGTCGCAACCAGGGCGAGTACGGGAGCCGGACCCACGAAGACAGGACGTAGATGAAGATCAGGAGGACATAGACCCAGATGAAGTCGTCGATGAAGCGATTGATCGACGACGCCGTGTCGTAGAGCAGCAGAGGTCCGGGGCTTACGCCCATTCCGTTATTTTCGGCTCCGCCGGCGCGGTTCCTACGACCGGGCTCGCTCTACGCCTGGTTGAAGAAGCCGCCCGACTCGAGCAGCCGGGCCCGCTCCTCGGCGGAGACTTCGACATTCCGCGGTGTCAGAAGGAAGACCTTGTCGGCCACCCGCTGCATGCCGCCGTCGAGCGCGTACGTGAGCCCGCTCGTGAAGTCGATCAACCGCTTCGAAAGCTCCTGTTCGGTCCCCTGCAGGTTGAGGATGACCGGAATTCCGTCCTTGAACCGGTCGGCGATCTGCTGGGCGTCCTGAAACGTGTGCGGGACCACGAGATGCACCCTGACCGACGGCACCGGCGTCGGCCCCGGCATCGGCGCTACGTCCGCGCGCCGCTGCTCGCGGCGTCTCGGCCTGACGACCGCCGTGCGCGCCTCGTCGACGTCGGGGTCGGTCCAGTCGTCGAATTCCTGCCGCCTACCCCGCGGCGTGAGCCGGCGGACGTTCGGGCGCTCGCTGTACGTGCGCTCGAGCTCTTCCTCGGTGACGTATCCGTCCTCGTCCCACTCGTCGTCCTCCTCCGCGATCCCGAAGTAGACGAGCGTGCGGTTCCAAACGTCTGCAAATCCCACGGGATGAGGATTCTAGTGGGCTTTCAGGTCGCCATTAGTGGTAGAGAGCCGAGCCGACTCGGATCAGCGTCGCGCCCTCCTCTGCCGCAACGCGGTAGTCCTGAGTCGTCCCCATCGATAGCTCGCTCAGTCCGTGCTCGTCCGCAAGCTCGCGTAGGCGCCGGAAGTACGGGCGCGAATCTTCCGGATCGTCCGTCTCGGGAGGCATCGTCATCAGGCCTCGGACGTCTGGATACGCCGCCAGCAAGCCGCCGAGGTTGCCTTCGGCGATCCCTGACTTCGTCTCCTCGCCCGAGAGGTTCACCTCGACAAGCGCCGGCACCTCCAGGCGCTTCGCGGCGGACTCGGACGAGAGCGAATGGACGAGCTCGCAGATCCGGTTGACGATTTTCGCCTTGCGGCTCTGCAGGTGGCCGATGAAGTGCCAGCGAAAGGCGTCGCCGTAGACGGCGTGCTTCGCCTCGAGATCCTGCGCACGGTTCTCGCCGACTACCGGGATCCCGGCCTCGGCCAGGACCGCCATCTCCTCGACGGACACGTATTTCGTGGCTGCGACGATCGTCACCCGCTCCCCGAGCTCGCTTTTGACCTGCTCGTAGCGAGCCCGGACCTCGTCAGGCGACAACGCTACGCGTCTAGTTTGGTTGGCCAAGCGGTCCATCCCCGGAACGTGGTCTTCCAGCCCCCATCCAACATCTCATGTGACCGTGGCGAGCACTCCTTGCACCCCGCGCGGCTTCCCGTCCCGGCGATGCGAGAAAAAGAGCTCCGGATGACACGCGGTGCACTGATCGAGGCGGTCGATCCGGTCCACGCCCGCCTGACGCAGAACGTGCTCGGCTGCCTGCCCGAGATCGAGGTTGCGGCCTCGCATGATGCGCCCGTCGAAGCGGTCGCGGTAAGGCGCCGCGACCTCCTCCCCCACTTCGTAGCAGCATGGGCGAATCGAGGGGCCGATCGCGGCCGCAAGCTTCCCGCCGAGGGCAGCGACGCCGGCCTCCACCACGCCCGCGAGGATCCCAATTCGCCCGGCGTGTAGGACGCAAACGGCCGGCGAGCTTCCGTTCTCGCGCGCGAGCGCGATCGGGAGGCAGTCGGCCGTCAGAGCCAGGATCGGGACGTCTCGCTCCTCGGTCCAGAGTCCGTCGCCCTGGACGCGCCCGCGTTCGCCCGGCACGGCCCGATGCACCGACGCGGAGTGAACCTGGTAGTTCAAGGCGAGCTTCTCCGCGCTCGATCCGATCTCGGCGCAGGCACGTCTGCGGTTCTCGTCGACGCGCGCGACGTCGTCGCCCGTGCGCCGACCGAGGTTGAGGGACGCGTACGGCCCCTCGCTCACGCCGCCGAGGCGCGTCGTGAAGACGACCTCGTACGGGCCCGGAGCGTCCCAGCGGATCACCCGCTGATGAGCTCCCGGGCAGCCTCGAGCTCCGATTCGCGTCCGTCGAGCTCGCCGTTCAGCTTGCGTCGCCGAAGCTCCGCCAGGATCTCCCCGACCCGCGGTGACTCGCCGAGGCCGAGCTCGACGAGATCGCCGCCCGTCACCTCGAGCCGAACGTCCCGGAGCCCCCGGAAATACGCGTGCAGCGGATCGAGATCGGCGAGCGCGAGCGCGAAGAGCGGTGCGTCCGGGGCATAGCGGTCGGCGAGCGCGACGATCTCCGCCGGCTCGACGTCCCGGTCGCGCAGGCGCTCGACGATGCGGGGACCGACGGTGACGGCGGCCGCGATCTGCTCTGCGTCGCGGCGGCGCACCTTCAGCCGCTGGAGCCAGCCGTACACCTCGTCCGGAGGGAGCCTGCGCGCGAGCGCAATCAGGCCGAGCCGCCATGCGGGAACCTCGATCTCGTATTGCTTCGCGAGCGCACGCAGGCGCGCGAGCAGGGTCACGGCCTCCTGGTCGGCGGCGAGGTGCGGGTGAATGGCCTTGTCTGCCCCGAGCTCTGCCAGCCGCAGGATCGAGTGGTCGACGTCACCTTCCTCGAGCAGCGCGACGAGCTCGTCCCGAAGACGGGCGGAGGAGAGATCCCCGACGAGGCCCATCTCGATGCAGCCGCGCGCAAGTCGCACCGTGTGCTCGTCCATCCGGAAGCCGTAGCGGTTTTCGTACCGAACGGCACGGAAGATCCGGGTCGGGTCGTCGATGAACGAGAGGTTGTGGAGGACGCGGATCCGGCCCTGTTCGAGATCCAGCCGGCCCCCGAACGGATCGACGAGCCGGCCGTAGTCCTCGCCCTTGAGCGAGACGGCCATTGCGTTGATCGTGAAGTCGCGCCGGAACAGGTCCTCCCGGATCGAGGCATGCTCGACGGCCGGAAGCGCGGCGGGGGCGTCGTAGAACTCCGTTCGCGCGGTGACGACGTCGACCCGTTCGTCGTCGCCGTACACGACCACGGCGGTGCCGAACTTCTCGTGCGCCCGCACGCGGCCTCCGAGCGCGTCGGCCAGCGCTTGGGCGAGGGCGATCGCATCCCCCTCGACCGCGATGTCGACGTCGAAGCTCCGCTCGCCGAGGAGGATGTCGCGAACGGTCCCGCCGACGAGGTAGGCACCTTCGTAGGGCTCGCTGAGCGCCGCGACGGCTTCGAAGACAGGGGTCAGCCGCTCGAGCTTCGCGAGCTCGTCCGCAAGCGAGACCTTCGGCCTGCGTGCCAGCTCCGCCCGCTCGCCGATCGCCTCGAGAACGTCGCCACGCGTGACCACGCCGGCGAGCCGCCCGTCGCGGAGCACGGCGACCCGATCCTCGCCCCCCGCGAGCAGTCGCTGCAGCTCGGACAGGGGCGTTTCCTCGCCACAGGTCGCGACGCGCGAGCTCATGATCCCCTTCACGGGCGCGTGCGAAAGGCCGTGCGAGATCGCTTTGTCGAGGTCCTCGCGGCTGACGGCCCCGACGAGGTCTGTGCCCTCGGCGACGAGAATGCCGCTCTGGCCAAAGCGCTGGCAGGCAACCATCGCCCGCGCGACGGTCTCGTCGGGCGCGATCGTGCGGGCGGGCTTCGACATCACGTCTCGAGCGCGTGGTGGCTCGCGCACGGCCTCGGCGAGGCGTTCGGCGACAAGCCGGCGCGCCTCCTCGAGCGTCCCGCGGTAGATCGCCGAGGCTGCCTGCGCATGCCCGCCACCGCCGAGGATCGCCGCAAGGGCCGAGGCGTCGAGCTCGGAGACGCGGCTGCGCGCGACGGCGAAGACCCGTCCGTCCATCTCGACCAGCACCATCAGCACGGCGCAGTCCGTCACGTCGACGAGTTTGTGCGCGAGGTTCGAGATCCCCTCGACGTACTCGGGCGCCGACGCGGCGGCGACGAGGATCCCGAGACCCGCCGCCTCGTGCGTCTCCAGCGACTCGAGGAGCGCGGCGAGCAGTTCCCGCTCGGCCTCGTTGAGCGGTGTGTGGAGGAACCGCCCGACGAGCTCCTGCTCGGCACCGTGACGCAGGCACCAGCCGAGCGCCTCGGCGTCCCGCTGAGTCGTCGTCGCGTGCGTGAGCGAGCCGGTGTCCTCGTGGATGCCGAGCGCGAACACGGTCGCCTCGAGCGGACTGACCGTCACCTCGCGCTCGGCAAGCACGCCGACGAGGGTGGTCGTCAGGGCGCCGTCGTCGGAGACGACGACGTTTTCCGAAGCCGCCCAGTCGGGCCGCTCGGCGGCGTGGTGGTCGAAGACGACCTTGTCGACCTTCGGGTCACGCGCCAGCGGCTCGAGCTCTCCGAGCCTCGATGCGTGAACGGTCTCGACCACGATCAGACGCCGGACCGCGTCGACCTCGAGCCGCGAGGCGTCGACGACGAAGTCGAGTTCGTCTGCGTGGAGGCGGTAGAACTCCCTGACGTTTCGGTTCAGCGAGCCGGCGAGGCAGACCACTGCGCCCGGGTAGAGGCGGCGTGCGGCCAGCATCGCGGCGAACGCGTCGAAATCCGTGTTCGTGTGGGTCGCGACGACTGTTTCCGCGCGCATGACCGAAACATTGTCGCTGAGCGCGGAGACTAGACCTGTGCGATCGCCTCGATTTCCACCTTCGCGCCGGACGGGAGCGCCGCGACCTCGACGGTCGCGCGGGCCGGCGGCGCATCGCCGACATTCCGTGCGTAGACCTCGTTCATCGCGGCGAAGTCGGCGAGGTCGGTCAGAAACACCGTCGTCTTTACGAGGCGATCGAGGCCCGTCCCGGCCTCTTCGAGGATTGCCCGGAGGTTCGTGAAGATCCGCTCGGTTTGCTCGGTGATCGTGCCCGTAATCGCGGCCTGACCGAGCTCGAGCCCGAGCTGCCCGGAGACGAAGACAAAGCCGCCGGCCTGGATTGCCTGCGAGTATGGCGCGCCCTGGAACGGCCCGGGCGCCTTGTCGGTGCGGACGACGGTCTTCGTCTCAGTCGCCATCGCTCTCCTTTCGTCTTCGGGGCCGGGAGCTCTTGGCCAGCGCCACTCCGAGAGCCTTGAAGATCGCCTCGAGCACGTGCTGCGTGTCGCGGCCTTCGATCAGGCGAACGTGGAGCGTCAGGCCCGCTCCTTCCGCGAACTGGGTCAAGAACCGCGCGACCAGATCGGTCGCGAGGCCGCCGACGCCCATGTCCGAGAGGTCGACGTTCGAGACGAGCAACGGCCGGCCGGACGCCTCGAGAGCGACGTGGGCCAGGGCCTCGTCGGCCGGGACGACGGCCGAGCCATGACCGCGAACGCGGTCCGACCGGAGTGCGTCGGCGAGCGCCTGCCCGAGTGCGCGACCTGCCGCGGCGACCTCGGCATCCGGATCCTCCGGTGCGACCTCGAGCGCGACGTCGAAGGATGCATGCTCGGCCAGCAGGCTCAGCAGATGGTCGAGCACGGGGATGCCCGTGTCCACGTTCGCGGATCCGGAGCCGTTGACGTCGACGCGCGCCTGAAGCCGGCCTTCCTCTCCCGCATACCCGGTCAGCGCCATCACCTGAGTGAGGGTATCGCAGCCCCGATCACGTACCGATAGGCCCATTTGGCGGCTCCCTCCTGAGCTGTCTGCGGCCAATGAGATTTCCGTTTCGTCAGCCTTCGCGCGTCGCCCGGCTCGCGGCCCTCGCCGGCGTCCTGCTGCTCTGCCTCGGGGGCACAAGAGCGGCCTCGGCCGCCGCTCACGGGCGGGGCGATCGCGTCACGGTGGTGGGCTACACGTCCGAGCCCGCTCTCCGGCGCGCGCTCGCTCGTTCGGGCGGACGAGTCGTTCGCCGGATCCGGGCTCTCCACGTCGCGGTCGTCACCTCCCCGCCCGCCGCGATGCGGCTGCTTTCGCGGCTTCCCGGGATCCGCTATGCCGACGAGCCCGTGTACCGCGACGCGCTGGTCGATCCAGCCGTCGCCGCTGCACCCGTGCCCGGTGGAGCGTACGAATGGCAGTACGCCGCCGCGCGCGAGAGTCTCGTCCCGCCGGCGGTGGTTCACGCGGCGTCGGCGATCACGATCGCCGTGCTCGATACCGGCGCGGATCTCTCGGCTCCCGACCTGGCGGCAAAGTCCCCAGCGACCTGGAGCGTGCGGTCGAGCTCGACAGACGTGACCGACTACCAAGGTCACGGAACCTTCGTCGCCTCGCTGGCGGCCGGCTCGCCCTCGAACGGCGAAGGCGTCGCGGGCTTCGGAGGCGATGCGAGGCTCCTCGCCGTCCAGGCAGCAGGGGCCGACGGCACGATCTCCGACGTCGACGAGTCCGCGGCCATCGTCTACGCGGTCGACCACGGGGCGAACATCATCAACATGAGCTTCGGCGGCCCGTTCAGCTCCGCCACCGAGGAGAGCGCCGTTGCCTACGCCGCAGCGCACGACGTCCTGCTCGTCGCGGCGGCCGGCAACGGCGGACAGAGCGGCAACTTCGCCAACTACCCGGCGGCGCTCCTGCAACCAATCGGCTCCGACGGGAAGGGCGGTGTCGGGCTCGCCGTGGCCGCGACGGCCGTGGACGGATCGCGCGCCTCGTTCTCGAACTACGGGTCCTACATCTCGCTGGCTGCGCCCGGCGAGAACGTCTTCGGCGCCCTGTCTTCGGACGCCGACCCCGCCGGCTGGCCGCGCCAGCCCCTGCGCGGCTCGTCCGCGGGCCTCTACGGCTATGCGAGCGGGACGTCGTTCTCGTCGCCGGAGGTTGCCGGAGCGGCGGCCCTCGCCTGGGCTGCGAATCCGTCTCTGAGAGCAACGGACGTCGCTGAGATCCTCAAACAGTCGGC
>DASQWX010000217.1:0-14167 GCA_035640035.1 Gaiellaceae bacterium
TTCGTCTCCGACCTCGAGGGCAAGATCCTGCAGGCGAACGACGCAGTCTCCGAGCTGCTCGGCTTCCGCAAGGACGAGGTCGTCGAGCAGTCGCTGTCACGGTTCATCAGTCCCGAGGAGACGCAGGAGTTCACGGCAGCACTCCGCGAGGTGGTCGAGCGAGGCGTCACGCGCGACGCAGTCCTGAACCCGCGCTCCGCCGCCGGTGAGGTTATTCCGACGACGCTCAACGCTTCGGCCCTCCGCGACGCCGACGGCAACGTCATCGGCGCGATCGGGATCTTGCGTGACATGCGCGAGCTCGACAAGGCTCGTGCTTTCGCGCAGCGGCTGATCGACGACGCACCCGACCCTGTCTTCGTCTCCGACCTCGAGGGCAAGATCATCCAGGCGAACGACGCCGTCTCTCAGCTGCTCGGCTTCCGGCAGGACGAGGTCGTCGAGCAGTCGCTCTCGCAATTCATTAGCCCCGAGGAGACGCGTGAATTTATGGCTGCGCTCGACGAGGTCGTCGAGCGGGGGGTGACACGGAACGCGGTCTTGAACCCGCGCTCGGCCGCAGGCGAGGTGATCCCGACCAGCCTCAACGCCTCGGCCCTCCGTGACTCCGAAGGCAACGTGATCGGCGCGATCGGGATCCTGCGCGACATGCGTGAGCTCGACAAGGCCCGCGCCTACGCCCAGCGCTTGATCGACGACGCGCCCGACCCGGTGTTCGTCTCCGACCTCGAGGGCAAGATCCTGCAGGCGAACGAGGCCGTCTCGCAGCTGCTCGGCTTCCGGCAAGACGAGGTGGTCGAGCAGTCGCTTTCGCAATTCATCAGCCCTGAAGAGACGCGGGAGTTCACAGCCGCCCTGCGCGAGGTCGTCGAGCGAGGGGTGACGCGAAATGCCGTCTTGAACCCGCGCTCGGCCGCAGGCGAGGTAATTCCCACGAGCCTCAACGCCTCGGCCCTCCGCGACGCAGACGGGAAGGTGATCGGCGCGATCGGCGTCCTGCGCGACATGCGCGAGCTCGACAAGGCCCGGGCCTACGCACAGCGCTTGATCGACGACGCGCCCGACCCGGTCTTCGTCTCCGACCTCGAAGGCAAGATCATCCAGGCAAACGAGGCTGTGTCCGGGCTGCTCGGATTTCGGCAGGACGAGGTCGTCGAGCAGTCGCTCTCGCGCTTCATCAGCCCCGAGGAGACGCGGGAGTTCACCGCCGCGCTGCGCGAGGTCGTCGAGCACGGTGTCACCCGGAACGCGCGCCTGAACCCGCGCAGCGCCTCCGGCGAAGTCATTCCCACCACGCTGAACGCGTCCGCCCTCCGCGACTCTGACGGGAAAGTAATCGGCGCGATCGGCATCCTCAGAGACATGCGGGCTTACGAGGAAGTCGTCCGAGACCTCGAGCGGTCGAAGACCGACCTGCAGGAGAAGATCCTCGACCTCGAGAAGTTCGAGGAGGTCGTCGTCGGCCGTGAGTTGAAGATGATCGCGCTCGAGAAAGAGCTCGAGGACCTTCGGCGCCAAAACGAGAAGCTCAAGGCGGCCCGCGCCTCGACCTGATGAGCGCAGAACCCGACGGCCTCGCAGCCTCGGGCGCGGGCAACGGCGAGATCGAGCAGGAGGCGGCCGCGCTGCGCGCGGAAATCGAGAGCCTGCAGCGCCGCGTCGAGCTCGCGGAGGAGCGACGCCGCGCGCTCGTTCACATCATGGGCGACCTGAACGAGTCGAACCAGAAGCTCGCGGACCAGCGCAAGGCGATGATCCACATCCTCGGCGACTACGAAAACGACCGCAGCCGGCTCGCCCGCCAGACCGAGCGCCTCGACAACTCCCGCCGAGCGCTCCTTCACATCCTCAAGGACTCGCACGAGTCCAACCTGAAGCTTGGCGACAGCCGCAAGGCGATGATCCACATCATGGGCGACCTGCGTGAGACCACGCAGGAGATGGAGCGGCGCGAGCAGGAACTGCGCGACAAGCAGGAGCAGCTGGTCCAGGCGGGCAAGCTCGCCACCCTCGGCGAGCTGACGACTGGCGTGGCGCACGAGCTCAACAACCCGCTCAACAACATCGGCCTCTACGTCGGCAACGCGATCGACCAGATCCGGCTGGGCGGGGTCGAGACCAGCCTGATCGTCGACGACCTCGAGAAGGCGATGGAGCAGGTCCGGAAGGCGACGGACATCATCTCGCACCTGCGGACGTTCGGGCGGGCCGCCCGGGTCAACGTCGAGCTGGTCGACGTCGACGACGTGATCGAGCGCTCGCTCCTGCTCGTGCAGGAGCAGTTCCGCCTCCGCGGGATCGAGGTCGAGCTCGAGCTCTGTCCCGACGAGCTGCTCGTGCTCGCCAACGCGATCCAGCTCGAGCAGGTCTTCATCAACCTGCTCACGAATGCGCGCGACGCGCTCGAGGACTCGAAGCGCAAGAAGATCAAGATCGCGTCCGATCGCGACGAGGAGCGGATCACCATCGCCTTCTCCGACACCGGGCCCGGGATCCCGCGTGAGCTCCAGCAGCGGATTTTCGACCCCTTCTTCACGACGAAGGAGGTCGGGACGGGAACGGGTCTCGGCCTCTCGATCACGTACAGCATCCTCAAGGAGTACGGGGGCGAGATCTCCGTCAGCAACCGCCGTGGCGGCGGCGCGACGTTTCTGATCGAGCTGCCTCGCGCCGAGGAGGAGCCGCCCGAGGAGGTGCTCCTGTGACCGCGAGGATCCTGCTCGTGGACGATGACCGGGCGCTGCTCGACGCGTTGCCGAAGGCCCTTCGCCTGCGGATGAACGGGATCGAGATCGATACCTCAGAGACTGCTGCCGACGCGCTCGAGCGCATCCGGGAGATCGACTACGACGCGATCGTCAGCGACATCAAGATGCCCGGGATGGACGGGCTCGCGTTGCTACGGGAGATCCGTGAGGCACGGCCGACGACGCCGACCCTCATGATCACGGGCCACGGCGAGCGGGATCTCGCCGTTCAGGCGTTACGTGGCGGAGCGTACGACTTCGTCCAGAAGCCCATCGACCGCGACTACTTCGTCGCCTCGCTCGAGCGCGCGATCCAGCTTCGCGGGCTCGACCGCCAGGTCGAGCGGCAGCGGCTCGCCCTCGAGCGCCATGCTCGCGTCCTCGAGCACGTCGACGACGGCGTCTTCCTCGTTGACGACGACGGCTTGATCCAGCACTGGAACCCTGCGGCCCACGCGATCACCGGCATCACGCCGGACGACGCGCTCGGCCGGCGGGCCGAAGAGGCCCTGCCCGGTTGGGGCGCCGTCGCCTCCCTGATCCCGGTCGCGACCGCGCCGGGGCCGGGAAGCCTGGAGGCCAAGGTTGTTCCACTGGAGCTCGAGGGGCGCGAGCTCTGGCTCTCGGTCTCCGGTGTCAGCTTCAGCGAAGGGATCGTGTACGCGTTCCGAAGCCTCACCGAGGAACGAGCGCTCGACGAGCTCAAAGGAGAGTTCATCGCAACGGTCTCGCACGAGTTGCGGACCCCGCTGGCTGCGATCTACGGCTCGGCACAGACGCTGCTCCGCGAGGACCTCGAGCTCGACGAGGAGGGCACGCGCCGGCTCCTGGACGTGATCGCCCAGGAATCCGAACGGCTGACCCGGATCGCGGACGACATCCTGTTCGCGAACAAGCTCGACTCCGGCCAGTTCGTCCTCGGCGAGAAGACCGTCGACCTTCGTGCGCTCGCCCAGGAGGTCGTCGAGGAGATGCGCGCGCTCTTCGCCGCGCGGGACGACATCTCGATCGAGCTCTCCCTCCCGGAGTCGGTTGATGCCGTGCACGCCGACTCGGACAAGCTGCGCCAGGTTTTGATCAACCTGGTCGACAACGCGGTCAAGTACTCGCCGGCGGGCGGCCGCGTCGAGCTCACGATCCAGCGGCGGGAAAGTGGCGTCCGGATCGCTGTCCGGGACGACGGAATCGGAATCGCGCCCCTCGAGCAGCGCAGGATCTTCGGGAAGTTCTATCGCGTCGACCCCCAGCTGGCCCGCGGTGTGGGCGGTACCGGGCTCGGCCTCTATATCTGCCGCGAGCTCGTGCGGCGAATGGGCGGACGCCTCTCCGTCACCTCCGAGGAGGGGAAGGGCTCGGTCTTCGCGGTCGATCTCCCAGCGACTCCCGTCGAGAGAGACAAATCGGGGGCGGCGGTCGCGCAAACCGTGGCGCCGTAACGACGCATCGTCGCCGAGTCTGAAGCTTCAGCCGGGTTTAGCGGCCGTGCCGCACAGGTCGGCACGGCCTCTTTTGGTCGGCGTAGCGGGCGTAGCATCGGGGCCACATGGGAGCGCCGATCCGCGTCGGCGTCTGCTCCTGGGCGGACGAGACGCTGAGCAAGTTCTGGTATCCGAAGGGAGTCACGTCCGGCGAGGAGCGGCTGCGCTACTACGCCGAGCGGTTCGAAACGGTCGAGGCGAACTCGACCTACTACCGCCTTCCGGATCCGAACATGGTCGAGAAGTGGGTCGAGCGAACGCCGCCCGGCTTCACCATGCACGTCAAGGCCTTCGGCGTGATGACCCGTCATCCGGTCAAGGTCGACCAGCTGCCGTCCGACCTCCGCGACGTGCCGACGGACGCCCGCGGGCGCGTCGAACGGCCGCCGCGCGAGTACCGGGCGGAGGTATTCGCGCGATTCCGCGACGCGCTCGAGCCGCTCCGGTCGGCAGGGAAGCTCGGCGGGATCCTGATGCAATTCCCCTCGTACGTCGTTTTCAGGCCGCAGTCATTCGAGTACCTCGAGTGGTCGCATGAACAGCTCCGCAGCGACGAGATGCTGGTCGAGTTCCGCCACGCGAGCTGGCTCGACGAAGAGAACCGCGCAGAGACACTCCGGTTTCTGGAGGAGCACGGAATGACGTACGTCACCGTCGACGCTCCGACCACCGGCGGCCGAAACGTCCTCCCCACCGTCGTCGCCGCGACGAGCTCAACCGCGTACGTCCGCTTCCACGGCCGCAACGAGAAGACGTGGAACAAAAGGACCGGAAGCGCCGCCGAGCGGTTCGACTATCTCTATTCCGAGGACGAGCTCCGCGAATCGGTGCCGCAGCTGACAGAGCTGGCGGAGGAAGCGCAAACGGTCTACGCGATGTTCAACAACAACGGGCGCTCGACAATGCCTTCGCCGCCTTTTCCGGAGGCGATGGAGAACGAGAAGGACGGCGTCGTTGCCCAGGCGCCGACAAACGCGCAGATGCTGAAGCGCCTTCTGGGTTGACGGCGCGCACCGAGCTAACATCGTTTGCGGACAGGTGTTCGATGGAAGGTGGCTCCTATGCCTGCCGCTGAAACCGGGCCCGGGGAAGTAGCGCTCGCCGAGCCAGGCGCGGGCGGCATCCTCGAGCAGCTTCCCCAGGGGGTCGTCTTGGTCGATCGCGACCTCGTAGTCGAGTACGCGAATCCCGCCGCCGAGAGGCTTCTCGACGGTACGCCGAAGCGCGGTGACCCCCTGCCCGACCCGTGGCCCGACTTCCCGCTGCGGACGCTGGCAGAACGCCTTTACGGCTCGTCGCCGCCGACCGTCGGCAGCCTCGTCCACACGCGCGACCGGACCCTCTGGGTCGTGGGGGTTCCTCCGTCAGGGATGGGGCATGCGATCCTGACCATCGACGACGTCACCGACCGCGAACGGACGCGGCAGAGCGAGCGTCGCTTCGCCGAGAACGCGGCGCATGAGCTACGGACGCCGCTGACGGCGATTGTGAGCGTCATCGACGTGCTCGAGAGCGGCGCCAAGGAAGTGCCAGAAGTTCGGGATCGCTTCCTTGC
The DNA here is from genome assembly GCA_035640035.1 of Gaiellaceae bacterium. GTDB lineage: Bacteria > Actinomycetota > Thermoleophilia > Gaiellales > Gaiellaceae > 13-2-20CM-68-14. Next base: position 5,781 of record DASQWX010000217.1, read on the forward strand.
CCATCTCCGTGCGCACAGCGAGCGATTGTCCCGCCTAGCAACCTCGCTGCTCATCCTCGCGCGCGTCCAGACCCGGCAGGAGCGGCCGCGGCTCGAGCTCGTGCCGGTGGAACCGTTGCTCGAGGAGGTCGCCGCTGGTCTCGTGACTGCGGAGGGCGTCGTCGTCGAAGTGGACGCTCCGGACCACATTGCCGCGCTGGCCGACCGCGACCTGCTCTACCAGGCACTCGAGAACGTGGCCGCGAACGCGAGCAAGCACACGCAAAAGGGCGAGATCGTCTTCGAGGCGCGAGATCTCGGTCGCACCGTCGAAATCGGGGTTCGTGACACCGGCACCGGGATGGGGCGCGAGGATGCCGCGCGCGCGTTCAACCGGTTCTACCGTGGTTCCGAAGGAGCCGGCTTCGGGCTCGGGCTCGCAATCGCAGACGAGGCTGTTCAGGCGCTCGGCGGCACGATCACGCTCGACTCCGAGCCGGCCGTCGGGACGCACGTCCGTCTTCGGGTCCCCCGAGCACAAATCGTCAGCTGATGCCGGAACGGATCCTGGTGGTCGAGGACGAGCCGGCCATCGCCGAAGCGGTCGAGTACGCGCTCGAAGCGGAGGGGTTCGAGGTCGACGCTGTCAGCGGCGGCGAAGCAGCGCTGTCCGCCGTAGCCGAGCAGCCGTACGACGTCCTCATCCTCGATCTGATGCTCCCGGGCCTTTCGGGCCTCGAGGTCTGCAGGCGTCTGCGCGACGACGAGACCCGCCTTCCGATCCTGATGTTGACGGCGAAGGACGCCGAGGTCGACCGCGTCCTGGGTCTCGAGATCGGCGCCGACGACTACGTCACGAAGCCGTTCTCGATGCCCGAGCTCCTCGCGCGCGTCCGCGCGCTGGTGCGCCGTCGCGAGCTCGACAGCCGCGAGCTCGGCGCGAAGCTCAGGGTCGGCGACCTCGAGATCGACCTCGTCCGCCACGAGGCGCTTGTCGACCGCAAACCAATCGCGCTGACGGCGTTCGAGCTGAAGCTGCTGGCGCTGCTCGCGACCGAACCCGGCCGGGTCTTTTCGCGCCGCGAGATCATGACTCACCTGTGGGACAGCTCGTACGTGGGCGACGAGCGCGCCTGCGACCTACACGTCTCGAACATCCGCCGAAAGATCGAGCGCGACCCGTCCGAGCCAGAGCGACTGGTGACGGTGCGCAGCGCCGGATACAAGTTGCAACCTGTGTAGGCAAACGCTTACACAGGGCGAACGCGCCGCCTGTCGTGCGAGGCTTACGCTCGTTGCGTGCCCCTGGACGAGTTCCGTGCGACCGTCGCCAGTCTCACGCGCGAGCTGGCGATCGTGTCCTTGTCGGGCGAGCTCGACCTGTACACCGCGGAGCGCGTCCGAGTAGCCGTCGATGAAGCTGGCGCCGTGGGGGCGGACAACGTCATCGTCGACCTGTCCGAAATCAGCTTCATCGATTCGACGGCGCTCGGCGTCCTCGTCCAGGAGACCAAGCGTCTGGAGGGTCGCGGCCACTCTCTCGTCCTCGTGACGAACGATCCCCGGACTCTGCGGGTGTTCGAGGTCACCGGGCTCGATCGAGTGCTCCGGACGTTCGCGACCCTCCACGACGCCCTCTCACAGCTCGAGCCGGACTCGCGCCGGATTGCCTCGGCGGGGCGGTGACGAGCGCCGCGAGCAAGAACGCGGCATCGAAGCCGAGCCTCGTCTTCTTCCAATCCGAGGCCTCGGGCCGCTGCCGCCGCGTCGAAGGATTTCTCGCCCAGGTGCTCCAGCGGAGGTCGAACCACGACACCTTCGAGATCCTGCGGGTGGACGCCGACAAGCAGGCCGATCTCGTCGAGCAGTTCCGAATCGAGACGATCCCGACCCTGGTCGTCGTCGTCGGCAAGCGGGCCCAAGCCCGGTTGCCGAATCCGCGGGGCTGCAGGGACATCGAGACGTTCCTCGCACCGTGGCTCCATTGAGCCCGCACTGACCCCCTGCGGCGGCGCGCCTCTCCCCCGCCGCCGCGGACGGTCAGTGACTTCGTCGGCCCCTGCTCGGGGCCGGTAGCGTCTCGGCCCGATGCTGCCCTGGTCGATCGAGTTCGCGGGACGCCTCGACGAGCACGAGTTCGAGAGCGACGTCCTCGAGGGGAACGCACTCGGCGATCCACCCGTGCGGCCGCTCTGGGTCTATGTGCCGCCCGGCTACGACGACGCCACCGAGCGCCGCTATCCATCGATCTACCTGATCCAGGGCCTGACCGGCCAGCTCGACATGTGGCGAAACCGGTCGGCGTTCCGCAGGAGCCCGGTCGAGCTGATGGACGAGCTCTTCGCCTCCGGCAAGGCGCCTCCGGCCCTGCTTGTCTGGGTCGATGCCTGGACCTCCCTCGGCGGGAGCCAGTTCCTCGACTCCCCCGGCACCGGCCGCTACCACACCTACCTCTGCGACGAGCTCGTGCCCTGGGTCGACGAGCATTACCGGACGCTCGCCGACCGCGACCACCGGGCGATCGCGGGCAAGTCGAGCGGAGGCTACGGGGCGATGGTGACGCCGATGCTTCGCCCGGATCTGTTCGGCGGCTTCGCCACGCACGCCGGCGATGCGCTCTTCGAGGTCTGCTACCTGCCCGACTTCCGCGTCTCGGCACGCGCCCTGCGAGACGAGTACGACGGCTCCTTCGACCGGTTCTGGGAGGACTTCCGCTCCCGGCCGCCGTTCTCGAAGAAGGCCGACCACGCGCTGCTGAACGACTGGTGCATGGCAGCGTGCTACTCGGCCGACGCGGACGGGACGGTCCATCTCCCCTACGAGCCGCTGACCGGCGAGCTCAAGCCCGACGTCTGGGAGCGCTGGCTCGCCTGGGACCCGGTACGCATGGCATCAGGGCACGCCGACGCCTTGCGCTCGATGAAGGCGATCTACATCGACGCCGGAAACCGCGACGACGCCTATCTCGACCTCGGCGCGGAGGCCTTCCGTCGCGCCCTCGAAGCGATCGGTGTCACCGACGTCCGCTTCGAGCTCTTCGACGGAACGCACATGAGCATCGAGTACCGGTACCCGCTCGCCGTCCAGTACCTGGCAGAGAAGCTCGCGCCGTGATCGTCGCCCCGCCGCCGGCCTCCGCCCCGCTCGTCTGCCTCGACCCGGGCCACGGGACGCCGCCGGCGATCGGCAGGCAGGGCGAGCCGATCGGGCCCGGCTCCGGCGTGCTGAAGATCAAGGACGGCGGCGGCGCGCCCGGGGAGGCAGTCGTGAACCTCGCGATCGCGAAGAAGACTCGAACGCTGCTGCTCCGGCGTGGGTACCGCGTCGCGATGACGCGCACCGGCCCGGTCTTCCGCTACGGCAACGGCGGCAACATCGCGCGTGCGCAGTTTTGCAACCGGAGGCATTCCGCCCTGATGCTCCGCATCCACGCCGACGGATCGACGAATACGTCGCTCCGCGGGTTCCAGACGCTCTACCCGGCCTGGCATCGCGGCTGGACGGACGACATCTACGCGCGCAGCCTCAGGGCGGCGCGGCTCGTGCAGGCCGCTGCCTTGCGGTCGACCGGCGCCGCCGATCTCGGGCTGGTCAGGCGCACCGACCTCACCGGGTTCAACTGGGCGAACGTCCCGGCGATCCTCGTCGAGTGCGGTTTCATGACGAATCCGACCGAGCGGCGCCTCCTGCAATCGAGCGCCTACGAGTGGAAGGTCGCGCGCGGCCTGGTGGCCGGCACGGCGGCCTTCGTCTCAGCGCGCTGACAGCCTTTTGACCTAGGAGGGTTTGGCGCAAACAGTCGGTGCCGCCGGCGCACGCCCTCGACGAGCGGCTTTCCGCCAAGCCCTCCTAGCGGTCTCCGTCGCCGCGCATCTCGCGGGCGGCATCGCGGGCGCGCTCGTGCACGGCGGCGCGCTTCTCGTCGAGGGTCGCCGGCTCCGCGTTGTCGACGCTGGTCTCTCGGGCTTCGAACTCCTCGCGCTCGTCCACGAGCGTCTTCGACTCGTCGAGCTTGCGCCGAAGCTCGTCCGCCCGCGGGTCCAGACCAGGCTCGTGCCCTAGATCACTTGTTCTCCGGCGCAGCGCCCGGTACGCCACACCCGTGGCGCCGAGCGCGCCCGCCAGCCACGCGAACCGGTTACGCATTGGGCCGATGCTACTCTTCCGCGGACTTCCTGCCCCGCCGTCGCGCCGTACCGCCCCGAAGCGGCGCCCGCAGGCGAGGCCGACTCAGACCGTGGGAAGGAGTGATTCGGGACGATGATCGATTACGAGATTCTGCTCATGCTCGACCCGGAGTTGCCCGACGAGCGCCAGAACGAGATCGTCGCACGCGTGCGCGAGAACATCGAGCGCCCTGGCGGCAAGTGGGGCGCGCACGACGTCTGGGGGCGGCGGCGCCTCGCCTACGAGATCGACCACAAGGCGGAGGGCGTCTACCACCTGCTGACGTTCGAGACCGAGCCGGAGGCCCTGGCCGAGGTGTCGCGTGTCCTGAAGATCACCGACGGCGTCATGCGCCATCTGGCGGTCCGGCGGACGGCCTCGACAGGTCCGACGCGGCCGCTAGAAAGTAGCGCCGAGCGAAGGCAGGATTCCGAAGACCTAGCAACGCCCGTCGGGTGAGGAGGTAACAGATGGCCGCCAACATCAACAGAGTCGTGCTTGTGGGCAATTTGACCAAGGATCCGGAGCTCAGGCACACGCCGAGCGGCACGCCGGTCTGCAGCCTGCGGCTCGCCGTGAACACGCGCCGGAAGGACGCCGCGACGGGCGAGTGGACCGAGAAGCCGAACTACTTCGACATCACCGTCTGGGGGAACCAGGGCGAGAGTTGCGCGCAGTACCTGTCGAAGGGTCGCCCGGTCGCCGTCGACGGCCGCCTCGAGTGGCGCGAGTGGGACGCCCAGGACGGCACGAAGCGCCAGGCGGTCGAGATCATCGCCGACAGCGTCCAGTTCCTCGGCGGTCGCGGCGACACCGAGGGCGGCCAGCCGCAGTTCGTCCCTGCCGGCGCGTCCGCGCAGACAGAGAATGCCGACTTCGCCGCCGGCGCCGACGACGACATCCCGTTCTGATCTGATGGCGCAGACGAAAGACCGACAGCAGCGCCGCCGCGGCGGTCCCTCCGCCGGCCCGATCCGGAAGAAGAACTGCTGGTTCTGCCGGATGAAGATCGAAGAGGTCGACTGGAAGGACGCGAACCAGCTTCGCAGGTACATCTCCGAGAAGGGCAAGATCCGGTCTCGGCGGATCACCGGCGCGTGCCGGCGGCACCAGCGACAGGTTGCGGTGGCGGTCAAGCGAGCGCGGGAAATGGCGCTGCTGCCGTACGTCGCCGAGGGCCGTGAGGAGCGCAGCGACGGCCGTCGCGACCGCGGCGACCGCGAGCGGGAGCGGTAGTGCAGGTCATCCTGCGCGAGGACATCGAGAAGGTTGGCCTTCGCGGCGAGGTCGTCGATGTCGCCGCCGGCTTTGCCCGCAACTTCCTCCTGCCCCGGCGCCTCGCCGAGCCCGCCTCACCCGGTCGGATCGCCGAGCTGGAGAAGCTTGCGTCGAGCCGAGCGCGTCACGAGGCCCAGGACTTCGAACAGGCGCAGGAGCTGGCGCAGAAGCTCGAAGGTCCGGAGCTCCGCTTCGACGTCCAGGCGGGCGAGACGGGAACCCTATTCGGCTCGGTGACCGCGACCGACATCGCCGACCAGGTCTGGAACACCCATCGCGTCAGGATCGACCGTCGCAAGCTCGATCTTCCCGAGTCGATCAAGCGAATCGGTCGCTATGAGGTCCCGGTCGAGCTCTTCACCGACGTGACGGCGACGCTTCGGCTCGCGGTCGTGCCCGAGGGCGGCGAGCTGCCGCCAGAGGAGGAGCTCCAGGCGCTGGACGCCGAGGCGGCAGAGGCGGAAGCGGAAGCCACCGCCGAGGCAGAGCGGGCGCGGGCGGCTGCGGAGGCCGCGACCGAGGCCGCCGTCGCCGAGGCGGAGGCCGAGGCCGAGGAGCAGGTCCCGGAGGACGCGTTCGACCGCGCCGCCGATGCCGCTGTCGAAACGCCGGCCGAGGCCTCGGAAGACGAGGGCTAGGAGGCAGGAGGCAGGCGCAGCCCGACCAGTTTCGCGCGAGGCGACTCCGGGAAGGCAGCGCGCATGCGCTTCCAGCTCGTCGTCGGAGCGCTCGTGTTCTGCTTGACCGCCTCCGCAGTCGCGTTCGCAGCGACTGGGAGCCGTGCCGGGCCGAAGCCCGATCTCGTCGTCAGCTCCATCTCGAATCCGCCGCGCACCGTGTTCGCAGGAAACTCGTTCGCCGTCAACGACACGACGCGCAACCTCGGCGCGGCGGCGGCTCGGGCGACGTCGACCCGGTACTACTACGTGGACGCCGACGGCAATCGAACGGCGGGAGGCCGGCACCCCGTTTCCCGTCTCCGGCCCCATCGCGGTTCGGCGCGCACGGCTTCGGCGATCGTGCCGATGACGCTCGAACGCGGCACGTATTCGTTCGTCGCCTGCGCCGATGCAACGCGCACGGTGAAGGAGAGCAACGAGCGGAACAACTGCCGCACGGCGGCGACGAAGGTCGTCGTCAGGAAGATCCCGCCCGCCTAGAAGGGTTTGGCGAAATACGTCGCGGTGCCACCGGGCCGCGCTGCTCGTCCCCTGGCACCGTCCTCAGTCGCGCCCTCCTCAGGAACCGAGCAATGGCACCCCGGTGACGAGGAGCATTCCGCCAAACCCTCCTAGCGGTCGGCGAATCGCCGCCCCCGACCTTTTCCCCACCGGTTTCCACCGCCTGGGGAATGTCGTACGAACTTCACGCTAAAAGCGGGGAATCTTCCCACAGATCTGTCCGGTCGATCTGCGAACATATGTTCTGTAATGCCTGCAGATCCACGCAATTCGTCTAGTAGGAACAGGCCTGTTATGCACAGGCCTTCCACTTCGGGCACGTCCGCTGTTGACTACCACCAGATGGCCCAGGTCGCCCAGTTCGCCCAGGTGCCGCACCGCTCGCAGACCGCCCCGGTCCCGCCGCAAAATCTCGACGCGGAAGAATCCGTCCTCGGAGCGATGATGATCTCCCCGGGCGCGATCGGGGCGGTCAGCGAGGTGTTGGACGCCTCGGACTTCTACCGCGAGAGCCATGCCACGATCTACCGCGCGGCGCTGGCCCTGTATGCCAAGGGCGAGCCCGTCGACGCGATCACGCTCGTCGACGAGCTCGAGGAGCGCGGCGACCTCGACGAGGTCGGGGGGAAGGTTCGGATCCACGAGCTCGCCGCACTCGTCCCCGCGAGTGCGAACGCCGGCCATTACGCGCGCATCGTCCGCGAGATGGCGACGCTCCGCGGTCTGATCAACGCCGGAAGCGAGATCTCCCGCCTTGGCTGGGAACGCCCTGGCGAGGCCGGGGATCTCGTCGACCGGGCCGAGCAGGTCGTCTTCGACCTCTCGCAGGCCCGCGTCACCGGCGAGTTCACCCACATCGACGAGCTGCTGAAGGAGGGCTTCGAACGCATCACCGCCCTCTACGAGGCCGGCGCCGACATTACCGGTGTTCCCTCCGGGTTTCGCGACCTTGATCGACTGACGTCCGGGTTCCAGCCTGGGAACCTGATCATCGCCGCGGCCCGCCCCTCCATGGGTAAGTCGGCGCTAGGCCTCTGTATGGCCGCGAACCTCGCGGTCCGCCACGAGACACCAGTGGCGATCTTCACGCTCGAGATGTCCAAGTCCGAGGTCACGCAGCGACTGATGTGCAGCGAGGCCAAGGTCGAGTCGAACCGGCTGCGGACCGGAAAGCTCGGGCCGGACGACTGGCCGCGCCTGACGGCCGCGTGCGACAAGCTCGCAAAGGCGCCCATCTACGTCGACGACACCGGCTCGATCACGATGATGGAGATCCGCTCGAAGGCTCGCCGTCTGAAGACGCGCGAGCCGAACCTCGGCCTGATCGTCGTCGACTACCTCCAGCTGATGACCTCCGGCGCGACCGTCGAGAACCGCGTCCAGGAGGTCTCGCAGATCTCACGGAACCTGAAAGTGCTCGCGCGCGACCTCGATGTCCCGATCCTGGCCATGTCCCAGCTCTCGCGGGCCGTCGAGCAGCGCCACGACAAGCGGCCGATCTTGTCCGATCTTCGCGAGTCCGGCTCGATCGAGCAGGATGCCGACCTCGTCCTCTTCATCTACCGCGACGAGTACTACAACGAGGAGTCCGACCAGCAGGGGTTGGCGGAGGTGATCCTCGCAAAACATCGGAACGGGCCGACCGACGCGGTCAAGCTCTCGTTCCTGAAGCGCTACGCAAAGTTCGCAGACCTGGCAGCGGCGGCTTAGACGGAGGTGAGTTGACGTGTACGAGCAGACAATCGTCCTCCTTGGCTCGTCCACGGATTTCGCCGTCGTCTG
>DASQWX010000218.1:0-6527 GCA_035640035.1 Gaiellaceae bacterium
GCGCCGGCCGGCGTTCGGCGCAGCCTAGCGGCCTAGGGGCAACCGCCAGAAATCGCCGGTCAGGCCAAGGCGATCGAGGATCGCCTGATTCTCGTCGCGGGTGTGCGGGCGCCAGTCCGTCGCGAGTCGGTCGCTCCACCAGGCGTGCGCGAGGTCGGAGAGTTTCCCCGTCGTGATCGTCGCGCCGGGTTCGTGGCCGTTCTCTTCGAGCCAACGGGCTATGTGCTCTTCCGACCGGAAGAGATTCATCGTGCTTCAGGTGAAGACGATGTCGTCCCACCACCGTTCGGCAGGGACGACGACGTGGAAGAGGTGCTCATCGGGTGACGGCCGCCGGTCGCGGACGTCGATCTCGATCGGCACGCCGCAATCAGGGCAGGCGCTCGAGATGTGGCCGTCGACCCCGAGCGCGGCGGGGATTCCGAACGCGTCCCAGCCGCAGTTCGCGTACCACGAGCGGTCGCCCGTCTCGACGCGATGCGGCGTCGGCACGGCCGAGAACGGGTTGGCCATCCGGATCTCGGGGCGGTCCCGCTCGAGCACGAGCGCATGAGCGTCGTGGAGGCGCCGGAGGGCGGCCTCCGTCTCGCCGGGGTCGGCGAGCTCGTCCTGCAGCTCGGCGAACGTCGGCGCGCGGCCGAGCTCGACGAACCGGCGGTAGACGTGGTTCCGAACCTCGATGTCACGTTCATCCACTAGCGTCCGAGCCCGTCCCGAGGGGCGTATTCCGGGGCCAGACCCGCGGCCACGCCCGAAACCGACAAAAGCCCTGCTCCTGCCGCATTCCGGCGCGAGCCCGAGGACCTGTCCGGCGTCCGATTCGGGGTCAGACCCGAGGACACGCCCCAGCGAGCCACGGCTAGTGGCGGAAGTGGCGGCGGTGGGTGAAGACCATCGTCGCGCCGGCCCTCTCGACGGCGGCGATGACGTCTTCGTCCCGCTTCGAGCCGCCCGGCTGGATGAAGGCCGAGACGCCGGCCCGCAGCGCGAGCTCGGGGCCGTCTGCGAACGGGAAGAACGCATCCGAGGCAAGAACCGCGTCCTTGAGCGAGTGGTCGTGCTCGCGCGCCTTCTCGAGGGCAATCCGCACCGAGTCGACGCGGCTCATCTGCCCGGCGCCCACCCCGAGCGTCTGCAGATCCCGCGCCAGGACGATCGCGTTCGACGTCACGTGCTTGCAGACGCGCCAGGCGAAGAGGAGGTCGCCCCACAACGTCTCGCTCGCGGAGCCGCAGACGATCTCCATCCCGACGCGATCCTCGATGTCCCAGTCGCGGTCCTGCACGAGCAGCCCGCCGAGGACGCGCTTGTAGTCCCGCTCACCGGGTGCGTCGCGACGGCGCTCGCGGTCGACGAGGATTCGCGTCGCCGGCTTCTGCGCCAGCGTCTCGAGCGCACCTTCGTCATACCTGGGCGCGAAGAGCACCTCGACGAACTGCTCGACGAGAAGCCCGGCGAGCTCGTCCGAGACCGGGCGGTTGAGGACGACGACTCCGCCGTACGCCGAAACGGGATCGGCTGCCAGCGCGCGCTCGTACGCGTGCTCGATCGAGCCGGCGACTGCGACTCCACACGGGTTCGCATGCTTGACGATCACGCAGGCCGGCAGCTCGAACTCGCGCAGGCACAGGCGCGCCGCGTTGAGGTCGTTGAGGTTGTTGTACGAGAGCTCGCGGCCGTGCAGTTGCTCGACCTGCGAGACCAGATGGCGGCGGGTGCCGATCTCCGCGTAGTAGGCCGCCCGCTGGTGCGGGTTCTCCCCGTACGAGAGATCCAGCACCTTCTCGAAGGCCGGGATCAGCCGATCCGGGAACGTGTCCCGATCCATGAACCAGCCGGCGATCGAGGCCTCGTAGGCGGCGGTGACCGCGAACGCCTCGGCCGCAAGCGCACGCCGCGTATCGAGCGAGAGCTCGCCGTCGCGGCGGAGCTCCGCGAGCACCCGCTCGTACTGAGGCCCGCGGCAGACCGGGACGACGTGGGCGAAGTTCTTCGCGGCCGCCCGCAGCATTGCGGGACCGCCGATGTCGATGACCTCGACCGCCTCCTCCTCCCGCACGCCGCGCCTGGCGACGGTCTCCCGAAACGGATAGAGGTTGACGCAAACGAGGTCGAAGGGCCGGATCTCATGCTCTTCGAGCGCCGAGAGGTCGTCCGGCCTGTCGCGGCGCGCGAGGATCGCCGCGTGGATCCTCGGGTGCAAGGTCTTGACGCGCCCGCCGAGCAGCTCCGGGACCTGCGTGATGTCCTCGATCCGAGTGACCGCGATTCCCATCTCCTCGAGGTACGCGCTCGTCCCGCCGCTCGAGACGATCTCGTAGTCGAGCTCGGCCAACCCCTGCGCAAACTCGTCCAGGCCGGACTTGTCGTAAACCGAGATCAGCGCGCGCCTGCTCAAGCCGAGACCGCGGGCGTCAGCTTGCCGTCGAGGAACAGGCGCACGGCGTTGGGGAGGAGTCGGTGCTCCACCTGCTGGATCCGCGCGTGGAGGGTCTCGGGCGTGTCGTCGTCGCGCACCTCGACCGCCTCCTGAAGAGCGATCGGGCCGGTGTCGACGCCCTCGTCGACGAAGTGGACCGTCGCGCCGGTCACCTTCACGCCGTGCGCGAGCGCGTCCTCGACTGCGCGCGCGCCCGGAAACGCGGGCAAGAGCGAAGGGTGCACGTTCAGGATGCGGCCCGGGAAGCGCTCGAGGAACGGCGCCGTCAGCAACTGCATGAAGCCGGCGAGGACGACGAGCTCGACGCCTCGCTCGGCGAGCCACTCCGCCATCTCCTCGTCGCGGCGCTCGCGGCTCTCGAACTCGACGACGGGAAACGCGGCTGCCTCGACACCCGCCTTCGCGGCCCGGTCGAGAGCCGCCGCCTTGGTGTTGTTGGACGCGACGGCAACCACGGGCAGGCCTGCGTCGAGCAGAGCCTGAAGGTTCGTGCCTGCGCCGGAGACGAGAACGCCGATCACCGGATCTCCCCGATCACGAGCCGGCCCTCCGCGTCGCCCGCGGGCACGACCGCGCAGAATCCGATCCCGAGGTTGAAGACGCTGCGGAGCTCGGACTCGTCGACGTGCCGCGCCAGCCAGTCGAACACCGCCGGCCGCTCCCACGAGTCCCAGGCGATCTCCGCCTCGAGCGCCTCGGGCACGACCCGCGAGAGATTGCCGGAGATCCCTCCGCCCGTGACGTGCGCGAGCGCCCGGATGTTGGCCTGCCCTCGCAGCGCCCGGACGTCGTCGAGGTACAGCCGCGTCGCCGCGAGCAAGTCCGCGCCGTCGTAGTCCTCCTCGTCGAGCACGCGCCGCACGAGCGTGAAGCCGTTCGCGTGGACCCCGGCCGACGGAAACCCGACGACGACGTCGCCCGCTTCGACCCGCGTCCCGTCGATCACCGCGTCACGATCGACGACCCCCACGCACGTTGCCGCGAAGTCGAGCTCCCCGTCGCGATAGACGTCCGGCATCTCCGCGGTCTCGCCTCCGACGAGCACGACGCCCGCCGCGCGGCAGACGTCGGCGGCGCCCTCGACAAGCTCTGCGACCTGCTCCAGCTCGACCTCGGCCGAGGCGACGTAGTCGAGCAGCAGCAGCGGCTCCGCGCCCGTCGTAATCACGTCGTTGATGCAATGGGCCGCCATGTCGGCGCCGCAGTTACGAAGGGCGCCGCGCGATCGCGCCACGATCGGCTTCGTCCCGATCGAGTCCATCGACGCCGCGAGAAATCGCCGCTCGTCGAGCGGGTAGAGGCCCGCGAAAGCACCGAACCCACGCGCCCCGGTCGACTCGGCCGCGCTCCGCAGCCGCTCGACCACAGCCGCCGCTGCCGTCAGCGAGACACCGGCGTCTGCATATGTTTTTCGGCTCACAAGCGCGAGTCTACGACCTACGACCTACGCGAAAAGCTCCCCGTCGAGCTGCGGCCGCCCCGGCGGACCGCCCTCGACGAATCGGACGAACGCGTCGCCGACGCGAACGCTGTCCTCCTCCATCTCGGTGTCGAGCAGCTGCGCGAGCGCGGCCGCCTGAGCGCCGGGATCCTCGGATTTCAGCCGCAAGCCGGCGAGGCGCATCGTGGCGCTGTCGGCCAGGAGCTCCTCGATCCACTCGCGAGGCGGGTGCACCTCGACGCGGTAGCCGGCGCCCGTGGCGACGAACGTACGGCGGCCCGGATATTCCTGCACACGCAGCTCCATCCGCTGCGCCCGCTCCATGACGTCGATGAACTCGTCCTCGTCGAGCGCGAACCCGACGTGGTCGATTCGCGGCACGTCCCACTGGCCCGGCTGGACGACGACGTTGACGGCACCCCGCTCGAGCTCGGAGAGCCGCAGGCGAAAGCCGAGCCGGTCGAGCTCCTCCCACGGCACGCCCGCCTCGTAGTGCGTCTGCTCGTCGCCGATCCGGCCGTAGCGCGCGACGAGGCCGAAGCCGAGCTTCGCGATGTAGCGGGCTTCTACGTCCCTCACCTTGCTCGTCACGAGGTGGTAGTGGAAGAGCTGCACGGCATCTACGCTAGACCCTGGTGCTGCTGTACCACGTGTGGGTCGGCCCGAACGGGCCCTCGCTGTTGACCAGCTGGGCGTTGGAGCCCTGGCAGCTCGTTCCGGCCGCTTTGCTGGCGTTCCTCTACGCCAAGCGCACGAGGACGCTGAACCGCCGCGGCACCCCGGTCCCCTCGTGGCGGCGATTCGTCTTCTGGACGGGCTTCGGGCTGCTGTTGCTGGCGCTTGTCTCGCCGATCGACGCGTTCGCCTCGGAGTTCCTGTTCATGCACATGCTCCAGCACGTCCTGATCGGCGACCTGGCGCCCCTGTGCTTCGTGGTCGGGCTGACGGGGCCGGTGCTCCAGCCGGTCCTGCAGTTCCACTGGGTGAACAAGCTCCGCGTCCTGACGCACCCTGCGGTTGCATTGCCGCTCTGGGCCTACAACCTCGTCCTCTGGCACATCCCGTTCATGTACCAGGCGGCACTTCACAACCCGAGCGTGCACGCCTTCGAACACATCTGCTTCTTCGCCTACGGGGCGCTGATGTGGTCGCCCGTCGTCGAGACGCTGCCCGGGCCGGAGTGGTTCGGCACCGGCTTCAAGCTCGGCTACATCGCCGTCGTGCGGCTGTTCGAGACCGCGTTCGGCAACGTCTTCATCTGGTCCGGGACTGTGTTCTATTCCTACTACGTCCACCCGCATCCGCGCTGGGGCGTCACGCCGCTCCATGACCAGGCGCTCGCGGGGGCGGTGATGATGATCGAGGGGTCGCTCGTCACGCTCGCGGCGCTGGCCTGGCTCTTCCTGCGTCTCGCCGCCGAGGGCGAGCTGCGCCAGGAGCTGCTCGAGCGGGGACTGGACCCAAGGGCGGTCCGGCGCGCCGTCCGCTATGGCCGGGGGCAGGAGCTTTCCGAGCCGCGCTGAATCCCCTTCTGATCTAGATCACCAGTTTCAGCCGGCCGAAAGGAGTAGAGAGATGTCCACCACCCCCTCGGAGCAGGGCGGGATGCGCGGTCCAGGAATGGGCGGGATGCCGGGCATGTGGGGCGGCGCGCGGATGCCGATTCCCGGCAACGCCGAGTTCTTCTTCATCGTGCTCGCGCTCCTCTTGCTCGCGCTGATCGCGCTCGTTGCGAACACGTACGGCACCGCCGGTTGGGTCCACTCGTTCGAGTGGCTCGGCGCCGCCTACTTGCTCTCGCGCGGAATCGCCAAAGCGAGTCGCGTGTTGGAGCAGTAGCTCCTAGCCGACCTTTTCGAACCGAAGCTTCGTGGCCTCGCGCGGGACCGCCGTCGGGTAGTCCCGCGTGAGGCACGCGCGGCAAAACGACGATTCCGGCCGCCGGGTCGAAGCCTGGAGCCCCTCGAGTGAGAGGTAGGCGAGCGTCGTCGCGCCGATGTACTCCCGCACTTCCTCGACCGTGCGGTCGGAGGCGAGCAGCTCGTCGGCGTCGGCGAAGTCGATCCCGTAGTAGCACTGGGAGACGATCGGCGGCGAGGAGACTCGAACATGGACCTCGGCCGCGCCCGCCTCGAAGAGCATGCTCACGATCTGCCGAGTGGTGTTGCCGCGGACGATCGAGTCGTCGACGACGACGACGCGCTTGTCCTTGACCTCGGCGAGCGGGTTGAACTTCAGCTTCACGCCCTGCTCGCGCAGGCCCTGGTCGGGCTGGATGAAGGTGCGGCCGACGTAGCGGTTCTTGATCAGGCCCTCGCTGAAATCGATGCCCGTCGCCCGGGCGAAGCCGATTGCGGCTGGCGTGCCGGAGTCGGGAATCGGCAGGACCAGGTCGGCCTCGACCGGGGCCTCCTGGGCGAGCCGCTCGCCCATGCGGACGCGGGCCCCGTGGACCTCGACGCCGGCGAGCCGTGTATCGGGGCGAGCGAGGTAGAAGAACTCAAAGATGCACAAGGCGCCGCCGTTCGCTTCGGGAACGGCCTGCGAGGCGTGGCAGCCCGCGTCGTCGATCACGACGAGCTCGCCGCGACCGACCTCGCGCTCGAACTCCGCGCCCACGAGATCGAGCGCGCAGGTCTCCGAGGC
>DASQWX010000219.1:0-7196 GCA_035640035.1 Gaiellaceae bacterium
GGTAGGACGGCACGAATGTCGGTGTGGAGGTAGCTACTCAGTTCCGCCGCCAGGCCGCCCGGTGTGACCGATGCTCGGGCGTAGCGGCTGAACCACTCGCGTTCGGGCCCTTGCGGGGAATCCCACCAGTCGAGTGTGCCCCAGGTGTCGCGGACCGCTTGGATCTGCTGCTGCCAGCGCCCGAGCGACGGCATCCAGGGCGTCTCCTCGGTGGGCAGGTAGGTCACCTGCGGGTCGACGAGGATCAGCGACCTCGTCCGTTCCGGATAGGTGGCCGCGAAGAGCGAGGCGACGATCGCGGACTCGTAGGTCGCGAGAATCGAAGCGCGCTCCGTTCCTGCTGCTTCCATCACCGCGAGGATGTCGTCGGTGAGCGTGTCGACCTCGGGGACGTTTCCGGGCGTGAAGCGTTCGGAGCAGCCCCAGCCACGACGGTCGGTGATGATCAGTCGCGCGTGGCCCGCGAGACCGCGCAGAAAGTGGGCGAGGTACGGGCTCTCCCAGTTCACATCGACGTTCGAGCAGTAGCCCTGCAGGTAGACGAGATCGGCGGGTCCCTGTCCGCAGACCTGGTAGGCGAGCGAGACGTCGCCGTTCCAGGCGAAGTGAGTCTGCGGGCGCTCCACGCAGATATGGTCGTGTGGCGGCGACCGCCCCGCAACCCGCGCTATCTCGGGCGCGCCTCGGTTTAGACTCGCGGCTTCCGCGAAGACGGAGGTGCGCGATGACGGATGCCGGCGACGCGTTGCCGGACGGGCTGTCCGCCGAGGTGCTGAGGCCGGGTGACGCGGGCTACGAGGAGGCGCGTCGCGTGCACAACGGCCTGGTCGACAAACGGCCGGCGCTGATCGCTCGCTGCCGGACGGCGCCGGAGGTGGTTGAGGCGGTTGACTTCGGCCGACGCGAGGGATTGGAGATCTCGATTCGCGGCGGCGGTCACAACGTGGCCGGGATTTGCGTCTGCGAGGGCGGGTTGATGATCGACCTCTCGCCGATGAAGGAGATCGATGTCGATCCGGAGCGGCGGATCGTCCGTGCCCAGCCCGGGGTGACGTGGTCGGAGCTGAACGAGCGGACGCAGGCGCACGCGCTGGCGGTGACGGGAGGCGTCGTCTCGTCGACCGGAATCGCGGGGCTGACGCTCGGCGGTGGAATCGGCTGGCTGATGCCGAAGTTCGGCCTGGCCGCGGACAACCTGCTCTCGGCACAAGTGGTCACCGCCGACGGCCGAGTGCTTACCGCGAGCGCCGAGGAAAACAGCGATCTGTTCTGGGGACTGCGGGGAGGGGGTGGCAATTTCGGTGTCGTCACCGCGTTCGAGTACCGGCTGCACGCTGTCGGGCCGACGATCACCGGCGGCATGGTCATTCATCCGTTCGCCGCCGCGTCTGCGTTGCTCCGGTTCTTCCGCGAGTTCTGCGCCGGCCTATCCGATGATGTGATGCTCAACGCGGCGTTGCTCCACGCTCCCGACGACCCGAGCGTCAAGCTCGCGGCGGTCGTGCTCGCGCACTTCGGTGCCGCCGAAGAAGCAGAAAAGGAGCTCGCGCCGCTGCTCGGGTTCGGCTCGCCGCTCGACGTCCAGGTGGGCCCGATGCCGTACACGGTCCTGAACTCACTGCTCGACGACGCCTTTCCGAGCGGCGCTCTCAACTACTGGAAGTCGAGCTTCCTGAACGGCCTACCCGACGAGGCAATCGACGCAATCGTGCGCGACTACGCGAGTTGCCCTTCGCCGATGACCAAGATCGTCATCGAGCACTTCCACGGCGCGGTCGCGCGTGTTGAGGTGGAAGCGACCGCCGTTCCGCACCGCGAGGACGGCTACGACTTTCTGATCACCTCGGTCTGGACAGATCCGGCGTCGACCGACGAGAACATCGCCTGGACACGTGCAGCGTTCGACTCGGTCCAGCCGCACGCCTCGGCCCGGCGCTACGTCAACTACCTCGCGGCGGACGACACCGGAACAGATCCCGTCCGCGCCGCGTATGGCGCTAACTACGAACGCCTTGTCGCCTTGAAGACCAAATACGATCCGGACAACCTCTTCCACCTGAACTTCAACATCTCGCCACGCGCGACGGTGGTCTAAGCGGCCTCAGGCGGCGGAAAACTTCGATCGGCTTGGGGCGTAAAGCGGGAATCCGACTCGAACGTTGCGTCGAGTGTTGTCAGAGCTGACGCGAATCTCGCACCCATGTTGCGCCCATCTGAGCTGATCTCAGAGGACCTGAGCTGACCGGATCCGCCTGAACGAACATGACCTCAGCCGACCTCGATCGGCTGGTGTCATAACTCGGAGTCGCAGGTTCAAGTCGGCCTCCGTGGACTACTGAGCGGAGCAGTGGGCTGTCCGTGTTTGGGGGCGTGCCACCGAGCTCTTGCCAGCTGCACGTTTTGCCCAGTGAGATTTGTGAGCGAGCCTCCTGTGGCGAACCTTTTCCGTGAGCGTGCCCGAATTCCGTGAGGGTGCCCGTGAATAGTGCCCGTGAATAGATTCGCGCGCGTGTACTAGAGAACGACAAGACGTCGAATTTGGTGGGCACGGGATGGCCAATCCCATGCTGGCTGCTCGACGCGCGAGGAGCGGGGCGGGCGCCCTATCGAACTGAGAGGTGACCAAATCTCAATTCGAACGGACTGCTCTGGGGAGGATGTCGGCGGGAGGGGGTCGACTCCTGAAAGGAGTGGATCCCAGCGATGGTGCAGCAAGGACAGACAATCGAACTAACGCGTCGCGGACCTGGCGACGAGCGCCTGTGGGCGTATCGCTACCGGACCGGCGGGCGCGGCTCGAAGCGCGTTCAGCGCGGCGGCTTCGCTTCGCAGCAGGATGCGCGTGACGCGCTCGAGCGCGAGCTTGAGCGGCTTCGGCGGGAGCGGCAGATCTCCCGCTCCCTCACGCTTGCGGAGCTCGTCGAGACATATCTCGCACAGCACGATGTACAGCCGGTGACGATCGAGAAGCTCCGCTACCTCCTCAGCAAGGCAACCGGCGTTTTCGGCGATCGCAAAATCGGGGAGCTGACCTCACAGGAGATCGCCGAGTGGCGAATGAAGCTATCCCCGGGCTACCGCTTCGAGGCGACCCAGGCGCTTCGGCAGGTGCTCCACCGAGCGGTGGCGTGGGGAATGATCGACGTCAACCCGGCGAAGGTCGGCGTCGACAACCCGGTGCGCAGGCGCAAGGAGCAGCATCCGTTCGAGTCGTGGGCGGAACTGGAGGCGATCTCGCAGGCGATCGGACCGCGCTACGGTCCGATGATCCTGTTCGCGGCCGCGACCGGGCTGCGGCCAGCAGAATGGATCGCACTCGAAAAACGCGACATCGACCGGAAGGAGCGCGTTGCCTACGTGCGGCGCTCCTTCACCCGGCGCCAGCTGAAGGTCCCAAAGACGG
The DNA here is from genome assembly GCA_035640035.1 of Gaiellaceae bacterium. Taxonomy (GTDB): domain Bacteria; phylum Actinomycetota; class Thermoleophilia; order Gaiellales; family Gaiellaceae; genus 13-2-20CM-68-14. Next base: position 3,404 of record DASQWX010000219.1, read on the forward strand.
AAGCAAGCACGCGAGCGGTACCGCTGCAAGCGCGAGCACTCGACGCGCTCGACCGGATCGAGCACTGCAACGGTTCGCCGCTGCTGTTCCCTGGCGAACGGGGCGGCTACCTCGACATCCACCACTTCCGCCCATTCCGCTGGCGGCCCGCCCAACAGGCGGCGGGCATCAACCCGCTCCGGCGGGTCTACGATCTCCGACACACGTTCGCGACCTTCGCCCTCCGTGCCGGCATCTCAACCTTCGACCTCTCCCGCTACATGGGCGCCAGCCTGACGATGATCGATCGCCATTACGGCCACCTCGCCCGCGACGGACGCGAGCACGCGATCAAGCTCCTCGACGCACTCAACGCACCCGCATTCGACCGGTGGACGCTGGTGGACGCTGCGTGGACGTCGAATGAGCGAACGCCCGCCGATCCTGACAACACAAATAGTCGATGAGCAGGGAGAAGACCGAAGCCCTCTGACGGACTCGAACCGTCGACCCCCTCCTTACCATCGCTCCAAACGGCAACCGGACGCAACCCACGGCAACGGTTTGCGCTTGTCTTTGCCGTTTCTGACACTTCGCGATTTGCCACCGATTGCCACCGGTTGCAACCACAGGGCTCCATAACGGCTCCATCATTTGTCGTCTGGTAAGACAACAAACTCGTCGACGAGACGGTGCCGGTCGTCGTTTAGACCCTTCTGGTTACAGAGGGGTCACTTGTCTCGCTGCCGACTGTGCGTGCGCCCGGACCACATGCGCTGCAGGCGATTGTCGCTGTCGGCGTCGCCGCGGCGCGCGGTTCGATGGTGTTGGCGGCGAAGAGTGACCATGTGAGCGAGCCCAGGGGTGGAGGCGCCGCTGATCGACCGGATCACGCTTCCGTACATTGGGGGCGGCGTGATTGCATGGCGGCGCAGGCCCGAGAGCCGTCTGGCCCACTGATCGTCGCGGCCGGCTTTGCCACGTTCCTGTCGACGCTGCAGTGGACGAACTTCGATGTACCGTGGACCGTTGGGCAGACGCTTGGGTCGTGCTGAACTGGAAGGGGACACATGGCCGCGCATGCGAAGTTCGAACCGTTCAACGTGAACGCGAGGATCAAGATCTCCGCGCTCTGGGCGTCGATGTTGTTCGTCTTCGTCTACGTCGACCTCTTCAGCCTCTATCGACGCGATGTCCGGGCCGACCTCGAGGTCGGCAAGATCAGCGGGTTCACCATCAACCACGCGTTCCTCCTGGCGACGACCGTCTACGTCGTCATCCCAAGTCTGATGGTTTTCGTCGCACTCATCCTGCGACCACGCGCCAACCGGATCGCGAACATCGCGCTGGGCATCGTGTATGCGCTCACGATCATCGCGGGCGCGATCGGTGAGTGGAGCTACTACATCCTCGGCAGCGCCATCGAGGTCGCACTCATCGCGGCCATCGTGTACTACGCCTGGACTTGGCCGAAAGAAGGTCGCCCAGCCTCCACGACCGCACGAGAGGCCACAGCGCCCGGCACCCAACCCACCGTTTCGTAACGCACCAGAGGCATCAAGCCGCGGCAACGGATCCGTGTTCCGGTCGCCGAGATCCTCGAACTGGAGAGTGAGGGGGCCGCCGCCGATCGCACGTTCAACAAAGCGAGAGAAGCAAGTCCTGCTCAGATTCGCAACGTCGCCGCGTTCTACGGCGGGCTCCAGGGCGTCGCCGGTGACGCGCTCCGGCCGGTCGCGACCAGGAGGCCAATAAGCTCGCGTCCGAGCTCGCGGGCTTCGGCTGGACAATGATCGGCTCGCTCAACAAACCATTTCCGGCGCTCATCGACATCGCCTGGGTCTTTCGCGACCTCGCACGCACGAAGGAATTCGGCGACGCAGTGCTCGAGGCTGACCGAATACGAGGCCCTGGAACGACGCCCCGCAGGCCGTCGTCGACGGTGAGTTCGTTCGGGCCGCGCAGATCCTCGAGCGCATCGGACACACGGCGGCCGCCGCCTACGCGCGGCTACGCGCAACCGAGGCTTTCGCGGCGGCAGGTCGGGACGCCGAGGCTGCCGCGCAACGTACTCAGGCTGACGCCTTTTACCGAAAGGTCGGCGCCGTACGGTTCTTGCGTGACCGTCACGAAGCGGCAACAGAAGACTCGGCGCAGCGCGGTCGGCGCGCCTCAAAGCCGTAGGAGTCGCATTAAGCGCTCGGCAAGAGCTCCATCGCCGTTGCAAATCCGGCCTCTTCTGGGACGGGATATGACCTGAAGGCTCCATAAGGGGCTCCATACCTACCGCACGTTCGACAAGGAGCAACTCGTCCTGAACGAAAAAAGGCGCCGACGTGCGGCGCTTTTGCACAGCCCTCTTCCGGACTCGAACCGGAGACCCCCTCCTTACCATCGAGCAACGCGGAAGGAAGCGCGGGTACGCGCGGGTCGCGTAGACCAAAGAAATCCCGGAAATCGCAGGGATCGGCTGAGGACGATTGACCGGGCGAGGACGAGAGTGCCCGGCTTGGTGTTCCCTCAGTGTGCGGGCATCTATGCGCGCATCTCGCTGATGATCTCTTCGATCAGGTCCCAATCCTTAAGGCGGCGGTCGCTCGACATCATCGTGCCGAATCGCACGCGTTAGAGTCGCCTCAGTCCGACGGAGGAGCGAAGTCATGAGCATGTACGCAGTTGTCGACCCCGCGACCGGCGAGACGGTCAAGGAATACCCGACGATCACCGACGACGAGCTGCGGGACGCGGTCGCCCGCGCCGACCGGGCGCACCAGGAATGGTCGAAAGCTGCGACGGTCGCCGATCGCGCCTCGCTGGTCCGGCGCGTCGGCGAGCTGCACTCGGAACGGCGGAAGGAGCTCGCGGAGATCATCGTCGCCGAGATGGGCAAGCCGGTCGGTCAGGCGCGGGGCGAGGTCGACTTCTGCGCGTCGATCTACGAGTTCTACGCCGACAATGCGGAAGCGCTGATGGCAGACGAGCCGATCGAGCTCCTCGAGGGTAAGGGGTCGGCCGTCGTCCGCCGCAGCTCGCTCGGCGCCCTGCTGGGGATCATGCCGTGGAACTTCCCCTACTACCAGGTCGCACGATTCGCTGCGCCGAATCTGATCATCGGCAACACGGTCCTGTTGAAGCACGCGCCCCAGTGCCCGCAGTCGGCCGAGGCGATGGCGCAGATGTTCGCCGACGCCGGCTTCCCCGACGGCGCGTACGTGAACATCTACGCCACGAACGAGCAGATCGAGTGGGTGATCGCCGATCCCCGCTTGCGCGGCGTCTCCGTCACCGGCTCCGAGCGCGCCGGCGCCGCCGTCGCCGAGATCGCCGGCCGGCATCTGAAGAAGGTCGTGCTCGAGATGGGCGGCTCCGACCCGTTCATCGTCCTCGGCACTGACGATCTCGACAAGACGGTCGAGGACGCCGTCGCCGCCCGGATCGACAACGCGGGCCAGTCGTGCAACGGCGCGAAACGGTTCATCGTGATCGACGAGCTCTACGAGCCGTTCCTCGAGAAGTTCACGGCCGCGCTCACCGCCGTGAAGCAGGGCGATCCGCGCGAGCGCGAGACGGAGTGCGGGCCGCTGTCCTCCCAGGTCGCGGCCGACCGCCTCGAGGATCAGGTCCGGCGCGCGGTCGAGCAGGGCGCGACGGTCGTCGCCGGCGGCAAGCGCAACGGCAACTACTTCGAGCCGACGGTGCTGACGGACATCACGCCGGAGAACGACATCTACCGTGAAGAGCTGTTCGGCCCGGCCGCCCAGGTCTATCGCGTGCCGTCGGAGGAGGAGGCGGTCGCGCTCGCAAACGACACGCC
>DASQWX010000220.1:0-11049 GCA_035640035.1 Gaiellaceae bacterium
CCCGTTCCATCCTGTATCAGCGCGACTGCCACCGCATGAGCCCAGCCGGGCTCCAGCTCGAGGTGACCGGCCGCCGGCACCTTCCCGAGCTCCATCTCCCACCTCGGATTGTTTCCGTCGGGCTGCCTTAGCCTGCCGCCCGTCGTAGACATCTCGGTCGCGGCCGCATCGTCCGAGCCCTTTCGCTGATAGACCCACGCGCAGAGCTCCTTGATGTCGTCGCTCTTGTCGCGTGGGCCAACCGCCATCACGTTGCCGCCCCCGGTCAGCTGTAGTGTGTCGTTGAACTTCACGGGCATCGCGCCACCACCTATCCGGGCTCGCTTCGTAGGTCTGGACTCACGGATCGTTTCACACTCGCGCGAGCGATTCGAGGCTCCCACGCGCCTTCGCGGCGCCGGCGACGTTGCCCTTCTCCTCATAGAGCGCGAGCGCCTGGGCGGTCGCCTGGGCCGACTCATCGACTCGGCGGCCTGCCTGCAGGACTTGTGCAAGGTCCATCAGCGCGTCCGCCCGGTGATTCAAGAAATCGCTTCGCTCGGCCAGCGTCACCGCCTCTTGGGCAAGACGCGCTGCCGGCCCGGTCTCGCCGCGGCCTTCAAGGATCCGTGCGCGAACGCCGCGCCACATGACCTGCGTAGCGAGATCGCAGCTTGCGGAGAGCTGCTCGCTGAGCTCGGTCAGCTGCTCGGCTTCCTCGTGCCGTCCCTGCGCGAAGATCGCCTGGGCCAGATACGCGGCCGTGGTCGAGAGATACGCGCGTTCGCCCATCTCCTCGAGCGCTTCGTATCCGGCGCGCAGGCTCCTCTCGGCCGCGGCCGGGTCGCCTGCTAGCAGCTCGACAATCGCCACGGCGTGCGAGATGGCTGAGTTGAGCGTCTGCCCGAGCTCCTCGAAGATGTGGTCGCTGTTCGCGAGGAGCGAGCGCGCGAGGTCGAAGCGCCCCTCCATCGCATGCAGCCCCGCGATCGAGCGGAGCATCTCCGCTTCAGACGCGAGGTTCCCGTCCAGTTCGGCGCGCATCCGCTCGCAGCGACGGATCCCTTCGGAGACCGGGACCGGGCCGAACAGCAGTGAGGAGCCGACCCAGCACAGGATCTCACTCCGCTCGTTTTCGTTGCCGGCCTGCCGTGCGTACGCTGCCGCCTGTTCCCACGACTCGGCCGCCGCCGCCGCGCGCGCTTCGATCCAGTGCAGCGTCCCCTGAAGACGCCGGGCGCGGCAAAGGCCGTGGTGATCATCGTGCCGCTCGAAGACGGGAATGACCCGCTCGACCAGCTGTGCGACCTCCTCGGTTCCTTCCTCCGCAAGGCGAAGAAGCCCTAGGAACTGCTGCTGGACGAGGACGCGGGACTCAGCCCGCTCATCCTCCGCACGGCGGGCGAGCTGGCCGGCTTCGGCGAGGATCGCCTCAGCCTCGGCGAGATTGCCGGCCTCCATCTGAGCCGCGCCGAGGTCCGGGAGCAGCGCGGCCCGCCGCGCGTCGTCATCGAGCAGGTCTGCTGAGCGCTCGAGCAGGTTGATAGCCGCCGCGAGATCGCTCCGGGCGAGCGCACGTCGCCCCGCCGACTCGAGCAGCTGGGACGCCCGTGACGCGAGATGCCGCCCGTCTGCCTGGATGGATCGTAGGTCGCGCTGGTAATGGTAGGACTGCTCCAGGTGGTAGCCGAGGAGCTCGTCCAGCTCAACGACGTCGGTGCCTCGACTCTCGAGCCAGGCCGCGAAGCGCTGATGCAAGTCGGCGCGGGTCGCCTTCGGCACCCCGGAGTAGGCAGCGTCGCGGATGAGGAGGTGGCGGAAGCGGAACCCGTCCTCGCCCACGAGCTGCGGCTTGTCCGGGCGGATCAGCCCCTTGCGGACGAGCGAGGCCAGCCGGGGCGTTATCTGGCTCTCCTCGGGCGCGAGTGCCTGCACCCCACCGCGGTGGAAGACCTCGCCCTCGACCGCCCCTCGCTCGAGGACCCTACGCTCGGCCGGATCGAGCCGGTCCAGGCGGGCTGCGAGCAGCGCCTGCAGCGTGGGCGGGACGCCCACCTCGCCCCCGGCCTCGCCCGCCATCGCCGTCATCTCCGCGACGAAGAGCGGGTTGCCGCCGGCGGCCCGAACGATCTTCGCGCGCAGCTCACCTGAGATGCGCTCAGGGATCAGCTCCTCCACCTCCTCCGCGCCGAGGGGCTCGAGCCGAAGCCTCACCGGCCAGCTGGCGCGGCGCTCGGTGAGCTGTGGCCGCGCCATGGCGAGCAGCAGGATCGGCGCGCCGGAAGAAAGGAGCGCGACGTGCTCGAGCAGGTCGAGGAACGTCGCCTCCCCCCACTGAATGTCGTCGAAGACCGCGATCAGCGGGGCGTGCTCTTCGAGGAGCTTGCGAAACGCCCAGGCGATCTCCTCGGCGGACGTCACCACGTCTCTCCCGCCGAGCAGCGAACCGATCGCCGCAGCGGCCGCCTCGTCCGAGGGCGACGCACCGAGCTGCTTGAGGATTTCGACGACTGGCCAGTAGGTGATCCCCTCGCCGTAGGGGAGGCAGCGGCCCTGGACGAGCCGCGCCTCGAGGGGGGCGAGCGCCTCCGCGACGAGGCGCGATTTGCCAACGCCCGCCTCGCCGACGATCGTCACCAGCTCGCAGCGCCGCTCGGCTAGAACTCGCTCCCACGCCTCTTTGAGCGCCGCGAGCTCCCGCTCACGCCCGACGAAGCGCCCCTCCGGGCGGCGCTCTGGCGCCTCGCGTACGTCAAGCAGTCGGAAGGCCGGCACCGGCTCCGCCTTCCCCTTAAGCACAAGCGGCTCGACCGGCTCGACATCGACTGCGACGGCAACAAGCGCGCGGGTTTCTTCCCCGACAAGCGCCTCTCCCGGCGGCGCCGCCTGCTGCAGGCGGGCGGCGACGTTAACGGCGTCACCAGTCGCGAGGCGCTCCTCGGTGCCACTGACGACCTCGCCCGTAGCGATGCCGATCCGGCCCGCAATCCCAAGCTCGGGGAAGGCCTTGCGCATCTCGACCGCCGCGCGGCAGGCGCGGAGGGCGTCGTCCTCGTGCACGACTGGGATGCCAAAGACGGCCATGACCGCGTCGCCGATGAACTTCTCGACCGTGCCGCCGTGCCCCTCGACGATCGCCTTCATCCGCCCGAAGTAGCGCGCCAGCAGCGCCCGCAACACCTCCGGATCGGTCGACTCGCCGAGCGCCGTCGACCCCACCACGTCACAGAAGAGCACGGTCACGACCTTGCGCTGCTCGGAGGTGCGTGTGGCCGCCGCTGCCCCGCACTCGGGGCAAAACTTGAAGACCTCAGCGGCGTGGTAGCGGCAAACAGGACAAGCCGGCACGAGCCGAGTCTAGGAACGCGCCCGCGCTGGCACAACCTGCTAGAGGCGTGTAACTGGCGTGCCTCTCGCGGCCCGGCTTGAATTTATGAACCGCGCCCGATCCACTCCTCGCCGCCCTCGTAGACCTCCTTCTTCCACAGCGGCACCGTCTGCTTGAGGGTGTCGATCGCGGCCTTGCACGCGGCCAGGGCTTCCTCGCGGTGGGCCGCGGAGACGGCGATGGCGACGCTCGCCTCGCCGATCTCCACCCGGCCGACGCGGTGGTGGATCGCCACACCCCAGACGTCGTACTGCTCCCCGAGCTGGGCGGCCAGCTGCGCCATCACCTCCTCGGCCATCTCGGCGTACGCCTCGTACTCGAGGTAGAGGACAGTCCGGCCCCGCGATTCACGGCGCACTGTCCCGAGAAACGTGGCGATCGCTCCGGCGCTTTCGTCGGCGACCTCGTCCACGACCGCGTCCAGCGAGAGCGGCTGGGTCGTGACCCGAAACGCCCCGCCCGAGACGGGCGGGATCAGCGCGACCTCGTCACCGTCCGCGAGGCGACGGCCGGCGCCGGCGTACTCGCGGTTGACCGCGTAGAGCAGGCCTTCGGGCTCGTCACCCAGCCCGAGCGCAGGCCAAACGTCCGCGACCCGCTCGACTCCCTCGAGCTCACACTCGGCGAAGCCGGCTCGCTCGCGCAAGCCCGCGAACAACCTCACCTTGACCTTCACCGCGTACCATCTTTCACGATGGCGACCACCGAAGACCGGCGCGAGACCGACTCCGGGATCGAGGTCAAGCCGGTCTACACCGAGGAGGACGTCCAGGGACCGGAGCTCGAGCTGCCGGGCGACTTCCCGTTCACCCGCGGCCCATACAGGGACATGTACCGCGGTCGGCCGTGGACGATCCGCCAGTACGCCGGGTTCGCTTCCGCCGAGGAGACCAACGCCCGCTTCCGCTACCTCCTCGAGCGCGGACAGCACGGTGTCTCGGTTGCTTTCGATCTCCCGACGCAGCTCGGCTACGACTCCGACGACCCTCGCGCCGCCGGCGAGGTCGGCCGGACCGGTGTCGCGATCGACTCGCTGGCCGACATGGAGCTTCTCTTCGACGGGATCCCGCTAGCCGAGGTCTCCACCTCGATGACGATCAACGCGCCCGCTTCGCTGCTCCTGCTCCTCTACGAGCTCGTCGGCGAGGAGCAAGGAGTAAGCGGGGCCCGGCTCCGCGGCACCGTCCAGAACGACATCCTCAAGGAGTACATCGCGCGTGGGAACTACATCTTTCCGCCACGCCCGTCGATGCGGCTGACGACCGACTTGTTCGCCTATTGCGCCGAGCGGTTGCCGAACTGGAACACGATCTCGATCTCCGGCTACCACATCCGCGAAGCCGGCTCGACGGCGGTTCAGGAGCTCGCCTTCACGCTCGCGAACGGGATCGCCTACTGCCAAGCCGCCGTCGACGCCGGGCTGTCGCCGGACGAGTTCGGCGAGCGGCTCTCGTTCTTCTTCAACGCCCACAACCACTTCTTCCAGGAGGTGGCGAAGTTCCGGGCGGCGCGGCGGCTGTGGGCGCGGATCATGCGGGACCGGTTCGGCGTCGAAAATCCGAAGGCGCAGGCGCTGCGGTTCCACGCCCAGACCGGCGGGTCGACACTGACTGCCCAGCAACCGGAGAACAACGTCGTCCGGGTGGCGGTACAGGCGCTCTCGGCCGTGTGCGGCGGCGCGCAGTCGATCCACACGAACGCGTTCGACGAGGCACTTGCGCTACCGAGCGAGCGCTCCGTACGGGTCGCCCTACGGACGCAGCAGATCCTCGCCCACGAGGCGGGTGGCACCGACACGGCCGATCCCCTGGGCGGCTCGTTCTTCCTCGAGGATCTGACGAACGAGCTGGAGGAGCGCGCGAGCGAGCTGATCGAGCGGGTGGACGAGCTCGGAGGCGCGGTGGCGGCGATCGAGCAAGGCTTCGTCCAGCAGGAGATCGAGCAGGCCGCGTTTGCGTACACCCACCAGGTTGAAGCGGGGGAGAGGGTGATCGTCGGCGTCAACAAGTACGTCGAGCCGGAGTCGGAGCAGATCGAGCTCCACCGTCTCGATCCCGAGGCCGAGCGCCGCCAGCTCGAGCGGACGGCACGCGTGCGCGCCGAGCGCAACGCGGACGAGGCGGCAGCCGCGCTCGCGCGAGTCCGCGAGACGGCGCGCGGCGATGCGAACCTCTTGCCGCCGATGCATGAGGCGTTGCGAGCCCGCTGCACGGTCGGCGAGATCTGCAACGCGTTGCGCGACGAGTTCGGCATGTACGACGCCCAGCGCCCCTAGGCCGCGCCGCCCTCCTGAGGCATGCGCGCCTTCTTTATGTTCACGCGCGCGCGACCCCCCACCCTCAGGGTGGGGAAGAACCCTCCGCCCTCGCAGGCGACGCTACCTCCCGAAAGCGCCCGCGTGGGTGACGGCTCTGCGCCGAAACCGTGAAACTGCTCCGCCATGCGCATCCTGCTCGTCTCGCAGATGTACCCGGGCGCTTCCGAGCCCGACTACGGCGTCTTCGTCCGCGGGCTCGAAGAGGCGCTTGCGGCCCGCGGGCACACGATCGAGCGCGCGGTGCTGACGAGTCGCGCGGGCGGCAAAGCGAAGTACGCGCGCCTCGCCGCCCGGACGATCGCCGCCGCGCGCCGGTTTCGCCCGGCCGTCGTCTACGCCCATTTCCTCGTTCCGACCGGCCTGATCGCGGCGCTTGCCTCCCGCGCGCCGCTCGTCGTCACCGCCCACGGCCAGGACGTCGCCAACATCGGCTCCATTCCGGGCGTACGGGCGTCGACCAGCGTGGTCGTCCGCCGCGCGAGCGTGGTGATCGCCGTCTCCGACTACCTTCGCCGCGAGCTCGAGGCGAAGGTACCGGCCGCCCGGGGGAAGACACAGGTCGTCGACAGCGGCGTCGACCTCGATCGCTTCCGACCCTCGCCGCCGCCCGACGGGCCCGTGGCCTTCCTCTGTCTTGGCTCGCTGACCGAGCGCAAGAACGTCGTCCGCCTGGCGCAGGCGTTCGAGGCGCTCGGCGACGGAACGCTCACCTTCGTTGGCGACGGCCCGCTACGCCGCGAGCTCGAAGGGCGACCGCGAGTCCGCCTCCTCGGTGCCGTTCCATACGAGCGGATCCCGGGCCTGATCGCCGACGCTCACGTCGTCTGCCAGCCGAGCCTGGTCGAGCCCTTCGGTCAGGCTCTGCTCGAGGCGATGGCGTGCGGACGCTCGGTCGTCGCAACGGCGGTCGGCGGCCCGCCCGATTTCGTCCCGCCGGAAGCGGGCGTCCTTGTCGACCCGTTCGACGAGATCGAACTCCCCGCGGCACTGCGGGCTGCCTCGGAGCTGCCCTGTCCCAACCTCGCCGCCCGCGCCGCCGCCGAGCGGCACGACGTCAATGAGCAGGCGCGCCGGGTGGGGGAGATCCTGGAGCGAGCCGCTCGAGATCGGCGAGGCGAATCTCCACCAATGGCCTGATCGTCTCCTCGAGCCCAGCTTCCCGCGCAAGCGCGAGCGCCTGGTCGTAGCTCTGTTGCACCTTCGCCGGGTCGACCCCCTGCTTGAGGCGATTGTCGCCGGTAACGAGCAGCTTTTGGATCCGCTCGCGCGCGTCGCCGGCTTGCACGGCCGAAGCCTAGCTGCGCAGAGTTCCGTTCTACGAGACAGTGGAAGCCGCGGCCAGCAGATTGAACGACCGGATTCGTGTCCTGATCGCCGACGACCATCGGCTCTTCGCCGAGGCTCTCGAAGCGATCCTCGCCGGCGAGAGCTCGATCGAAGTCGTCGGCCGGGCCCGTAATGGCGCCGAGGCAGTCGAGCTCGCGCTCGAGCTCGAGCCGGACGTCGTATTGATGGACATCAGCATGCCGGTCATGGACGGCGTCGAGGCGACGCGACGGATCCGGGAACTGCGTCCCGCCGCGTGCGTGCTGATGCTGACCGGCTCCAACGCGGCGGCCGACATCGACCGCTCCCGGGACGCCGGGGCGGCCGGCTACGTGACCAAGGACCGGATCGCCTCGGAGCTGGTAGAGGCGATCATCGAGGCCGCCGGCCGGTAAGAGGAAGGCCGCTCGGCTATCCTGGCCGAGCGAATGTTGCCGGTTCTTGCGGTCATACACGTCCTGCTTTCGATCGCCCTCGTTGGCCTAATCCTGATGCACTCCGGGCGCGACACCGGCTTCGGCGGCATGGGCTTCACGCCGGCGTCGCAAGGCGGGACGCATATCGTCGAGCGAAACCTGACCCGCCTGACGGTCGTGGTTGGGATCCTCTTCTTCGCGAACACGGTCGCCCTCTTCCACTTGCTGAAATAGTTAGATCCCCGGCGCGCCCCCGACGCCGGTGACGTCGAAACGCGCCGTCGCGATCGCGGGCACGAGCGCTCCGTACGCGAACCGCTCATCGTAGAAGGCCGCTTCGTTCACGAGCGTGGTCGCGCGGGTCAGACCGGGAACGTCGGCGAGCACGTCCGGCACGGCGACGGTGAAGCGCAGGTTGAAAAGGGGCTCGGCGAGCTTCCCGTCGCGGATGCGGAAGGTGCCGTCCCTCGTCATCCCCGTCAGGATTCCCTGGCGCGGCTCGACGACGCCGAGATAGTGCAGGCGCGTGACGAAAATGCCTTCGCCAACGAGCTCGAGGAGCTCGTCGACCGATTCGGCGTCACCGCCCGCGACCGAGAGCGCGAACGCGATCGGCCCCCAGCGGCGCAATGAGGGCGGCGGTGCATGGCCCGTCGAGCGTTGACCGTTCTTGGCGCGCGCTGCACTCGCCAAATCCCAGACGGCGCCGCGGAGGACGCCGTTCTCGACGAGAGTCACACGCTGCTTCGGTACTCCTTCGAAGTCGAACGGCTTCGGCAGGCCACGCGAATCGAGAGCGTCGTCGAAGATCGAGACCTTCTCGTCGAACCGGCGCTCGCCCAGCCTGCCGCTGAGGTAGCTGCGCTCCTCCAGCAGTGCGAGACCGCTGAAGGCGTCGAACGCGAAGTACTGCAGGAGCTCTCCGAGCGCGCATGGCGCGAGAACGGCGCGATACGACCCCGGCTCCACCTCGCTCGCGTTTGCGGTTCGCTCCGCGACCTCGACCGCCGCGTGGGCCACGGACGCTGGGTCGACGTTGCGAACCGCCCACGCGGTCTGCTCGGCATAGCCTGAGGCCGTGTCCGTCGCCGCAAGGGCGAGCGCGAGCGCATCGGTCGACACCGCCTCGCCGGAGAAGCCCGCCGAGGTCACGACTGCCGTGGTCGCGGTCCCGCTCGTGAAGAATCCATAGACGGGCGTTCCGTTTGCCGCCCCGATTGCGCTTGCCGCGAGTCGCGCTTGCTCGTCCGGGCCGACTGCCGCGGTCTCCTCGTCGTAGCCGTCGACCTGGGGGAGCTCCGCAGGCCCCGCAAGGTCGGGAAGGTCGGGATCCTCCGGCGACGCGTCGGCGGCCTCGCCCGCCCGCGCGGCAAGCTCGCGTAGGCCCTCGTCGTCGACCCGGTTGCCGGCCGCCGCTCCGATGCGCCGACCGCGGACGACACGAAGGAAGACGCTTTCGTTCTCGATCAGTGTTGGCTGATGGACCTCCGAGCCGGCAAAGCGCGCGAAGCCTGAGTGCTCTGCCTGGACGACGGCCTCGGCACCTTCGCCCCGTGCGGCCTTGACGGCCCGTTCGGCGAGGTCGAGCGCCCGACTCACGCCTGCGCGACGCCGACCTGGACGTTCCGGAACCGCGCGGGCGCGGCGCCGTGACTTACGTGCGCGTGCTGGCCCGGCTGCCCCTTGCCGCAGTTCGTCAACCCGTAGAGAACCCAGGCCTCAGGTCCTGCCACCGCGTCGAGCGAGCCCCAGAAGACCGGAGTCACTCCCGTGTACGTGGCGTCACGGAGCAAGCGACCGCGTTTGCCGCGCTTGATCTCCCACGCAACCTGAGTTCCGAACTGGAAGTTCAGGCGCTTGTCGTCGATCGACCAGGATTTGTTCGTCTCGAAGTAGACACCGTCGTCGACGTCGGCGAGCAGGTCGTCGAGCGTCCCTTCGCCCGGCTCGAGATGGAGGTTCGTCATCCGGACGAGGGGCATCCGGCTCCACCCGTCCGCGCGCATCGACCCTCCACGTCCGTTGCCGATCTGTGCCGCCGTCTCGCGTGAGGTCAGGAACCCGCGGAGGATCCCTTGCTCGACGATCGGCGTCCGCTCCGCGGGCACGCCTTCGTCGTCGTAGCCGAACGTTCCGAGCCCGAGCGGGGTCGTCGGGTCGGCGGTGATGTTCATGCGCTCGGACCCGTAGCGGAGCGAGCCGAGGTCGCCGGGATGGAGGAAGCTCGTGCCGGCATACGCCGCCTCCGTCCCGTAGATCCGGTCGAGCTCCGTTGGATGGCCGGTCGACTCGTGCACCTGGAGCACCATCTGCTCGGAGTCGATCACCGCCGTTGTGATCGCCGGAGGGCAGACCGGCGCGTGCAGCAGAGCCGATGCCTGTTCGGCGACCCGCGGCGCCTCGCGAGCCAGGTCGAGCCCGAGCACGTACTCCCAGCCGGCCGCCGCGCTCGACCCCTCGTGCGCGCTGGGATAGCTGCGCATCTGCGAGATCTCGCCGTCGGAGGCCATCGCGTCGATGCCGCCTCCACACTCGACGAGATCCTGGTCGACCGCAGTTCCCTCCGACGAAACGAGCACCTTTCGTTCCCGCATCGCTCGAACGAACGCCATCGTCACCTTGACGTCGCCGTTGTTCATCCCTTCCTCTGCGGCGAGACAGAGTTGGATCTTGTCCCCGAGCGGAACGTCGACCGGATCCTGCTCGCGCGGCGTGCGGTACTCGCCCTGCGCGGGCTCGAGCGGTGCCAGCCGGCGCTCGTGCCTTCCCGGCGCAGCCTTGGCGAACGCGGCCGCGCGGGCCGCGGCGTCACGAGCACCACTTTCGTCGAGACGCCGATCGCAAGCGAAGCCCCAGGCGCCGTCGACGAGTACGCGCACGCCGATCCCCTCGCTCTCGATGTCGTCGACGCGGTCGACGCGCCGGTCCTTGGTCGAGACCAACTGAGAGCGCCGGACGATCGCCCGGGCGTCGGCGTATGACGCCCCGGCCCCGAGCGCCGCAGAGACAGCTTCTTCGCACAGCGCTCTCACGCGGGCCGAAGCCTAACTTCCGAGCGACCGAAACCCGCCGCTACAATCCGCCCGCGCGCTGGTGGCGGAATTGGTAGACGCGCAAGGTTGAGGGCCTTGTGGGGTTAAAACCCCGTGGAGGTTCAAGTCCTCTCCAGCGCACTCGTACCTCTATTTGTGACCTGACGTTTCCCTACGCGGGGTTTAGCGGCAGTGCCGCACAGGTCGGCACTGCCTCTTAGACGGGCATCGCAAGCGATGCCCTTGCAGCGCACTCGTACCTCTATTTGTGACCTGACGTCTCCCTAAGCGGGGTTTAGCGGCAGTGCCGCGCAGGTCGGCACTGCCTCTTAGACGGGCATCGCAAGCGATGCCCTGGCAGCGCAAAGAGCTTTGTTCATAGATCTGCCAAGGACGGTCTAGGTAGGGACTGGCACCGCAGGTGCCTGTCCCTGAAACCGGTCCGAGCTTGAGCAGGCCGGTGACCTGGCATTGACGCCATCCGGAAGGAACGCTACGCTCGCTGTCGAACATACGTTCGCAATCAACGAAGGAGGCGCAGTGCTCACCGGACGGCAGCAGGAGATCTGGGACTTCCTGGTCGAGTACGTC
>DASQWX010000221.1:0-8257 GCA_035640035.1 Gaiellaceae bacterium
GTGGGCCTGGGAGAAGCTGAGGCCGAGCTCCGCGAGCTTCGCACCGACCTTCACCCGCTGAGCCATGCCGAGCTCGAAGAAGAGCTTCTGGGCCTCGTGAGCCGGCCCCGTCTTCGGCTTCGCCTGCACCGCCACGTGGTCCATATTACTTGATGCAGTAGGTATTTGACAACATCAAGTATTTCGGTAGGCTTCGGCGCCGAATGGCCGATTACGCAATCGAGGCGCGCGCGCTCGTCAGGGAGTTCAAGAACGGCCCTCGCGCGGTCGACGCGATCGATCTTGGCGTCTCCGCCGGAGAGATCTACGGCTTCCTGGGTCCGAACGGCGCCGGCAAGTCGACGACCGTCCATATGCTGACGACGCTGCTGCCGCCGACGTCGGGCTCGGCGCGCGTCGCCGGTTACGACGTCGTCTCCGAGGGACCGAAGGTCCGGGCCGCGATCGGCGCGGCGCTGCAGGAGGCGGCGCTCGATCCGCTGCTGACTGGGCGCGAGCATCTCCGCCTCCAGGCGTCCCTGCAGGCGCTCCCTCGGAACGAGCGAAACCAGCGAGCAGACGAGCTGATCGCGCGCGTTGGCCTGACTCATGCAGCCGACCGCAAGGTGCGTGGCTATTCGGGCGGGATGAAGCGGCGACTCGACCTCGCTATGGCGCTCGTCCACCGCCCCAGCGTGCTCTTCCTCGACGAGCCGACGACCGGCCTCGACATCCAGAGCCGGACCGCGCTCTGGGAAGAGGTCGCACGGCTTGCGCGGGAGGATCGGGTCACCGTCTTTCTCACGACTCAGTACCTCGAGGAGGCCGACGTCCTTGCGGACCGGGTCGGCATCATCGACCACGGTCACATCGTCGCCGAGGGCACGCCCGCCGAGCTGAAGGCGCAGGTCGGCCGGCCGACGGTCGAGGCAATTCCCGCGGATCCGGACGATGCCGATCGGATGGCCGAGATCCTCGCCCGGTTCGGCGATCCGTGCGGCTCGACGAAGGGCGTGGGCGTTCGCCTGAGGACGGGCGAGACCGACCTTGCGGACGTCGTTCGCGCGCTCGACAGCGCCGGCATCAAGGTCGAGAACCTGCAGCTGCACCAGCCGTCGCTCGACGACGTCTTCCTCGCCAAGACCGGCCGCTCGCTCGAGGGCTCCGACGAAGAGGAGGAGACCCAGCCGGCGCGCCGGGACCTCGCCATCGAAGCCGCGTGAACGTCTTCGCGGACCAGGTCTTCCTGCTCGCGCGGCGCTCGGTCGTGCGGACCGTCCGCCAGCCCGCGAACGTCGTCGCTCCGCTGCTGTTTCCGATGCTGCTCCTGGCGGTCAACTCGGGCGGGCTGAAAGCCGAGACGCGGCTGCCCGGCTTCCCGACCAATTCGTTCGTCGCCTTCGCGCTGGCGGTCCCGTTCATCCAGGGCGCGCTCTTCGCGACGATGAACGCCGGCACGGATCTCGCGCGCGACATCCAGACCGGCTTCCTCAGCCGGCTCTCGCTGACGCCGATGCGCGGGATCGCGCTTCTCGCCGGCCAGCTCGGAGGAGTCCTGACGCTCGGTGTCGTTCAGGCGGCGGTCTATCTGAGCGTCGGCTTTGCGGTCGGCGTCCGGCCGGAATCCGGGCCGCTCGGCGTGCTGGTGCTCTTCGGCTTTGCCGTCCTCGTCGCGCTCGGCTTCGGCGCCCTCGGCGCATTCGCCGCGCTGCGGACGGGCTCGGGGGAAGCCGTCCAGAGCCTGTTTCCGGCCTTCTTCGTCTTTCTCTTCCTCTCCTCGATGAACATCCCGCGCAACCTGATCGCGGCGACCTGGTTCCGCGATCTCGCGACGGTCAACCCGGTCTCGTACCTGATCGAGTGCGTCCGGAGTCTGATCATCACGGGCTGGGACGGGCAGGCTCTCGGCCTCGGGTTCGGCATCGCGGCGACGATCGCTGTCGCCGCTCTCCTCCTTGCGAGCTGGGCCCTCCGCGTGAGGATGGAGCGGACATGAGGATGCTTGCCGTCGCCCGCGGCGTCGCCTGGCGGACGCTGCACAACGTCTTCACCAACCCGTCCCTGTTCGTGCCCTCACTCGTCTTCCCGCTCTTCTTCTTCACCGCCTTCGCGGGTGGGCTCTCGCGGGTCCACGATGTCCCCGGCTTCAACTACCCAGAGGGCTACACCGCATTCCAGTTCGTGTTCGTCTTGCTCCAATCAGCTGCGTTCGGCGGTGTCTTCACAGGCTTCGGGATTGCGCGCGACTTCGAGGGCGGGTTCGCGCGGCGTCTGTTGCTGGCGGCGCCGAACCGCAGCGGGATCGTCCTCGGCTACGCGATCGCCGCGCTCGTGCGCTGGTGTGCGACCGCGGCCATCCTCACCGCGATTGCCTTCGCGGTCGGGATGCAGGTCGGCGGGAGCGGCGTCGACCTGTTCGGCCTCTACGCGCTGGCTGTGATCCTCAACGCGGCGGCGTTGCTCTGGGCGGCCGGCGTGGCAATGCGCCTCAGGACGATGCAGGCCGGGCCGATCATGCAGCTGCCGGTCTTCCTCGTTCTGTTCTTCGCGCCCGTCTACGTGCCGCTGTCCCTGCTCGAAGGCTGGATCCACGCAGTCGCGGTGATCAACCCCGTCACGCGCGTGCTCGAGGCGGGTCGCGGCTTTCTGGCCGGCACGCCGACCGAAGTTGCGGCTGCGTTCGGGGCGGCGCTGGCTCTCGCGATCGCCTTCTCGCTCTGGGCGTTCCGGGGCCTGCGCAAGGCCGAAGCGGCGGGCTGACCGTCGTCAACCCGCCGCGTTGGGCCCACCGGGCGTGGGGGCAGCCGTGACGGTGAAATCGGCGCCGTTGTCGTTCGTGTCCGCGCCGTCGGGCAAGCGGATGCTGCTCGAGCCCGGCGGCGCGGTTGACGGAGGCGCAGCGGCTGGGCGCGTCTCGACGAACGCGTTCGTTGCCGTCCCGTACCCGATCGAGTCGACGAGCTTCCCGCTCGCATCGCGTAGGCCGACCCCGCCGGCCGTGGCGGCCATCGACGAGGAGAACGACTGGTCGGGCTTTTTCGCGCCCGCGTAGCCGCTGCCGCCGAAGAAGTAGAAGCCTCCGGGCGCAAGGGTCGTCCCGTCCGGGATCGCTCCGAGCGCGACGTCGCTCGTTCCAGCCCCGGAGCGGTAGACGAGCTTGAAGCCGCCAAGATCCGCCGGGCTCGGGCCCGCGTTGTACAACTCGACGAACTCGTCGCTCGCCGATGCCGCCGTTCCGGTGCAGAGCTCGTTTACCCGGACGGCCGCCTCGGCCGGCGCGGCCGCGCAGGTGAAGACGGCGTGGGCCGTGCTGTCGTAGGTCAGGACGATCGTGCCGTTGCGGCCCTCGGCCCGGCAGGCGACGCCGTTGAGGCGCTCGAGGGCGTCGATGCTCGTGCCGGGCTCGCCCCTCGGCCCCTGCGGGCCGCGCTCGCCCTGCAGGCCCGGCGGGCCCTGAGGCCCGGCCGGGCCGGGAGCTCCGTCTGCTCCGGCCGGGCCGGGCAGCCCGGCCGGCCCCGGCGGTCCTGTAGGCCCGGGCAGGCCGGACTCGCCCTGGGGCCCGCTCACGTTCCAGACGATCGCTCGCTCGGTCCTGCGGCAGTCGGCCGCCCTCGCAACCACCCGGAGGCGGCCGTCTTTCCTCACGCATCCTTGAATGACGGTCGAGGCGTCGTCATCGGCCACGCGCGTAACGGCAACGGCTCCGCCGGCTGGGGCGGCGGCGAGCAGAGTGAGCACGAGGGCGCGAAGCGGGGTTCCGGGCACTGATCCTCCTTCGGGTCGCTGCCTCCGTGGTACCGGCCGCGAAGCGATCCGGCCAGGCTGTGTCCGGCGTTTGGCACGGTCCCGGTTCGATTGCGTAACGTCTGAACGCAGACGCGGCGCCGGGGGGCGCCGCGTCTGCGTCTGTGGATTGGTCCCGACCGTTTACATGTCAATAGACCTCCTTCTCGCGTCCGTCGTGCGTTTGCTCGAGTCGAGTGAACCGCCGGCGCCTAAGAGCAACCTGACTGCGGCCTAAGAAGTCGGTGAGACTTCGCGTCCCGGGCGGGACGAAGACGAGCCGCATGCGGCTGGCATGCTGACAACGTGAGCGAGCTCGCCATCCGGCTCCGTGGTGTCGTCAAGCGGTACGGCCCGATCATGGCCGTGAACGGCCTCGATCTCGACGTTCCTGTCGGCACGTGCGTCGGTCTCCTGGGCCCGAACGGGGCGGGCAAGTCGACGACGATGCGGCTGCTGACGGCCCAGTCGATCGCGGACGAAGGCGACCTCGCGGTACTCGGCTTCAAGCTTCCGCAGGAGTCGAAGATGGCCCGCGCCGCGTGCGGCGTCGTGCCCCAGCTCGACAACCTCGACGTGACGCTGACGGTCGAGCAGAACCTCCTCGTCTTTGCGCACCTGTACCGGATCGGCCGCGCGGAGCGCCGCGACGCGATCGAGCGTGCGATCGAGATGGCCAAGCTCCGCGACCGCCGCGACACCCGCGTGGACAAGCTCTCCGGCGGAATGCGCCGCCGGCTGTTGATCGCGCGTGGCCTCGTCCACAGGCCCCGGCTTGTCCTCCTCGACGAGCCCACCGTCGGTCTCGATCCCCAGGTCCGCCAGGAGATCTGGGCCCTGATCGACGCGCTCCGAACGGAAGGCACCACCATCCTGATGTCGACGCACTACATCGAGGAGGCACAGCGCCTCTGTGACACTGTCCTGATCATGTCGCACGGCCGCTCGGTCGCCTCGGGGCCGCCGCGCGAGCTCGTGATCGAGCATGCCGGCCAAGAGGTGATCGAGGTCTACGGCCCGCCGACCCGGCTCGCGGAGGTCGAGGCCGAGGCAGGTGCGGCCGGGATGCGAACGCGCCGTACCGGCACGAGCATCTCGGTCCTCGGGGCCGACGGGTCGAACGGCTTCGAGATCGACGGCGAGCGGCGTCCTGCGAATCTCGAGGACGTCTTCGTCCTGCTCACCGGCGAGGAGATCGCATGAGCGCGGTCGAGACGACCAAACGGCTCGGCCGGCTCGAGCGCCCGGCGCTGACGGGCGTGCTCGTCCGCGAGGTCGTCAACTACTCGTCGTACTGGCGGTCGAGCACGTTCTCCTCAACCGTTGAGCCGACGATCTACCTGCTCGCCTTCGGCTTCGGCTTCGGCTCGCTCGTCAGCAAGATCGGCGGGCTCGACTACGTCCAGTTCGTCGGCTCGGGCACCGTCGCGACAGCGGTGCTGTTCTCGAGCGCGTTTCCGGCCATGTTCGGAACGTTCGTCAAGTACCAGTTCCAGCGAACGTACGACGCGATCCTCGCGGCACCGGTCGATACGGAGGAGCTGGTCTCCGCCGAGGCGATTTGGATCGCGACACGGGCCGGGGTCTACGGATGCGTGCCGATGCTGGTGGCGATCGCATTCGGGCTGGATCCGGCCTGGGGGATGCTGGGCGTCCCGCTGATCAACTGGCTGGCTGGCTTCGGCTGGGCGAACTTCGGCATCGCGGTTGCCGGCTATGCCAAGTCGATCGAGAACTTCAACTACATCGTCAGCGCCGTGCTGACGCCCCTCTTCCTGCTCGCGGGCTCGTTCTTCCCGCTCGACCAGTTCCCGACCTGGGCAAAGGTGCTCGCGAACCTCAACCCGCTTCACCACTGCGTCGTGCTCGTCCGCGACCTCGTCATCTACGGCTGGGACGGCTGGGTCGATGTCGGCCGGCTCGCTGTGCTCGTGCTCTTCGGCCTGCTCCTTTGGCGCATCGCGATTCACGCGATGACGCGGAAGCTGATCGACTAGGAGGATTTGGCGGAAAGCCGCTCGTCGACGGCGTGCGCTGCTCGGTCGCTGACAAGGACGCAGGGAGCGTCAATAGCCAATGCTATTGGCGCGACCGAGGACGCAGCTCAGCGGGCGAGCAGTGTGCGCCGGCGGCACCGACTGTTTTTCGCCAAACCCTCCTAGGCGCGCACCGGCGACGAGCCGAGGTGGGTGGCGATGACGGCGTCGGCAGCATCGGCGCTCGGGGCGTGCCCCGTCACCGCGGCGATGAAGACGTCTCGCTCGAGGGCGAGCAGATCGACGTCGGTGCGTGCCGTCACCGTCGCCGTCCGCGGGACAGCGCGGAGCAGCGCGATCTCTCCGAAGTAGTCGCCGCGGCCGAGCGTCACCGGCCGGCGACCGTCGGGCAAAACGGTTACCTCCCCGTGTTCGATCACGTAGAAGCGATCTCCCGGCTCACCACGGCTGAAGACGACCTCGGCGGCGGGAAGGCGGACCGGGGAGAGGTGGGAGCCGAGTTGCTCCAGCGTCGCCGGCGGGAGCGGCGCGAAGATCGGGATTCCGCGAAGGAGCGCCAGGTCGGACGCCGGCACCGGTGCCGGCGCGTCGATTCGCAGCAGGGGAAGCCAGAAGAGGAGCACCACGGCCGAGAGGGCGACGCCGGCCACGACGAGCGCCCCGCGCGCCCCGAACGCCGACGTGAGGAGCGGGGCGATGACTGCCCCGATTCCGATCGTCCCCAGGAAGACGCTCTCGAGCACGCCGAAGACGCGGGCCCGTACTTCGTCCGGCGCGGTGCGCTGGATCAGCGTCACCCCCGCGACGTCGACGAGCGTGTTACCGAGGCCGATGATCGTGAACCAGATGAGTGCCGCCGGGACGCTTGGCTCGAGGCCGAGAACCATCAGCGGCACACCCCAGAGGAGAATCCCCACTCCGAGCATCGCGGCCAGCCGGCTGCCCCCGAGTGCCGCGAAGACAACGAGGACTCCGGCGAGTGCGCCGATGCCTACGGCCGAGTTGAGGAAGCCGACGCCGGACGGCCCGAGGTCGAGGATCCGAAGCGCGGTGACGACCAGGAGGACGCGCATGACCCCGGCGACGAGCGTCTGCGCGCCGTAGAGGCCGACGATGAGCCGGAGCCGGTGCTCCGCCGCGATCGCGCGAAAACCCGCGAGCGCCTCGCGAAGGATGCTGTCCGGCTCCGCGCGTGGCTCGCCGCGGCTGTCGCTACGGATCCCACCTAGGACGAGCGCCGAGCCCAGGAACAGCGACGCGGTCACGCTGAAGACGGCGCCGACGCTCGTGACTGCGAGCAGGACGCCGCCGAGCGCAGGCCCGATGAAAAACGCCAGGCTCTCCAGGGTCGTCGAGGTCGCATTGGCGGCGGTCAGCTCCTCGGGCGTCCGCGCGAGCGAGGGCAGCAGGGCCGACTGTGCCGGCGCGAACGCTGTTCCCGTCACCGCGGTGACGACCGCAAGCGCGTAGACGAGCACGGCTGGTGATCCGGCGAAGACCGCGGCCGCCGCTCCACCCATCGCACAGACACGTGCGAGGTCGGCTGCGACCATGATTCGCCTGCGGCGGAAGCGGTCGCCCAGTAGTGCGGCGAAGGGCGCTACGACGGCGGCAGGGAGAAGACGGACGAGCGCGACGAGACCGACGTCCGTCACGCCTCCCGCGCGATAGGCGTAGACCGCGAGCGCGATCTCGTAACCCCACTGCCCGACGATCGAGCCGCTCCACGCGAGTTCGATCCGGCGCAGATCGCGGTTGGCGAAGACCGCCACGAACGCACGAAGCGACTCGCCGAGGCGCCGGCGAAAGGAGGTCGGCACCGCACGAGGATCGCAGCCCGGATTGCGTTTTTGAAGCCGCGGGGAAGATCGCGCTATCGGCCCGCGTCTAGAAGGAACGCACAAGTTCTGGGGAGGGGCGTCGAGGGGACGCTGGGGAGCCGATGCGCTCGGCTCCCCTCGAGGGGTTCGTTTAGCCGCCTAGCCTGCGCACGAGCGCGCCCATCGCGTGAACGTGACCCGGTGGGCTCCGGCGACGAAGAGACCCGGCTGCTCGAGCTGCGCGCTCGCGGCTCCGCCGGGTCGGAACGACGTCGTTCGGCCGTCGCTGAGCCTGCGAACAGCCACGACGCCGCTCGAGCTCGTGACCAAGAGGTCGCCTTCGAGGTCCTCCAGCCTGACGTTCGCGCCCACGGGGGAGGTGCCGATGAGCCGGCCCGAGCCGGCGTCGTAGAGCTGATCGCGGCTCCCGTCCGCACGGCCAGGCGAGTGCCCGAGAGCGCGGCTGCTCGGGCCTTGACACCGAAGTCTCGAAGCACGGAGCCCTGCTCGCTGAGGAGCTCGACCCCGGTGTCCGTCCGTGCCGCGACTACGCCTTTGCCCTTCACTTCGGCCCGGTCACGGCGAGCCGCGGCTGGGCTGCGGCCGACCTGAAGCTGCACGGACGCACGGTCCGGGTTGTCGACACGCACCTCGAGGCGTTCGCCGAGGCTCCCCGCC
>DASQWX010000222.1:0-8112 GCA_035640035.1 Gaiellaceae bacterium
GGGTGGTACCAGCGCTCCGTGTAGTCGAGGAACGTCTCGCGCTTCGCTTCGCGGACCGTCTCCTTCCGGCCGATGATGTCCCAGCCGAGCGGCTGGTCGCCGTAGAGGAGCTCCTCGTAGACGCCGCCGATGAAGTCCCGCGGCGTGTCGTAGTACATGTTCATCTCCTCGACGATCACGCCCTTCTCTCGCTCGATCTCGTCTTCGGCGAACTTCGAGTTCCGGAGCATGTCGACGAGGACGTCGAGCGCCGTGTCCCGAAACTCCGTCGCGCACTTGACGAAGTACCCCGTGTACTCCTTGCCGGTGAAGGCGTTGAACTCGCCACCGATGCCGTCGACCTCCATGCCGATGTCGCGGGCCGTCGGGCGCCGTTGCGTCCCCTTGAAGAACATGTGCTCCGCGAAATGGGCGATGCCGCTCGTCTCCCGTGTCTCGTAACGCGAGCCGGCGGCGAGCATGATCATGCAGGTGACCGAGGTCGCCTGGTGCATCGGCGCCAGCAGCACCCGCAGGCCGTTCCCCAGTGTGTGGCGCTCGAATGTGCTCACGCTGTGACCGCCGTCAGTTTCTCTCGCCATTCCGCCGGCAGCTCGATCGGTTCGCGGCGCCCGTAGTCGTAGGCAACCTGGACGCTCTTCGCCTCGGCGACGATCTCGCCGTCGACGTGGAGCACGTAGTCGAAGTCGAAGCTCTTCGTGCCGAATCGGCTCGCGCGGACAGAGATCTCCACCTCTTGTCCGAGGCGGACGGGCGCTCTGAAGTCGATTTCGACGCGGGCGACGATCAGGTTCATGTCCTCGAGCGCGGTCGCGGCGCCGACCGTTGCGAAGAAGGCGACGCGGGCTTGCTCGATGTAAGTCAGGAAAACCGCGTTGTTGACGTGTCCCATCGGGTCGAGATCGCGAAAGCGGACCTGCTCGACGTGCGTGAAGTCGCCGCTCGTCACGCGCGTGATGCTAGCCGCCGCTCGAGGTTTGCCTTCACCTCTGGCCACTCGTCGTCCGTGATCGCGTAATACGCGGAGTCCCGGACCTCGCCCCCGCGCACGAGCATGTGCTTGCGGAAGATCCCCTCGAACCGCGCCGGCAGCGCTTCCATCGCCTTTCGGGACCGCTCGTTTCGCGCGTCGGTCTTGAACTCAACGCGCATACAGCCACACCGCTCGAACGCATGCTCGAGCATCAGCAGCTTCGCCTCGACGTTCGCTCCCGTCTGCCAGAGCTCGCTTCGCAGCCACGTGTGGCCGATCTCGACGCCCCGATGCTCAGGGCGCAAGGTGAGGAAACGAGTGCCGCCGACGACACGGCCGTCCGCGCGCGAGACCGTTGCGAAGGGCACTTCCTCGCCGGCGGCAAATGCGTCGCGCAGCTGCACCCACCACGCGTCGAAGCTCTTGCGGCTGCCGCCGACGTCGGCGGAGGTGATCGCCCAGATTTCCGGATCCTGGGCGGCCTCCCAGAAGCGTTCTTCGTGCTCCCGCTCGACGGGCTCGAGGACGACGAGGCGTCCTTCGAGGCGCTCGCATAGCTCCGGCCACATCAACGGTTCTCTCTCCGGTAGACGAACCGGACGGCCGACCAGTCGTCGTCGAACGCGATGCTCTTGTTGTCGACGAGCCCGGCGTCGAGGCCGATTCGCTGCACCTCCGCGAAGGTCAGGTCGGTGGCCAGCTTCGAGCTTTTCTTCGGGTACGCGATCCAGAGCCCGTCCGCGGCCGCGAGGGTGCGCTTCAGCTTCGCAAAGCGGCGCTCGAGCTCGGCACGGCTGGTCGTGAAATAGACGACCACGTCGGCGCCCGGCTTGGCCCCGAGCTTCGTCGTCAGGGGCGTCCCGGAATAGTCCTTTTCGGCCATCAGGTTAAGCGGACGTAATGATTCGGAGCCGGCACTTGCGATCCCCTCAAGGGCTTTGTCTACCTTGACGAAACGATGCTCGACATGCTGCATCTGTTCACGATCGTCTCTCTTTTCGCGGCTGCGTGGCTCGTCTCGCGTAGCGCCGCTTACGTCGCCCGCAAGGTGCTGGTCTGGCACGACCGGCGGACGGAAGCCGCCGCAGCGACCGTCGACGTTCGCATTGCCAACATCAAGCGTCGCGAGACGACGGTCGCCGTCGTTCGCGCGGCGACCTCGTATGCGGCCTTCGCGCTGGCGGTCGTGCTCTCGGCCGCGCAGCTGACCGGCGG
Source organism: Gaiellaceae bacterium (assembly GCA_035640035.1). Classification (GTDB taxonomy): domain Bacteria; phylum Actinomycetota; class Thermoleophilia; order Gaiellales; family Gaiellaceae; genus 13-2-20CM-68-14. The sequence goes on from DASQWX010000222.1 coordinate 2,189, forward strand.
TCTCAGCAAGCTCTCCACGCTAGTCGGCGCGTCGTTCGTGATCATCCTCGCCGGCTTCGCGATCCAGCGGGTGCTGATGGACGTGATCGCCGGAACGATGATGTTCGTCGAGCGCTGGTACGCCGTCGGCGACACGATCGCGATTCCGACCCTCGAGCTCCAGGGCGTCGTCGAGGACGTCTCGCTGCGGCGGACGAAGCTGAGAACGCTCGATGGGGAGACGATCCAGGTCTCGAACTCGCAGATCCCGGCCGTGCGCGTGCTGCCGGAAGGCCTGAAGGAGCTCGCGATCGAGCTCTTCGTCACCGACCGTGAGTGCGCCGAGCGCCTCGTCTTCGCGGTGCAGCGGATCCTGCCGGAAGGGCCCACGACGTTCGCGAAGCGCCCGTGGATCGAGGAGGTGAACGAGCTCGACGAGCGTCTGGTTCGGATCAGGCTGCGGGCATCGGTCGTCGCCGGCCGGGAGTGGCTCGTCCAGGGATTCGTCTCCGACCTGCTCAAGGAGCGCGCAGACGAAGGACTGATCGTCCACGGCCCCGTCGTCCTCACCGTCGACGAGCAGGCTGCGCGGAGCTACGCCCGGGCGCGGCCGGCCACGCGCTGGGCGCCGCGTCAGGTGCCTCAGCCGCAAGAGGGCTAGGGCCAGCCGGCGCCGCTGCCTTCCCTATAACCGGTCGAGCTCGGTCAGGAGCCGGTCGACCTCGTCCGCCGTGTTGTAGTGGACGATGCCCACTCGGACTGCGCCCTCGTCGAGGCCCAGCCGCTTCATCACCTCGAGCGCGTAGTAGTTGCCGTGCCAGACGGCGAAGCCCCGGTCACCTAGCCGCTCGGCAGCCTGGGCGGGTGCCAGACCCTCGAGGTTGAACGCGAACGTCGGGACACGGCCGTCCATCGTCGGCAGGCCGTAGAGAGTGCACCGCTCGGGCAAGCCCTCGAGGAAACGCTGACCGAGCTCGCGCTCGTGGGCGGTGATCGCATCCCAGCCGAGAGAGTGGAGGTAGTCGACCGCCGCGACGAAGCCCGCCAGCAGCTCGTGAGCGAGCGTTCCGGTCTCGAAGCGATGACCAAGTGGCTCGTCCGCCGCCGGGCGGACCTTGTAGGGGCGCCAGCGCTCGAGCAGCTCGGCGCGAACGTACGCGAGCCCGAGATGCGGCCCGCAGAACTTGTACGGGGAGCAGATGAGAACGTCGGCCTCGATCCCGCCGACGTCGACGGGCCCGTGCGCGGCGTAGTGGACCGAGTCAACCCAGGCGAGGGCTCCTGCCTCGTGCGCGAGCTCGACGACGCGGGCTGCGTCGACGAGCGTCCCGACCGCGTTCGAGGCCCAGGGAAACGCGACCACGCGAGTGCGCTCCGAGAGCTTCGCGGCAACGTCGTCGAGGTCGACCGTCGTGTCGTCCCGGATCTCCGCGAAACGGACGACCAGGCCGAGATCGTGTGCAAGCTCGAGCCACGGCGAGATGTTCGCGTCGTGATCGAGCTGCGTCACGACGATCTCGTCGCCTTCCCGCCATTCGCGCGCGGCCGTTCGCGAAAGGACGAAGTTCAGCGTCGTCATGTTGGCGCCGAACGCCACCTCGTCGGGCGAGCAGCCGAGGAACCGCGCGGCGGCGAGCCTCGAGTCGGTCACGAGGCGCTCGGTGCGCCGGCTTGTCTCGTACGGGCCGCTGACGTTGGCATTCGACTCGCGGAGATAGCCGGCGATCGCACCGATCACCTCGTCCGGAACCTGGGTCCCGCCGGGGCCGTCGAAGAACGCGAGCTCGCGCGCAAGTGCCGAGAAGCGCGCTCTGACGGCGGCGACATCGAGCGCGACCGTGCTCACAGCGGCAACGCTAGCAGCGGCGAATACCCGTTGAAATACACCCTTGAATCGAGATTCGCACCGTGCAAAGGTCGAGGTGTCCTCAGGAGGGAGGGAAATGAGTGAGTCGATTGCTGTGCCTGCCGCCGGCGCAATGGAGCAGGCACCTGCTACCCCGGTCGTAGAAGCACACGAACTGAAGCGTCGCTACGGAGAGGGCGACACCGCTGTCGACGCCCTACGCGGCGTCAGTCTCGAGGTTGCGCGCGGAAAGCTGACGGCGGTGATGGGCCCCTCGGGCTCCGGCAAGTCGACCCTGATGCACATCCTCGCGGCGCTCGACAAGCCGACGAGCGGCTCTGTCGTGCTCGCCGGAACGGAGCTCGGTGAGCTCAACGACACGCAGATCACGAAGCTGCGCCGCCGGCACATCGGGTTCATCTTCCAGTTCTTCAACCTCCTCCCAATGCTGACGGCGGAGGAGAACGTGCTGCTCCCGATGACGATCGCAGGCGAGAAGCCGGACAACGAGTGGTTCGACGACTTGATGAAGACAGTCGGCCTCGACGACCGGCGGAGCCATCGGCCGGCCGAGCTGTCGGGCGGCCAGCAGCAGCGTGTCGCGATCGCGCGCGCGCTCGTCTCGAAGCCGACCGTGGTCTTCGCGGACGAGCCGACGGGCAACCTCGACTCGAAGACGAGCGAGGAGATCCTCGAGCTCTTGCGCAACTCGGTCGACTCCTACGGCCAGACGACGGTCATGGTCACGCACGACCCGCGGGCGGCAGCGATCGCTGACCGAATCCTCTTCCTCGCCGACGGCCTGATTGTCCGCGACATGCCGCGTGCCGATGCGAGCACGGTCATCGCCGCGATGGACGAGCTAGCCGCCGACTGATCCGATGGTCGCCGTCGCGCTGAAAGGGCTCGCTGCGCGCAAGTTCCGCGCCTCGTTGACCGCGCTCGCGGTCGTCCTCGGCGTGGCCATGATCAGCGGCACCTACGTCCTCACGGACACGATCAACAACGGCTTCGACACGATCTTTACGCAGTCGTACAAGAACGCCGACGTCGTCATCAGCGGCAAGTCTGCCTTCACGAATGCGAACGGAAACCAGGTCGAGCCACCTGCGTTCCCGGAGTCGATTCTCACCAAGGTCCGTAAGCTGTCCGGCGTTTCCGTCGCGGCCGGGGCGGTCCAAAGCAGCCAGGTCCGGCTGCTGAAGAAGAACGGCAAAGTAATCAGCACTGGTGGAGCGCCTCCACTCGGCTTCTCGGTCGAGCCCAAGTACAACCAGTTCAACCCGACCGTCCTGACGGCCGGCGACTGGCCTCGCGGGCCGGGGCAGATCGCGATCGACAACCATACGGCGAGCGACAACGGCTACCGCGTCGGGGACACGATTGGGGTCGAATCGAACGCGCCGGCGAAGCCGTTCAAGATCACGGGGATCGCCAAATTCGCGGGTGTCAGCTCAACCGGCGGCGCCACGTTCGCGCTGTTCGAGCCGAAGACGGCGCAGAAGCTCTTCAACAAGGTCGGCCAGCTCGATTTGATTCGGATCCAATCGAAGCCCGGCGTCTCGAAGGAGCAGCTGATCAACGAGATCAGCCCGCTGCTGCCGCCGACGGCAACGGTCCGCGACGTCCAGGGCCAAGTCAAGGAGGACAAGAAAAACCTCGGCGGCTTCATCGACATCCTCCAGTACGCGCTGCTCGCGTTCGCGTTCATCGCCTTGTTCGTCGGCTCGTTCGTGATCGCGAACACGCTCTCGATCACGATCGCGCAGCGGACGCGCGAGTTCGCGACGCTGCGGACGATCGGCGCCTCGCGCCGGCAGGTGCTCGGGGCGGTCATCCTCGAGGCGCTGATCATGGGGTTCGTCGCCTCCGTCGTCGGGCTCTTCCTCGGCCTCGGTTTGGCCAAGCTCCTGAACAAGCTCTTCGTCGCGGTCGGCATCGACCTGCCGCAGGGAAACACGGTCTTCGCGACGCGGACGATCGTCGTCTGCCTGGTCGTCGGCACGCTCATCACACTGATCGCGAGCCTCCGTCCCGCCCGGCGCGCGACGCGGGTTCCACCGATCGCTGCCGTGCGCGAAGGCTCGGTACTGCCGGTGTCGCGTTGGGCGAAATACGGGCCCGTGACGTCGCTCGTCGTGCTACTCGTCGCGATCGGCCTCGTCTGCCTCGGTGCGCTGGGGAGCGGAATCGCGACGGGGCCGCGGTTGCTCGCGCTCGGTCTCGGCGTGCTCCTGCTCTTCTTCGGCGTCTCGATGAATGCGGCCAAGATCGTCCGCCCGCTCGCGGACGTGCTCGGCTGGCCGGCGCGCGAAATCGGAGGTGCCCCGGGAATCCTCGCCCGGGACAACGCCTCGCGGAACCCGGCCCGCACCGCGTCGACGGCTTCGGCGCTGATGATCGGGCTCGCTCTCGTGACCTTCGTCGCGCTGTTCGGGCAGGGCTTCCGCTTGGCGTTCGAGGATGCGGTGAACAAGCTGTTCATCGCGAACTACGCGGTCACCTCGAGGACGGCGTTCGTTCCGATCTCGGCCGAGGTCGGCAAGAGCCTCGTCGGCAAGCCGGGAGTCGACGTCGTCTCACCGATCCGTGCCGGCTCGGCGAAGTTCCTCGGATCCGTGCACGACGTCAGCGGCGTCGACGGACAGCTGCCGGAGGTCGTCCACCTCGATTGGAAGCAGGGCAACAACAGCGTCCCCGGGCGCCTCGGGACGACCGGCTTCGTGACGAGCAGCAAATACGCGAAGAAGCACCACCTTCACCTCGGCTCTCCGGTCGTCGTGCAGTTCCCGTCCGGGAAGAAGGTGACGCTCAAGTTGATGGGCACGTATGACGAGCCGAAGGGTGGCTCCCCGTTCGGCGACGCCGTCTTGTCGACAAAGCTGTTCGACACTCAGATTCCGCGGCCGCAGGACCAGATGGTGCTGATCAACTCTCCCGACGGAGTGAACGCGTCGAACACGGCGACACTCGAAGACGATCTCACCACCTTCGCGGACGCGAAGGTTCAGACGCGCGAACAGTTCATCAAGGACAGCGAGAAGCCGATCAACGGCATCCTCAACCTTCTCTACGTCCTGCTCGCGTTGTCCGTGATCGTGAGCCTGTTCGGAATCGTGAACATGCTCGTCCTGACGGTGTTCGAGCGCACGCGCGAGATCGGGATGCTGCGCGCGGTCGGAATGACGCGGACGCAGACACGGATGATGATCCGCTATGAGAGCATCGTCACCGCGCTGATGGGAGCGGCCCTCGGCCTCGCCGTGGGCCTGTTCCTCGGTGCCCTGGTCATCCAAGCCCTCTCGGGCGAGGGGCTCCGGTTTTCGGTCCCGGTCGTGACGGTGATCATCTTCGTCATTGCCGCGATCTTCGTCGGAATCCTTGCGGCGATCGTGCCGGCACGGCGGGCAGCGCGGCTGAACGTGCTCGAAGCGCTCCAGTACGAGTAGGGGTACGTCCGAACGGCTTCTTAGTCTGCTGCGCAATGCGCAGGTTGCGGACCCTGAGCGAGGCCGAGTGCTACCTGCGTTGCTACGGCGGTGCCGACGAGTCCGTCAAGGTCTTCCGGGTCGAGCGCCCCGAGCACGACGAGGTGCGCCTCACCGGCGAGCGCCTCCGCCTCCTGTTCGAGCGCAAGCTCGATCTGCGCGAGCCGGGCCTCGCCGCGTGACGTGCGTGCGCGGAAGCCGGCGCTCCTGGCGCGCCTGGACGCCGTTGCGGAGCTCGGGCCGCCGAGTCGTCCGTTGGCACGGGCTCGCGTCGGCTCGCCGAGGCGCCTGCCGGCCGCGCTCGTTCGCTCGACGCTGAGTCACAGCTCTGTTCCGGACGTCCTCGCGCCGAACCTGCGCGTGGTCTTCTGCGGGATTAATCCCGGCCTTGTCTCTGCCGAGGCCGGTGCGCACTTCGCGAACCCGCGCAACGACTTCTGGCGGCTGGTGCACGACGCCGGCTTCACCCCACGCCGGCTCGAGCCGAAGGAGCAGTTCGAGGCGTTGAGGTTCGGGATCGGGCTGACGAACGCCGCCTTCCGAACCACGCGCGGGTCGGGTGACTTGCGCAAAGCCGATTTTCGCGGGTCTGCTGAGCGCCTCGCGTCGCT
>DASQWX010000223.1:0-2828 GCA_035640035.1 Gaiellaceae bacterium
GCGCGCCCTCGACCGAATCGAGCACGCGAAGGTGCTGGGAACGGTCGCCGGCGACGACACGTGCCTCGTGATCACGCGCGACGCGGCCGAGGCGAAGGCGGTCGCGTCCGAGCTGGCCGCCGCGATCGGCTGACCGCCCCCCGCGGGCCATGCCCTGTGGATGAAAAGTCACGCTTTTGTCGCCGTTGCCATGTCCGCGCGCGGCAGTTCGCGGTGGACAGTCCTCACCGAAGTGCCAAAAACGCTCGGGTCGAGCCGGGCGCGAGCGACCGCTACTCGGGCTCGACCCGGTGCGCGCCGGGCGGCTCCGAATACTCCGGCAGGCGCTCAACCTCGTCCTTGCGGAGCTTCAAGCGAACGACGCCCTCCTGGATGTCAGCCACTTGCTCCGCCGCCACGTAGCGGCCGCGCGCGAAAAGGCCGACCGAAACCGTCAGACCGTTGAAGATGTCGGCCGACGAGTCACCGACCGTCTCCTCGACCTTCCCGATCTCGTGCCCGTCGGCGTCGACGACCTTCCAGCCCCGCTCGACCATCAGCCACGACACCGGGTCCGGCACTAAATCACTTTTCCGGCCGCGTACCAGACCGGCCCCTGTGTCTTCGCCGGATACGAGTCCGAGATCACGTGGAGGATCCGCAGCTCGCCGCGGATTCCGGCTTCGTCGAGCCGCTCCAGGCAGCGCCGCGCCATCTCCGGCGAGGCGCCGTATCCGAACGTGCGCGCCGCGCGGAACCTGAAGATCGGGCGCGCGTCCGGCCGCAGGGGGTTGAGCGGGCTGAGCCGCAGCGCTCCGGGCTCGATGTAGTCGCTCGACGGCAGCTCGACCTCCGCGTACAGGTCGCTCCAGTCCGGCGGCAGCGTCGCGACGAGCTCGTCCCACGCGTCGACGAGGCCCCGCCGCCCCTCGACGGCGGCGGCCGGCGCCTCCTCGATGCCGACGAGCTCGAGACTACCTTCGATGCCCTCGGCATCGAGCCGGCGCAGCAGCTCGCGGATCCGGTCCGGTCCGACGCCGATGCCGCCGCGAGCCGTCGCGAAGTTGATCACCTTGCCGTGCCGCCCTGGATTGGTTGGCCCGAGCAGCGCGGCGGCACGGCCGCAGTCGCCCTCATCCGGCACCGTCAGGCGCAGGCGGGCGGATCGCCAGTCGTCCGGGAGGCTCGCGGCAACCGCCTGAAACTGCTCGACGAGCGCCATTGCGTGCAGCGTACTATCACGCCCGTGGCGAAAGTCGAGCAGCGCCGCGGGGTCGCGGAAGAGACCCTACGCGAGTTTTTCCGGGAGATGCTCCTGATCCGGCGCTTCGAGGAGAAGGTCGAGGAGCGCTTCCGGGCCGGTGAGCTGCCGGGGTTCCTGCACGTCGCGATCGGCCAAGAGGCGGTCGCGGTCGGCGTCTGCCGCGCGCTCGCCGACGGCGACGTAATCGCCTCGACCCACCGGGCCCACGGCCACACGCTGGCCAAGGGCACGCACCCGAACGAGCTGATGGCCGAGCTCTACGGCAAGCTCGAGGGCTGCTCGCACGGCTACGGCGGCTCGATGCACCTCTACGACATCGAGCGCGGGAACCTCGGCGCGAACGCGGTCGTCGGCGGCGGCCTGCCGGCGATCGTCGGTGCCGCCCTCGCCTTCAAGTTCCGCAAAGAGCCCCGCGTCGCGGTCGCCTTCTTCGGCGACGGGGCGACGAACATCGGCACCTTCCACGAGTCGCTCAACCTCGCGCAGCTCTGGCAGGTACCGGCCGTCTTCGTCTGCGAGGACAACCACTGGGCGGAATCGACGCCCGCCAAGCAGCACCTGCCGATCGAGGACCTGTCGAAGCGCCCCGAGGCTTTTGGAATGAAGTCGATCAAGGTCGACGGCCAGGACGTCGAGGAGGTCCACAAGGCGGCCTCGCGCGCGCTGAAGCACGCCCGTGACGGCAAGGGGCCGGTCTTCCTGCTCTGCGAGACGGAGCGGCTTGTTGGCCACTACATCGGCGATCCGCAGGTCTATCGCGACAAGGACGAGCTTCAGCGCTTGCAGGAGACCCGCGATCCGGTCGAGCTACTGCGCGAGAAGCTCGGGCTCTCGGACGCCGAATACGAGGAGGTCGACCGGGAGGTGCAAGAGCTCGTCGACGCGTCGGTCGAGTTCGCGAAGGCCGGCACCGACCCCAAGCCAGAGGACGCGCTCAAAAACGTCTATGCCTGAGCTGAGTTACCGCGAGGCCGTGCGCGACGCGCTCTCGCAGGCGATGCGCCAGGACGAGGACGTCTTCATCATGGGCGAGGACATCGCCGAGATGGGCGGCTCGATGGGCGTCACCCAGGGCATGCTCGACGAGTTCGGGCCGGAGCGCGTCCGCAACACGCCGATCTCCGAGATCGCGATCGTCGGCGCGGGCATCGGCGCGGCGATGCAGGGGATGCGCCCGGTCGTGGAGGTCATGTACGAGGACTTCCTGACGATCTCGATGGAGCAGATCGTCAACCAGGCCGCGAAGCACCGCTACATGTCGGGAGGCCAGGTGAAGGTCCCGCTGACGATCCGAACCCAGGGCGGCGCGGGCTGGTCTCCCGGTGCGCAGCACGCGCAGCAGGTCGAAGCGTGGTTCGTGCACGTGCCGGGGCTGAAGGTCGTCTTCGCCTCGACGCCGACGGATGTCCGCGGGCTGCTCTGGTCGGCGATCTACGACGACAACCCGGTCGTCTTCTTCGAGCACCGAACGCTGTACGGCATCAAGGAAGACGTGCCGGACGACCTCGAGCCGATTCCACTCGGGCAGGCGCGCGTGCACCGCGAGGGCGAGGACGTGACGGTGATCGCGACCGGGCGCCTCGTG
>DASQWX010000224.1:0-15331 GCA_035640035.1 Gaiellaceae bacterium
GACCAGCGACAAGAAACCCATGCGCCTCGTCGACACCAACACCATCGATGGTGATGTCGTCTACGTCACCTACGAGCCCCTCCGAGACGCCTAGCCGGTAGGTCCCGCGCCTCCGCTGCCAGACTCGTTGAGCCGGCACGACGACACGAGGCCGACAACGCTTGGCTGGGGCCAGTGTTCGGGAAATGGCACCCGAGCATGGCTGAGGTGGATCAGTGGAACCTGCGGAGGAGCTTGAGTCCTGGGACGAACTGGGGCACGCGTTCGCGGTAGCGGGCGTACTCGTCGGGAAACGTCTTGTCCATCAGGTGCTCCTCGATCGGGATCCTGGTGGCGACGACGATCACGGCGACCAGGAGGAAGGCGAGTGAGCTGCCCAAACCGTTGAGCAGCACGCTGCCCACCACCATGCCGAAGAGGCCGGTGTAAATCGGATGCCGGGTGATCGAGTAGGGACCGTCTGTTTTCAGCTCGTGGTCGGGTCGGAGCGCGTTAGGCGAGGCAGACCACAGACGTCCAAGCGTAAACCGTGCCCAGAGCGTGAACGCCGTTGAGACGATCAGCAGAACAAGGCCGGCGACTTGGATCCAGCGGGAGTGATCCGTGACGCGATGCAGTTCGTGCCGGGTAAGCCCGTAAACGAGACCAGCAGCGGCAATCGACCCGATCCGCCAGAGCGCTCCGCTGCCAAAGCCAGCTTGCACGCGTGCACGCGATTTGCGGGCACCAAACGCTCCGACAACCCAGACCACGATCACGATGCCCCAGCAAACCCAGGTCACGAACTCGGCCATGTTCTCGATTGTGGCGCCACATGAGACGGACAGCGGGCCTAACAGATCGTTGTCAGACGCATGCGAAGCGGGCCTTTGTCGCGCGGAGAGGATTGATCTGGATCAGGCAACAATCGCGTCGGCTTCGATCTCGACAAGGAAGCGCGGGTCGAGCAGTCCCGTGATCACGAGCATCGCGCTGGCGGGCCGGACCGCGCCGAAAACCTCGCCGTGCGCGCGGCCGATCTCCTCCCAGTGGTCGGCCGAAGTGACGTAGACGCGGGTGCGAACCACGTGCTCGGGCCGAGCCCCGAGCTCGGCGAGCGCCGCGAGGATGATCTCGAGGCAGCGTCGCGCCTGCGCGTAGGCGTCTCGGGGTGGCGGCCCGCCGTCCGGCATGACGGCTGCCGTCCCGGCCACGTGGATGTGGTCCCCGACGCGAACGGCGCGCGAGTACCCGACCGTCGGTGCATACGGCGAATCGGCTGGGACGACCTTCCGGTCCATGGCGCCAGTATCGCGCTCGCGCCGGGCCTTCGCCGACCGTCAGCCGGCCGGGTCCCAGTCGTGAGCATCGCCGATCGCGCGGAGGCCCTCCTTCGTCTCTTCATCGCAGAGTGCACCCACGAGGCCGGCGTCGTAAAAGAGTCGTGGGGAGAGCCCGAGCGACGTCGCCGCGGCGTACTCGCGGCTGAGGTCGGTGTCGAACATCTCGGGGTCGTCCGTCGAGATCGAGCACTGGACGCCGGCGGCGACGAGCTGGGGCAGTGGGTGCTCGTCCAAGGAGCGGACGGCTCCCGTTCGCAAGTTCGAGATCGGACAGATGTCGAGGACGAGACGGCGGTCGGCGATCTCGCGAACGAGACCCGGATCGTCGACGGCGCGGATGCCATGGCGGATCCGGTCGGCGTCCAGCTTCTCGAGCGCCCCGCGCACCGACTGGGCGCCGACGACCTCCCCGGCATGCGGCACCGACGCCAGCCCCGCTTCCTTCGCCGTGCGGAAGGCCGGCTCGAACGGCTCCGGCGGGTAGAGGTTCTCCTCGCCTCCCAGGCCGATGCCGACGATCCCGCGCTCTTGGTACTTGATCGCGTAGCGGACGGCCTCGCACGCCGCGTCGAGCGGCGCCCCGCGCGTGATATCCGGCGTCAGCCGCACCTCGACGTGATGCCGCTCGCGCGCCTCGGCGGCGCCGTCGCAGTAGCCGGCAAAGACCTCGTCCCAATCGACCCCGCGCCACACTCGCTCGATCGGAGAGAAGATGCCCTCGATGTAGACCGCGCCGTGGCGGCCCGCCTCCGCCGCGTAGTCGACGACAACCTGGCGAAAGTCGTCGTAATGGCGGAGCGCGTTCGTCGTCAGCGCCCAGACGTCCATGAAGTGATCGAAGTCGCGGTAGCGGTAGAGCTCAACGAGCTCCGTCACCGTTGTCGCCGGGAGCCGGTAGCCGTTGCGGCGGGCGATCTCGAGCAACGTCTCCGGCCGCACCGTTGCCTCGAGATGGACGTGTAGCTCGATCTTCGGGTACATCGACTTCCTCCAGTCGCTGAGAGAGGGAACGAGGGCGCAGTACGCCCTTCGGCGCCGGAGAAAGGTCAGTCGATCTTGTCGCCGCGCTTACGGTAGTCGCCGTGGATCGGGGTCGGCGTGAGCTCGAGCTGCGGCATCGCCGAAATCGTAACCCGTCATCGAACCGACGACGCCGAGGGATCGATCAGCCGGTCGGCGGCGGGCCCACGTAGCGGGCTCGCGGACGGATGAGCGTTCCCGCGGCGGCCGCCTCGAAAGCGTGCGCGATCCATCCGGCGGACCGGCCGAGGGCGAAGAGTGTGAAGGCGGCGTCGTGGGGGAGACTCGCACGGCGAGCAAGCGCGGCGAGGGCAAGTTCAAGCGTCGGGGCGCTGCCGAGGTCGCTCATGAAGGCGATCGCCTTCGCGGCTGGATCGCGGGCCGGAAGGTCGAGCCGGCGGAGCAGCTCGACGGCGCGGGGGTCGCCGTGTGGATAGAGCCGGTGTCCACCCCAGAACCCCGGCGCAGAACCGCGGTGGGCGAGCGTCCGTTCGAAGGCGCGCCTCGCCCCGAGCCGCTCGATCTCGTCGAGAAGATCGGCCGCCTCGCGACTCGCGCCCCCGTGCCGGCGTCCCTCCAGCGCGCATAGTGCGGCGAGCAGCGCGTTCGGCAGCGGCGCGTCGGTCGCGGCGACGACGCGCGCGGCGAATGCGCTCGCGTTCAGCTCGTGGTCGGCGCAGAGGATCAATGCGGCACGCAGGTCGTCGGCGGCGGGCGTCCGCCAGCCGCGGGCGAGGCGCTCGGCGAGTGTGCCGCGCCCAGATGCGCCCACGGCCTCGAAGAGCGCTGCGACGGTCGCCCCGCCTGAGCGAAGCAACGCGTGTGTCGGCTCGCCGAGCGAGAGCGGGTGGCGCGCGCGCTCTTCGACGAGGCAGGTGACGAGGCGATCCGCCATGTTCCTGACCGCGCGGCCGCGCGACCTCGACGGAAAGAGTTCTGACGCGTCTTCTGTCCCGCCGCTCCAGAGGAGGCTCGCGACCTCCTCGAAGCTGGCGGACTGCGAGAGCCCGACCGCGTCACGGCCGCGATAGAAGAGCCGGCCGCGGGCGATGAGCGTCAGTGCCGATTCGAGCACCGGTGTTCCCCAGCGCAATGCTGCGGCTGCGGGCTCGCGCCGTTCCGTCCGGCGGGCCTTGAGCTCGTCGAGCGACCAGAGCGGATACCGCCGTTCGCGTCGGGCTGCCGGCTCTGAGATCAGCAGACCGCGGCTGACGTAGGCGTAGAGAGTCCGCTTCGAGACACCCAGATAGTCGGCGGCCTCTTCGGCCGTGAGCAAGGCCATAGGTTGACGATAACAGTCAACGTTGACGATCTTGGTACCGTTCTCCCCGTGGGTCTCGAGCGAATGGCCGACCCGGCCGAGCCGGAGCTCTTCGAAGCGGCGTTCCCGCGCGACGGCTTCCCCGTGTACCACTGGACGTCTCGGCGCCCACCCGAGCTGCCGCCCACCGTCTGGACGACCGAGACGACGCACCGCGATGGACAGCAAGGCGGCCTGCCGCTGACGGTCGAGCAGGGCGTCCGCATCTACGAGCTCCAGTGCGCGTTCACCGGCCCGAGCGGCGCGCTGCGGCAGGCGGAGTTCTTTGTCTATCGCGTCGCCGACCGACGCATGCTGGAGGCGGCGCTCGAACGCTATGGCGACGGCGCGCCGGTCGAGCCGACGACCTGGATCCGCGCGAGCGCAAAGGACGCCGCGCTCGTGCGCCAGATCGGCGTTCGCGAGACGGGAATGCTCGCCTCGGCAAGCGACTACCACACCTTCTACAAGTTCACGCCCGGGGGACGGCGCAAGGCGGCGGCCAGCTACCTCGATGCGGTTCGGGCAGTCCTCGACGCAGGGGTCCGACCGCGGCTCCACCTGGAGGACGCGACGCGAGCGCCGCGTGACTTCGTGCTCCCGTTCGTCGAGGCCGTGCAGGAGCTCAGCTCTCGCTATCCGGACGTCGCGCCGCCGAAATTCAGGATCTGCGACACGATGGGCCTCGGGCTTCCGTACGAGCACGTTGCGTGGCCTCGGTCGGTGCCGAAGCAGGTGCGGGCCTTGCGCGAGGCCGGAATCGGGGCGGAGGAGCTCGAGTTCCACCCACACAACGACACCCACCTGGTCGTCGCGAACTGTCTTGCCGCGCTGAAGACGGGCTGCGCCGCCGTCAACGGCACCCTTCTCGGCAAGGGTGAGCGAACCGGCAATGCCCCGCTCGAGGCGGTCCTCTTGCACGCCGCCGGCATGGGTTGCCTCCCGCAGCTTCCGGACTTCCGCGTCCTGAACGAGCTGGCCGAGCTGTACGAGGAGCTGGGCGAGCCGGTGCCGGCGAAGTATCCGCTCTACGGGCGGGACGCGCACCGCACACGTGCGGGCATCCATGCCGACGGGCTCAACAAGTTCTGGTGGATGTACGCACCGTTCGACGTTCCGAAGCTGCTCGGACGTCCGCTCGAGCTCAGCTTCACCAAGGATTCGGGCGTTGCCGGGCTGATCTTCATCATCAAGCAACGCACCGGCGAGGAACTCGAGAAGGGCGACCCGCGCCTGCGAGCGGTCCACGACCAGCTCTCGCGCCAGTTCGACGCCGGCCGCCAGACGGCGGTCGAGTGGGAGGAGATCGAAGACCTTCTGAAGCGGCCGGCGACGGTCTGAGCTAGCTCACGGGTTGGAAATGAGAGATCAGCTCGCCGTCGACGACGGCGTGCACGGCGAACCCCGCGGGCTCGTCGGACAGCTCGACCTCTTCCGCCGCGAAGTTCAGGCGCGCTTGGACATACGTGCTCGGGACGATCATCGCGAGACGGCCGGCGACGTCGCCGGTGATCATGCGGTGAACGTGGCCCGACACGAGCCGCCGCACCTGCCGATGGCGTTCGATCACCTCGGCGAGAGCACGCCGGTCGGCGGCGGCGAGCCCGAGTTTGTCCCAGAGCCGCACGCCGGTCGCAAACGGCGGATGGTGCATCGCGACCAGCGTCGGTACTCCTGGCGCCGCCGCCAGCTCGGCGTCGAGCCAAGCGAGCGATTCAGCCCGGAGCGCTCCTGGGTCTTCACCCGGGCGTGCGGTGTCGAGTACCACGAGCCGCATCGCACCGAGCTCGACGGAGTACTGAACGAGCTCGCCGGCGACGCCCGGGACACCGAAGTGGCGGCGCAAGGCGTCGCGGTCGTCGTGATTCCCGGCCAGCACGTAGAGCGGCGCCTGCAAGGGGGCAAGGAGCTCGTGCACGAGCTCGTACTCCGCGTCGGTGCCGTTGTCGGAGAGATCGCCCGAGACGAGCACAGCGTCCGGCTGGGGCTGCGCCAGGGCGACGGACGCGACGGCAGCGGCCAATCTGGCCGCGGGATCGCCGTCGGCCCATTCCGCACCGATGTGCGGATCGCTGAGTTGTACGAGAAAGAACGGCCGGCCCACGGCTACCGCGTGAGTTCGAGCAGTGAGTCGTGGAGCTCGGCAGTTGCGCTGGCGACGATCGAATCCGATTGGGTCGTCCACGGCCGCCCGTCGATATCGGACACGGTTGCGCCAGCCTCGGCCGCGAGCAGACTGCCCGCTCCCGCGTGCAGTGCCGACGTCCAGAACAGGACGTATGCCGAGACCCGGCCGGCTGCAACATAGGCAAGCGCCAGTGTCGTGCTCAGTGCCCGGATGTCCCACCGGAAGGCGCGAATCGCGTTTGCAACGGACTTCGCAGCCCGTTCTCGACGAGCCGGATCCGGATCGGCGTGGCTGTCTTCGATCACGAGCGTCCGACTCTCGTCCGTCACCCGAAGCCGTCGCCGCTCGCTGCCGTGAAGAGCCCACGCGCCGTTCCCCTTCTCCGCAGCATGGATCTCGCCCGTCGAGGGATCTCCGACAACGGCGACCGTGACTTCGTCGTGCTCGACGAGCGCGATGTTCACGCAGTAGAGCGGGATCCCGGAAGCGAAGTTGCGTGTCCCGCAAATCGGGTCGACGAGCCAATAGGAACCGCCAACCGCCGGCTCACCACCGGCCTCCTCGCCTACGACCGGATGTCCTAGTGCTTCGGCAAGGGAGGCGCGCACCGCCTCTTCGACCGCGATATCAGTCGCGGTCACCACGTCGCGAGCAGCCTTGAGCGACACGTCGTCGGCGCCGGCACGACCCCGCACGAGACCGAGCGCGCTCGAGGCCGCATTGATTGCAGCGTCGGTCTCGGGCCGAAATACCGCCACGAGCTCGCTCATTTCTGGGCACATCATGCTCAGGCGACGCCGACGATGGAGAATCTCGCCTCGATGCAGGTGCGATTTGCACGACACACGGACCGGCTCGAAGAGGTCATCGGCTTCTATCGTGACGGCATCGGACTCCCGGAGCTTGGGCGCTTCGAGGGTCACGACGCGTACGACGGCGTTTTCCTCGGCCTGCCGGGCACGGACGCACATCTCGAATTCACGAGCGGCGGGAACCACGGCGCGCCGGTGCCGCATCCCGAGACGCTCCTCGTCCTCTACGTCGGCGACGACGAGGCCGTCGAGGAGATAACCAGGCGCATCGGTACAGAGCCGGTCGAGGCAGCGAATCCTTACTGGAGAACGCACGCGGTGACTCTCGCCGACCCGGATGGATTCCGCGTCGTCCTCGTCCCGCGAAGGTGGCCGGCCTAACCGACCGGCACGACGCCCGCTAGCCTCGGAATCGAGTCGCCGTACGACCTAGGGACGATCCTTCGGTGATGCCCGTTCCGGGCCCGGGCAGCCACGGGATGTTTTCCTCGCTGCCGGCGATCCTGAGGTGCTTTCCCGCTAGGTACTTTCGCGGCTTGGCGCGGGTATCGAAGGCTTCGTCGTACCAGTCAGGAACTGGTCGCCGTCGAGTCATTCGCCGCCAGAGATCGGCCAACGGACTCATGGCTACCGACGGTACCACCGGCTTCGACCGAGCGTGGGCCTGTTGCGGGCTCGTCGTAGGGCCGCACGCGTGCCGCGGCGAACGCGCGGCGGTCGCGGGCTCGGCCGACGGCGAACAGCGTCAGCGGTACGAGAAGGATCCCGGCCAGTAGGGCGCCGGGCACGGCCAGCCAGACCGTTCCCAGGCGAGCGTTGCCGCTCGTGTTCGAGACTGCCCCTGGAACGAAGTCGCGTGGCCCGACAACGCGGTGGTCGCGGGTGTCGAACGAGGCTGCGGGATAGAACGAGTCCACCAGCCACCGGCCGCGGATTTTCTTCACCTCGACCGAGAAGCTGATTGGATCGACCCGGGCTCCGGCACGCGGCGGAATGTAGAGCTCGAAGGCAACGTCTCCCGGCAACGCATAGTCGATCGCGTACCCGTGGAAACGCGCGCCCCGAGCCGGATACGGATAGACCGGCAGGTCGCCGCCACGCCACTGGCGGAACGTCGTGCCCGAACGCATCGCAGGCGTTGCGAGGCGCCACGATGCTGCCGGGTCACGCCGCTCGACCGCGGAGGGGACGAATCGGTCGAGCAGCCGGTTGATGGCGAGGCGATCGGCGGGCGCAAGTCGGTCCGCCCGCGCAGGTGCGGGCACGACCGCAGCCACTGCCGCGAGGATGCCGACTGCGAGTCGGAGTCCCAACCTCATGAGGCTAGGACACTATCAAAGAACTTTTGCCGGTGTTTACTTCGAGCGTGTCGCTGCCTGCGAGCGCTTGCGCCTCTGCCGGTAGTTCTTCGTCTTCAGGCGGTTCCCGCACAGCGCCATCGAGCACCAGCTCGCCGAGCGGTTTTTCGAGCGGTCGTAGAACGCCCAGTGGCAGTTCGGGCAAGCCTTCAGTCGCGGCCAGGTGCCCTCGATAACGGCGACGAGGGCGGCGGCGAGGATCTCGGCGATAGCCCCATCGATTCCGCCCGCGCTCGGGACGAGCTCGAGGCGACCGTCCTCGCGCACGGTGACCGCGAGGCTCGCCTCTCGAGCCAGCCCTCTCAGGGAGTTGGTCCGCCCCCGTTCAGGAGCCACCCGCAGATTGTTCGCGACGAGAAGGGCGCGCATCCCCTCCCGCACCTTCTGGATGCGCTCGACGTCTGCCCGCCTGAGACCGCGCGCATGGGCAGAGAGCCCGTTCGCCGAGAGCCATGCCCGGAGCTCGGCGACCGTCCCGAGCCATTCGTTCCCGTACTCGAAGTCGCGCGTGTTCACGAGCGACTGGACGATCCGCAGCGGCTCCGGCGCGGCGTGGGGAAGGTCGTAGCGCGGCGGTTTTCTGGGCACACCGGTGATTCTACTTTTCCGGTGTCGCAGAAGGAAATGCGCTAAACGGCGTCTCGAACGAGGTCCCAGACGATGACGGCGGGCAGACCCTCGAGCGCCGCGGCGACGACCTCGCCGTCAAGTGCGACGCGCTCCACCCACAGCTCGACCTCCTGGCGGCGGTAGGGGACGTCGTGACACTCGAGGACAGTCATCTGGTTTGCCTTGAATGCCCGCAGGTACGCGCCGGGCCAGTGAACGTAGTTTCGGATGTACGCGGGCTCTCCGCTCTCGGTTCCGTACCGTGCCTGGGCGCCGAGAGCGACGAAGACAGGGTGAACGTCGCTGATGATGATCCGTCCTTCCGGCCGAACGACGCGAGCGAGCTCGCCGACCACGGGCGAAAGATCGGGGAAATGCGTCAGCGCAAGAGCACAGACGGCGACGTCGAACGTCCCGCTCGCCAAGGGAAGGCGCGTGAGGTCCGCGTATACGAGCTCGGCGTCGGGGACGCGCCTCCGCGCGCGCTCGAGCATCGCGGTCGAGGCGTCGACTCCGGTCACCCGGTGGCCCAGCTCGCGGAGCACGGCGGCGTGACGGCCCGTTCCGCACGCCGCATCCAACGCTGCGCCCGGGTCGAGCGCGTCGATGATCGAGCGAACGGCCGGCTCCTCGAGCTGGAGGATCGGGTTCGTCGGTTGGTCGTACGTCGCAGACCATTCGTCGTACCCCTCCACCAGGTCGCGCTCGGGCACGTCGAACCAATCGTCCGGCCGGGCCAGAACGAGGCGGCTAACCTCGTCGAGGATCCGTCTCACCCTTACGGGCTCGCCGACCAGCCAGTTACGGGCCAGTGCGAGGCCCGCAAGCGCAAGGTCGAGTTCGACGCGACGCGGCATCCTGGATACCTCCGGTGTGAGCCCGCGGGAGGCTAGGGCATCCGGGGGCGTCAGAACATTTGGTCATAAACCGGCAGACGGCGGGGGTAGAGTCGCTACAGATGCGCGTCTGCTCGTTCCTTCCCAGCGCGACCGAGATCGTCGCCGAGCTGGGGTTCATCGATTCGCTCGTCGGGGTGTCGGACGAATGTCGCTGGCCGCCCGACGTGATCGGGAAACCGGTGGTGACGGCGGCGAAGATCGACCCGTCGAGGATGTCGAGCCTGGAGATCGACGAGGCGGTTCGCGAGTCGGTACGCGACGGTCGGTCTTTGTACGCGGTGGATGCCGAGCTGATCGAGGCGCTCGCGCCGGATCTGATCGTGACGCAGGATCTCTGCGCCGTCTGTGCGGTCTCGAGCGATCAACTCGAGTCGGCTTGTCCGGTTTCCGCGGAGGTACTGTCGCTCGATCCTCGGACTCTCGGCGAGGTCGCCGAGTCGGTTCAGGTGCTCGCGGCTCGTCTCGGCGCGGTCGAGCGCGGCCGCGAGGCGGCTGCGCGGATGCTCGAAGAGGTCGAGCGAGGTGCGGCAGCGGTGCGCGGTCTGGAACGGCGTCGCGTTTTCTTCGCGGAGTGGATCGACCCGCCGTTCTGTGCGGGACACTGGCTGCCCGAGATGATCGAGCTCGCGGGTGGCGAGGACGTGATGGGCCGCCGCGGGCGGCCGTCCCGCTCGACTAGCTGGGACGAGGTCCTCGCCCTCGGGCCGGAGCTCGTCATCGTCGGCCCTTGCGGTTTCGGGGTCGAGGAGGCGGCGGCCCGCGCGGCCGATCTGGCTTTGCCGTGCCCCGCTGTCGCCGTCGACGGGGACGCGTATTACTCCCGGCCGGCGCCGCGGCTCGCCGCCGGTGTCCGGCAGCTCGCCCATCTGTTGCATCCGGACGTCGCGCCGGATCCAGGGCTACCTGAGATTCCGTTGCCGAGCGAAGAGCTCGCGAAATCCTGAGTCGGCTCGCTTACCTGTTCACTGATTCCATTTATCGGCCGTCTTCTTGCCGTGGCCGGCGCTCTTCGCGCGGACGCTCGTCACGTCCTGCGGTGTCTTGGCGCGGAAGATCCGCTCCTGCGTGTTTGCCATCTCGCCGTGCGAGCGGCGGGCCGACCAGCTCTTGCCGAAGCGCCGCATCCTGCGGAAGAAACGATTCATGAAAATCTCCTTCCCGATGGGGCCGCGCTCACACGCACACTAGGGACTGTCCCCGCAACCGCTGCGGGCAACGCGACCGCTCGTAGGGATAATCCCGTTCCGGGACAGTCCCTGGGGACAGCTAGGCTCGCGCCTGCCGTGAGGCGACTGTTTCTCGTCTACCAACAGCACGGCGGCCCCTGGGACTGGTCGAAGGGCCTGCGGGAGCAACGGTTGTGGGACGAGCACGCGCGGTTCATGGACGATCTCGTCGAGGACGGTTTCGTCGTGCTCGGCGGGCCGTTGGACGAGAAGGACGTCCTGCTCGTCGTCGAGGGCGCCGACGAGGCATCGATACGCGCTCGATTCGCCCCGGATCCCTGGATTGCGAACGGCATGCTCGAGATCACGGCGATCCGTCCGTGGACCGTGCTCCTGGAAGGCCGGCTCTAGTCTTCGCGCAGAGCGGCGTGCGCGCCCGGTCGTAGCTCGAGCGCATCGGCGATTTGGTCGAGAAGGCCGAGGAGTTGCTCCCGTTCTTTCGCGCTCAGGGGCTTCGTGAGCTGCTGTTCGAACTCTTTTGCGAGCGCGAAGGCTCGCGCGAGGAGCTTCTTGCCGGCGCTCGTCAGGTAGAGGCTGCGGACCCGCCGGTCGTCGGCTTGCGGGCGCCGCTCGAGCAGCGCTCGCTCCTCGAGCTTGTCGACGATCGCGACCATGTGGCTCGCCGAGATGTGGAGCCGCTCGGCGAGGGCGTGCTGGGATCGGCCTTGGTTGGAGCCGACGGCCCGAAGGACGGCGAACTCACTGGGCTCCAGCTCGAGCGGGGCAAGCACATCGTGGAACCGGCGCGACACCGTGTAGCCGAGCGTCGAAAGCATGAAACCGACGCTCCGAAAAGGCGGCGTCGAGCTGGCCTGACCGTGATTCGAGTTGCGCGGGCTGATCCCCATATGCTACAGCTACCGAATGGTTCTGTACCGAACGATTCGGCATGGAAGAACTGCGTGTTCCGTGACGACCGATGAGTTTCGCGGGGCGCTCCCGTCGTAGTGAAAACGGTCAAGCAAGAGGAGGCGTATTCCATGGAAGCGGTCCAGCGCTGGGACAAGAGCAACGCGTCGGATGCCGGGCGTCTCGGCCGGCTTGCGCATTTCATCGCCCGTCATCGCTGGCCGGTGATTGCGGCCTGGGTCGTGCTGACCCTGCTCGGCGGCGTCGCGGCCGGCAAGCTTTCCTCGCGCTGGTATCAGAGCTTCTCGATCCCGGGCAAGCCGGCCTACGAGGCGAGCCAGCGGGCGTTGAAGGCGTTCGGTGTCGGCGTTCGCCCTCCGAACGTCGTCGTCTTCCACACGGACGGCGACGCGACGAAGAGCGTCGCGATCAAGCAAGCGGTGCAGCGGGCCGCTGCAACGATGCCGGGTGCGCTGACGAGCTCGTATTTCTCGACCCACAGCCCGATCTACGTCTCGCAGGACCGGCACACGACCTTCCTCGAGGTCTATCCGCCCGGGTCGCCGAAGTTCAGCAGCACGAGCGGCGCCGGGAAGATGCGTGCCGCGGCAGCGGCCGGACTCCCGGCCGGGATCACGGTCAACGTCACCGGGCACGACCCGCTCGAAGAAGCCTCGACGCACGGCGCGAGCGGTAGCTCCAGCGTCCTGCTCGAGGCGTTGATCGGCGGCCTCGGCGCGCTCGTGATCCTGCTCTTCGTCTTCGGGACGCTGCCGGCGGTGCTGATGCCGATCGTCGTCGCGGTGGCGGCGATCCTGAACACCTTTACGCTCGTCTGGGCGCTGACGTACATCACCAACGTGTCGATCATCGTCCAGTTCCTGATCGCGCTGGTCGGGCTCGGCGTCGCGATCGACTACGCGCTCCTGATGATCTTCCGCTTCCGCGATGAGCTGCGCGAAGGGGAGGACGTCGAGACCGCGCTCGTCGAGACGATGACGCACGCCGGCCGGTCGGTGATCGTCTCCGGCACGACCGTTGCGGTCGGCCTGCTGTCGATGCTCGTTTTGCCGCTGCCGTTCATCCGCTCGATGGGGATCGGCGGCATGCTGATCCCGGCCGTCTCGGTACTGGCGGCGATCACGCTGCTGCCGGCGCTGCTCGCGGTGCTGGGAACGAAGATCAACAGCGTCCGGGTGATGCCGCGCCGCCTGGTCGACCGTGGGCATCCCGAGGACGGCGCCTGGGGCCGTTGGGCCCGCTTCGTACTCCGGCGCCCGGTCGCGGTCGCAGGCGTCGGAATCGCGATCGTCGCGGTGCTCGTTGCCTTCGGCGTGCAGCTGAACCCGAACGAGGCGCAGCTGAAGAACTTCCCCGGTAAAGGAACGGCGATCGCCGGCCGCGAGATGCTCGCCGACGCGAACATCAGCCCGGGCGTGATGAAGCCGCTCGATGTCCTCGTCGAGCACGGCGGTAATGCCCAGCAAGTCGCGGGGAAGCTCCGCGACGTGCCGGGCGTGGTCGGCGCGACCGCGCCGCCGACCTGGCACCGGGGCTCAGACTCGCTGGTCGAGGCGTTTCCCGCGATCGACGGCTCGGCACCCGGGATCCAGGGCGTCATCGACCGCTCGAAGGCGGCGCTGAAGGGCACGGACGGGACCCTGACCGGCGTTGCTGCCGTCGACCGCGATTTCGTCCACGCGCTCTTCGGCAACTTCCCTTACGTGCTCGCCTTCGTGATGGTTCTGACGCTGATTCTGCTGGCGCGGGCGTTCCGTTCGATCGTGCTGCCGATCAAGGCCGTGATCCTGAACCTGGTCTCGCTCGCGGCGGCCTTCGGAATCGTGGTCTTCATCTTCCAGCAGGGCCACGGCTCCTCGCTCTGGAACATCGCCGCGACGCAGGCGATCACGGCGTGGATCCCGTTGATGATCTTCGCCTTCCTGTTCGGCCTCTCGATGGATTACGAGGTCTTCATGCTGACGCGGATGCGTGAGGCATACGACGAGACCGGTTCGACCAACCGGGCGATCGAGCTCGGGCTAGCTCGAACCGGCAAGCTCGTGACCAGCGCAGCGCTGATTCTGATGTTCGCCTTCCTGGTGCTCTCCTCGAGCCCCGGCTTTGAGATCAAGCTCTTCGCGATCGGGCTCGCTGCCGGGATCATCTTCGACGCCACCGTCATCCGCGCCCTGCTCGTGCCGGCGCTAATGCGGCTACTCGGCGACTGGAACTGGTGGATGCCGAAGTGGACGCGCAGCGTCCTCCGCATCCGCCACTCGGAGCCGGCCCCGGAAGTCGCAACCGAGAGCGCCTAGATCGGATTAGCCAATCGCGCGGCGGCGAGGCGTCCTCGCCGCCGCGCGACAGTTTGAGAAACCGCGCGAGGGAGTTCCGGGCGCTCGGGAATCTTGGACGACCAGAAGGCACTATGAGGGAGTCGAGGTGGACTGCAGGGATGGTCTCGCCACCGAGTTCTCAGCCCACTGGAACGCGGACACGGACGCACCGGACTGTTGGCCGGGTGCTGCAGCTCACCGCCGCCGGAGCGGTCGTCTTGCTCGGCGCGATAGCGATCTTCGCGGTCGTTGCCAAGCGCTCATGGCCGGCGGTTCAGCTCCAAGCGGTCGCGGTGCTGGCGACGACCGAGGCGACGCCCGTGTTCGCATGGGCAGTCCGGGCCGTGACCGCCGAGCCGCGAGTCGAGGAGACGAGGGTGGCGGACGCACCCGCTACGCTCGTCCGGCCCGGGCGAGGTGAGGGGCCGTGGCCGGCGGTCGTGTTCGTCAACGGCGCGACCCGCGCAGGACGCCGTCACCCGAAGGTGCAGCGGCTCGCTCGCGGCCTTGGTCGCGCCGGCTTCCTGGTTGTGGTACCCGACCTACCAGGACTGCCGATCGGGAAGATCACTCCTGCGACGGTCGCCACGACGATCGCGGTCGCAAAGGCCACGAGTGCGCGGCCAAACGTCCGCGGCGGCCGCATCGGCTTCTACGGAGTCTCGGTCGGTGCATCGCTCGCGCTGCTGGCGGCCGAGCACCCAGCGCTTACCGGTCGCGTGACCGTCGTTGGCGGTGAGGCACCGTGGGTGGATATGAAGCGCGTGATCCGGCTCGCTACCACGGGCTACTACAACGGGACTCCGTACGAGACAGACCCATACGCCTCGCTTGCGATCGGACGTTCCCTCGCCGGCGGCCTCCCGCGGAGCAGCGAGGGCACCAGGCTTCTCGCAACGCTCGAGGCGGTCGACGACGATGATCCTCGGCCGCTCGCGTTTCTCGGTGGCCCGTACCGGGGCGGCGCAGGCAGGCTCGTGGCACTGCTCGAGAATCGCGATCCGGCCCGTTTCGAGGCTCTCTTTCTGCGGTTGCCGGCTCGAGTCCGCAAGGCTGTCGCTCGGCTGTCACCAATCCGCCACGCGGGCCGGCTCAACATGCCGGTCGAGCTTGCATCGGCGCCGCACGACAAGTACTTCCCGCCCGCCGAGGCGCGCAGACTCACCGCGCTCGCGCCCAACGTGCGCGTAACGGTCACCTCGACGCTCGACCACGCCGTGCCGAAACTCTCGGTCGCCGATGTCGCTGACCTCGTTCGCTTCGACGGATTCGTCGTCCGCTACTTGCGCCATGCCAGAGGCTGACCAGTAATGCCGATACCGAGGCGAGTAGCTCGCTTCAACCGTCGCGTGACGAACCGACTGACCCGTCGCGTGGCTGGATGGATGCCCGGATTCGCAATCGTGATCCACGTCGGCCGTCGTTCTGGCCGAACCTACAAGACGCCCGTCAACGTCTTTCGCGACGAG
>DASQWX010000225.1:0-2111 GCA_035640035.1 Gaiellaceae bacterium
ACAGGCGGAAGACGTACCGATGGCGACCGTGGCCCGGAGGCGGGCACGGACCGCGGTACCCCGTCGCGCCGAAGTCGTTCTGCCCCTCGTACGGCGCCCGCTCGCCCTCGCTCAGCCCCTCGGTGGCTGGGTCGAGCCCCCAGGCGATCCAGTGCGTGAAGACACCGCCCGGAGCATCCGGGTCATCGACGACGAGTGCCAACGACCGCGCCCCCTCGGGCACGTTCGACCAGCGAAGCGGCGGCGAGACGTCCTCGCCCTCGCAGCTGTGGCGGCTCGGGATCGCCTGGGCATTCTCGAACGCGCTGCTCTCGAGCGCGAACTCGGCCATCAGCAGGTCAGGTGCAGCGCCGCCGCCGTCCGGCGCGGATCGAGCTCGCCATAGCGGCGCACCGCCTCGTCCGTCGGCAGCGCCTCGACCTCCACACCTCGTCGGCCGAGTTCGTCGAGCGCCTCGGGATCCGGACGCAGCTGCCCGTAGGCGCCCGTGCCCACGACCAGCCGCTCCGGCAACTCCTCGATCACATCGTCGAGATCGGCGAGCATGAGTCGGTGCCCGTCGGCGCGCCACCAGCCGCTAACGACCCGATCGGGCAAGACGATTACGTCCCGCCTCTGCTCCTTCCCGTCGACCACGACCTGCCCGAAGCGATAGTCCTCGATCCTCGGCATCGATTCACCTCCGCCGAGCTCTTCTTGCCGCGCTCGCAGGACGGAAACCTCAGCTCGCGACGCCGGTGAACGAGCAACGAGCTACGACTGATCATCCTCGAGGGCCGCCCGGAGCGCCTCCTGCAGGAGCGCCAGATTTGCGCCAAAACCGCCTGTCGCCGCCAGCTCAGCCAGCTCGCGGGCCTCGCCGCGGTTGAGCGCGACCGTCGTCCGCGTGCGCAGACCGCGCTCGAGCAACCGCGCGAGATCACGCCGCGCGCTGGAACGACCAGCATCCGCAGCGGCGGCAGCGCGCAGCTCCTCCGCCTCACGCTCAGACAGCGTGACCTGCTTCCCGATCACATCCAGCTTCACCAATGGACGCGCAGCATGCCTGAGCTATGCGGCGAAACGACTCAGCTCAACGCGAGAGCCACAGCGTGACGCAGCTAAGGACCGGCCGCGCGACTCGATTAGGTTCGCGTGGAGTGGCGGGCGGCGCCGGTTGTGCGTCATGCGCGCCGCGGCGGACCGAGCTGAGCGGCGCGCGCAAGGTCAGTGAGCGAGAGCAGACCGGCAAGCCGGCCGTCTTCGACCACGAGCGCGCGCCCAACTCCGGTCTGAGCGAGCTCCTGAAGGGCCTCTGCCGCCGGCTCGTCCTCGGGCACGGTCGGGACCTCATCGCGGGAAAGCATGCAGTCGCGCACGCGCCGCTCGTCCCACTCGCTCCTCGGCGTCCGGGCGAGGCAGCGGAAGGGCAGCAGCCCGACGGCGCGGCCGTCTTCGACGACCGGGTAGGTGCTGTGCCGGTGCTCACGCGCGACCTCGTCGATTACCTCCCCGATCGTCAGGTCGGGCGCCACCGTAACCGGGTGGTCGACCATCAGGTCGTGGACGCGCACCCCGCGGAGCCGCTCGCGCGCGATCACCTGCTGCGCCTCCGCCTGAGCAGCCATATTCAGGAACCAGCCGACAACGGCGAGCCAGAGGCCGCCGGCGGCAATACCGAGAACGAACGAGGCGATCCCGGCGCCGATCATGAGGATTCCGAAGCCGCGCCCGATCGTCGTCCCGATCTGCGTCGCCCAGACGAGATCCCTACGCCAGGCCCAGAATCCGGAGTGGAGGATGCGGCCGCCATCCAAGGGCAGCGCCGGAATCAAGTTGAAGACGAGCACGACCGCGTTGATGTAGCCGACCCAGAAGATCGTGCCGTCGACCGCCTTCGGCAGCGGCGCGAGCCCGGCGACCAGAAGCAGCACGGTGGCGATCGCGACGGACACGAGAGGGCCGCCGATCGCGATCCGGAACTCGGCCCGCGCCGACGGCATCCTGCCCCGCAACCGTGCGACCCCGCCGAACAGCCAGAGCGTGATCCCCTCGATCGCGACTCCCTCGCGGCGCGCCACGAGCGCGTGGCCGAGCTCGTGCAGCAGGATCGAGGCGAAGAAGCTCACGGC
>DASQWX010000226.1:0-8363 GCA_035640035.1 Gaiellaceae bacterium
CGCGTTACTCGTCGGGATCGTGCTCGCGATCATCGACCAGCTCAACCTGCCGCCGAAGTCGAACCTCTCGCCGTTCATCGTCGGCCTGGTCGTGGCGGCGATCGGGATGTCCTACGGCGCTAACTCCGGCTACGCGATCAACCCGGCGCGCGACTTCGGGCCGAGGCTGTTCGCCTGGGCCGCAGGCTGGAAAGGCATTGCGTTCCCCGGGAACTACGGCAACGTCGGCTCCTACTGGTGGATTCCGGTGGTTGCGCCGATTGTGGGCGGGGTGATCGGCGCGCTTGCGTACGACTTCTTCATCAACCACGTCCTGAGGGCGCGAGGCGCAGTTCCCCAGATGGACATGGTCCAGGTCGGACGCGTCGCCGAGGAGGTGCCGCCCCCCGTCGCCGCCGACGTCGAGGTCCGCGGCGAGACCGTTGTCGAGA
This sequence comes from Gaiellaceae bacterium, assembly GCA_035640035.1. GTDB lineage: Bacteria > Actinomycetota > Thermoleophilia > Gaiellales > Gaiellaceae > 13-2-20CM-68-14. The sequence continues at coordinate 432 of DASQWX010000226.1, forward strand.
GGCCACCCGAGGAGCGAACGTGAAAAAGCTGATCAACAAACCAGACGACGTCGTCGTCGAGGAGCTGCAGGGCATCGCAGCCGCGCATCCGGACCTCGTTCGCATCCAGTTCAACCCGAACGTGGTCATCCGCGCCGACGCCCCGGTGCAGGGCAAGGTCGGGATCGTGTCTGGTGGAGGCTCGGGGCACGAGCCGATGCACGGCGGCTTCGTCGGGCCAGGCATGCTCGATGCCGCCTGCCCCGGCGAGGTGTTCACGTCGCCGACGCCGGACCAGATGCTCGACGCGACGAAGGCCGTCAACGGCGGCGCCGGAGTGCTTCACATCGTCAAGAACTACACGGGCGACGTGATGAACTTCGAGATGGCCGCCGATCTCGCCGGCGGCGAGAACATCGATGTCCAGGCCGTGGTGATCGACGACGACGTCGCCGTTCAGGACAGCCTCTACACCGCCGGGAGGCGTGGCGTCGGCACGACGGTGCTCGCGGAGAAGATCTGCGGAGCCGCGGCCGAAGAGGGGCGCAGCCTGTCCGACGTGGCCGAGCTGTGCCGGAAGGTGAACGCGAACGGACGAAGCATGGGCATGGCGTTGACCTCGTGCATCGTCCCCGCGGCCGGGAAGCCGACCTTCGAGCTCGGTGACGACGAAATGGAGATCGGGATCGGCATTCACGGTGAGCCGGGTCGCGAGCGGGTCAAGCTCGCGCCCTCGGCCGAGATCGTCGAACGGCTGGCAACCCCGATCGTCGAGGACCTGCCGTTCGAGCAGGGCGACCAGGTGCTCGCCTTCGTCAACAGCATGGGCGGCACGCCGCTGATCGAGCTGTACGTGGTCTACAACGACCTGAGCAAGTTCCTGGGCGAGCGTGGGATCACGATCGCCCGGAACCTGATCGGGCCTTACATCACGTCGCTCGAGATGGCCGGCTGCTCGATCACGCTCCTGAAGCTGGACGAGGAGCTGATCCGCCTCTGGGATGCGCCGGTCAAGACCGCGGGCCTCAGATGGGCGGCTTAGCCGGCGGATGGTCGGCATGGCCGAAACCGAGAAAGCGTCAGGGCGCGTGAGCCTCGCGTACGACGACGTTCTGCGCTGGATTCGTGCGTTCGCAGCGGAGGTCGATGCGAACAAGCAGCAGCTGACCCAGCTCGACGCCGCGATCGGAGACGGCGATCACGGGATCAACATGCAGCGAGGAATGTCGGCCGTCCTCGGCAAGGTCGACGAAACCGGTGAGGACATCGGCGCCCTGCTCAAGACCGTCGGCATGACGCTCGTGTCGACCGTCGGGGGCGCCGGTGGCCCCCTCTACGGAACGCTCTTCCTGCAGATGGGAACAAGCGTGTCCGGCAAGCCCGAGCTCGGCCTGGACGACTGGGCCGCAGGGCTCGACGCCGCGATCGCCGGCGTCCAGGCCCGCGGGAAGGCCGAGCCCGGAGACAAGACCATGATCGACGCCCTGATCCCCGGCCGGGATGCCCTCAAGGCCGCTCTCGCAGAGGGCTCGACGTTCGAAGAGGCGCTCAGACGGTCGGCCGACGCCGCCGGACAGGGCATGCGGGACACCGTCCCGCTGGTTGCAAAAAAGGGCCGCGCGAGCTACCTCGGCGAGCGAAGCGCGGGGCACCAGGATCCCGGAGCCACCTCATCCCAGCTGCTTCTCGAGGCAGCGGCCGAGGCCTGGGGCAAGGCGGACTAAGGAGGACGAATGGCTCAATACGCAGCAGCAGTAGACCAGGGCACGACCAGCACCCGCTTCATGGTTTTCGACCACGGCGGGCAGGTTGTCTCGGTCGACCAGAAGGAGCACGAGCAGATCTACCCGAAGCCGGGCTGGGTCGAGCACGACCCGATGGAGATCTGGCAACGGACACAGGAGGTGGTCCGGGCCGGGCTCGACAAGGTCAATGCGAGCGACATCGCGGGCGTCGGCGTCACGAACCAGCGCGAGACGACGGTCGTCTGGGAACGCTCGAGCGGCCGGCCCGTTTACAACGCGATCGTCTGGCAGGACACGCGCACGGACCAGATCTGCAACGAGCTCAGCGCCGATGGAGGCCAGGACCGGTTCCGGGACAAGACAGGCCTCCCGATCGCGACCTACTTCTCGGGCCCGAAGATCAAGTGGATCCTCGACAACGTCGACGGCGTCCGCAGCAAGGCCGAGAGCGGCGAGGTGCTGTTCGGGAACATCGACACGTGGGTGATCTGGCTGCTCACCGGCGGCCCCGACGGTGGCGTGCACGTCACCGACGTAACCAACGCAAGCCGGACGATGATGATGGACCTGAAGACGCTCGACTGGGACGAGGAGATCCTGGGGATCCTCGGCGTCCCGCGGGCGATGCTGCCGGCGATCAAGGCCTCGAGCGAGGTCTACGGCGAGGCGAAGGACGGCCTGGTGGGGATCCCGGTCGCCGGCGACCTCGGCGACCAGCAGGCGGCGCTGTTCGGCCAGACCTGCTTCTCGGTGGGCGAGGCGAAGAACACGTACGGCACAGGCAACTTCCTGCTGCTCAACACCGGCAACGAGATCGTGCCGTCGAAGAGCGGCCTGATCACGGGTCTGGGCTACAAGATCGGTGACCAGCAGGCCGTCTACATGCTGGAAGGGTCGATCGCGATCACCGGAGCGCTCGTGCAGTGGCTCCGGGACAACGTCGGCCTGATCTCGAACGCGCCGGAGATCGAGAACCTGGCGAAGACCGTCAACGACAACGGCGGCATCTATTTCGTCCCGGCCTTCTCGGGCCTCTTCGCCCCGTACTGGCGGGGCGAGGCGCGCGGCGTCATCGCCGGGCTGACCCGCTACGTGAACAAGGGTCACATCGCCCGGGCAGCGCTCGAGGCGACCGCGTGGCAGAGCCGTGAAGTAGTCGAAGCGATGAACGCCGACTCCGGCGTCGAGCTGACCTCGCTGAAGGTGGACGGCGGGATGGTCTTCAACGATCTGCTGATGCAGTTCCAGGCCGACGTGCTCGACGTGCCGGTGATCCGGCCGACGGTCGCGGAGACGACGTCGCTCGGGGCGGCCTACGCGGCCGGACTTGCGACCGGCTTCTGGTCGGAGGTCGAGGACCTGCGCGCCAACTGGGGCAAGGACAAGGAGTGGCAACCCCAGATGGACCCGCAGGAGCGCGAGAAGGAGTACGGGTACTGGAAGAAGGCCGTCACGCGGACCTTCGACTGGCTGGAGTAGCACTTCCGCAGGCCCGGCGCCCGCGGGCGCCGGGCCTGTGTCCCGCTGGGCCACGTCGGGGGCCTGACCCCCAACGAGGCCGAATGCGCCAGTAGTACTACCGGCGCTTGACGCAAGCGTGACGCGCGGCGAAGCCCTCAGCGTCCGCTCCAGGCTCGTCCGGGGACTGACCCCGGACCAGCCCGCATAGGGACTGTCCCGAATGGGACTGTCCCTGTAACCGGTTGCGTTGTCCGGCTCGGTTGCAGGGACAGACCCGGTGCGGGGTCAGCCCCCGGCCGCTGCGATACTGCGGCCGGTAGGAGTGCCGACTCTTGAAACGGAAGTCCTCGTCGTCGGCGGCGGTTCCACGGGGGCCGGCGTCGCTCGCGACGTGGCTATGCGCGGCTTCGAGACCGCTTTGGTCGAGCGCGGCGACCTCGCCACGGGAACGACCGGCCGATTCCATGGCCTCCTGCACTCGGGCGGGCGCTACGCAGTGAAAGATCCGCTCGCGGCCCGCGAGTGCGTCGTCGAGAACGCGATCCTGCGCCGGACAGCAGCCGACTGCATCGAGGACACGGGCGGCCTGTTCGTCTCCACGCGCTGGGACGATCCAGCCTTCGGCGACGACTTCCTGGAGGGCTGCCGGGAGACGGGCGTCCCCGTCGACGAGGTCCCTGTCGCCGAGGCGCTGCGCCGCGAGCCTAGGCTCGACCCGGGGATCACGCGCGCCTTCGCCGTCCCGGACGCCAGCCTCGATCCGTGGAAGCTCGTCTCCGGGTGCGCCAGGTCGGCCAAGCAGTACGGAGCGCGAATCCTGCCCTACCATCGCGTCCTCGGTCTCGAGGTTCGCGGCGACAGGGTGGTCGGTGCGCGCGTCGGCGACGAGCAGACGGGGGAAGAGCTCGAGATCCGCGCGGACGTCGTCATCAACGCGGCGGGCGCCTGGGCCGGGCAGATCGCCGGCCTCGCGGGCTGCGACGTGACCGTCCTGCCGGGCAAGGGGATCATGATCGCGATGAACCACCGGCTCGTGAACACGGTGGTCAATCGCTGCAAGCCGCCGAGCGACGGGGACATCATCGTCCCGATCCGGACCGTCTCGGTGATCGGGACGACCGACATGCGGGTTGCCGATCCCGACGAGCTCGAGGTGACCCGGGCCGAGATCGACGAGATGCTCGACGAGGGCGAGAAGCTGGTTCCCGGCTTCCGCAAGGCTCGGGCGCTGCGGGTCTGGGCCGGGGCGCGCCCGCTCTACACGCCGGACGAGGTGGCCGACACGCGCGATGTCAGCCGCACGCACACCGTCATCGACCACGCCCGCCGCGACGGGGTCGAGGGCTTGATCACGATCACCGGCGGCAAGACGACGACCTACCGGATGATGGCCGAGCACGCCGTCGACGCGGCCTGCGACAAGCTCGGCGTCGACAGGCCCTGCCGGACCGACGAGGAGCCGCTCCCGGACTCCGAGGACGAGCGCTTCTACTGGCTGGGAGCACGGGTTCAGGCCCGGGAGCCGGTACCGGGGTCGGAGGAGATCATCTGTGAGTGCGAGCTGATCACCCGGCAGCACCTGACCGAGGCGATCGCCCGTCGCCCCCCGACAAGCCTCGACGACGTCCGCCGGAGAGTCAGGCTGGCGATGGGCCCGTGCCAGGGCGGGTTCTGCATCTATCGAGCGACCGGCATCCTCCACGAGTTCGAGCACCTCGATCACCGAGCTGCGAATGCCGCCCTGCTGGACTTCCTGCAGGAGCGGTGGAAAGGGGTGCAGCCGATCCTCTACGGTGACCAGGTTCGTCAGGCCCGCCTCGACGACTGGATCTTCCAGGGCCTGCTCGGGGTCGAGCACCTGCCTGCATGACGAACGCCCGGCCGCGGCTCGCTCGCGCTGGGGCTGCGAGCTACGACACGGTCGTGATCGGCACGGGTCTCGCCGGACTGACGGCTGCCTTGCGGCTGGCCGAGGAAGGTCAGCGCGTGGCCGTCCTCGCGAAGGGTGTGGGGGCAACCCACCTTGCGCCCGCCACGATCGACGTCCTCGGCTACGCAGGCGGTCCGGTCGAGAGCCCCGCGCGAGCGCTGCCGGAGTTCGTCGAGGCGCATCCGGGGCACCCCTACCGCCGCCTCGCCATGCAGCCCGTCCGTGACAGCCTCGGCTGGTTCAGGGCACGCCTGGGCGACCACGACTACCGCGGCGACCTCGACGAGAACTTCCTCGTCCCGACGGCGATCGGCGTCGCCAAGCCCACGGCGCTCGTGCCGGAGACGATGGCCGCCGGCGACCTGCGCCGAGGCGGGCGCTTCCTGTTCGTGGGCCTGCACGGGCTCAAGGATTTCTTCCCTGCCTACCTCGCGGACAACATCGCTCGTGCTCGCCTGCCCGGCGATGCGTCCGTCACCACTCGCACCGTCGAGCTCGCGCCCCCGCTCGGCGATGCGCGGGACGTCAGCGGGCTCGGCTTCGCGCGGCGCTTCGAGCAGGCGGGATTTCGCGAGTCGGTGCTGACCGAGCTGCGGAGGCATCTCGTGCCCGGCGAGATCGTCGGCTTCCCCGCCGTGCTCGGTTTGGACGGCGCCCGAGAGGTGCGGAACGAGCTCGAGACCCGGCTCGGACACCCGGTCTTCGAAGTGCCGACGCTTCCGCCCTCGGTTCCCGGGGTCCGCCTGTTCGAGACGATGACCTCGGCGCTGAGGAGCGCAGGGGCTCGCCTCGTCGTCGGAAGCACCGTCGCAGGCGGCGAAGCCGGCGCTGGGCGCCTCGAAGGCGTCGTGGCGCACACCGCGGGCCGGCCGCTCACCTATCGGGCGCGGTCGTTCGTCCTCGCCACCGGCGGCTTCGCCTCGGGGGGTCTGCAGCTCGATTCGTCCGGAGAGGTCCGGGAGACCGTCTTCGATCTGCCGGTCGCGGGCCTGCCCGGGCCGGACGAACCGCGTTTCGAGCCGGGCTACTTCGACGAGCACGCTCTCTCCCGGGCCGGCGTCGCGACAGACGTGAAGATGCGTCCCGTGAACAGCGAGGACGTCCCGGTCTACGAGAACCTCCATGCAGCGGGGGCCACCCTCGGCGGCGCCGTTCCCTGGCGCGAGGGCTCCGGGAACGGTCTCAGCCTGGCGTCTGGGTATGCGGCTGCGTCCGCGATTCTGGAGGGCGGGTCGTGACTCTGCTCGTCCGGGACTCGCTCGACCACTGCGTCAAGTGCACGATCTGCGAGTCGTTCTGCCCCTACTCGCAGGCGACTCCCCTCTTCCCCGGCCCGAAGTACGTCGGGCCCCAGGCCGAGCGATTCCGCGTCAGGGGCACTTCGCCCGACAGCTCCGTCGACTACTGCTCCGGGTGTGGGATCTGCACCCGGGTGTGCCCGCACGGAGTCAAGATCGCGGAGATCAACTCGGTCGCCCGGGCCCGGCTGTGGGAGGAGCGCGGCATCCCGCTCCGCAACCAGCTGATCGCCCGCCCGAGCGTGCTCGGGCGGCTCGGAAGCCCGGTTGCCCCGTTCGCGAACTGGACGTTGCGCAACCGGGTGCTCCGGCGCCTCGGCGAGCGCGTGCTCGGTATCCACCGCGACGCCCCGCTCCCGCGCTTCGCCGGCCGGACCTTCCAGCGCTGGGCTCGAAAGCACGTCAGTCCAGCCGCCGAGCGGACGGTCGTCTACTTCCACAACTGCGGCACCAACTACTACGAGCCTGCGGTCGGTCGGATGACGGTCGAGGTGCTGGAGCACAACGGCTTTCACGTCGTCGTCCCGCCGCAGGACTGCTGCGGCCTCCCGCTCCAGTCGAACGGGAACTTCCCGGCCGCTCGCGCGTACGTTCGGCGACTGGCCGTGAGCCTCGCGCCCTACGCGCGGGAGGGGTGCGCGATCGTCGCCAACTCGACGAGCTGCGGGCTGATGCTGAAGCGTGAGGCGCGGGAGATCCTCGAGGTCGATGATGAAGACCTGACAGTGGTGAGCGAGGCGATGTACGACCTCTGCGAGTTCCTGCTCCTCCTCCACGAGCGGGGCGAGCTGCGAACGGACTTCGCGACCTTGGATTTGACGATTCCGTACCACGCCCCGTGCCAGCAGCAGGGTCACGGGATCGGCAAGCCGGCGCTCGACCTCTTCGCCCTCGTCCCGGGCGTGCGCGCAATCGAGCTCGATGCCGACTGTTGCGGCATCGCCGGCACCTACGGGCTGAAGAAGGAGAAGTACGAGATCTCGATGACCGTCGGCGAGGAGCTCTTCCGCCAGCTCCGCGAGTCGAAAGGCGATCTCGCGGCCTGCGACAGCGAGACGTGCCGCTGGCAGATCGAGCACGGTGCCGGCATTCACGCGGTTCATCCGGTCGAGGTCCTCTATCGCGCCTACGGGCTCGGCGCGGGCGGGCGCTAACGCATGGTCGGAATCGTGATCGTCTCGCACAGCGAAACGCTGGCGGCCGGGGTGCGCGAGCTGGCCGCGGAGATGGCTGGCCCGGACGTGCGCGTCGAGCTGGCCGGAGGCCTGGCCGAAGAGGGAGCGCTCGGCACGGACGCCGTCCGTGTCATGGAGGCGATCGGCCGGGCCGACTCCGGCGAAGGCGTGCTCGTGCTGATGGATCTCGGCAGCGCCGTCCTCAGCGCGGAGACCGCGCTCGACTTCATGACGCCCGAGCAGCGCGAGTCGGTGCTCCTCTGCGAAGCCCCACTCGTCGAGGGCGCGGTCGCGGCCGCCGTCGCGGCCCGGCTCGGGCGGCCGCTTGCGGAGGTCGCGAACGA
>DASQWX010000227.1:0-5462 GCA_035640035.1 Gaiellaceae bacterium
CACGCAGCCACAGTCCGCCCATGATCGTCTTACCCGTGCCCGGCTCGTCAGCCAACAGAAAGCGGAGGAGCGGCTGAGGGAGCATTGCTCCGTAGACGGCGCGGTTCTGGTGTGGGTACGGCCGAAGCGGGTTCGTCGCGAGGGCGGTTGCGGACGCCTGTTCTGATGCTCGCCGCATCCACTCGACCCACAGTCCCGCTAGCACCCCCGATGGCTCTGCACCGCCATCCTCAGTCAGCGTCTCAAGGACAGCTGCCTCATCGGGTGACAAAGCAGCCTTCCTGAGGTCGCCACCATCGTCGACGATGAGCTTCAGGCCACCGTCCGACACCGTCACCGACTCGATGACGACGTAGCGCTCCTCACCGGGAAGCTTGATCCGCTGACCTTCGTCGAGATTCGTCACGTTTATGCCCCTCGTGTCCCCCTGGCTCGTGTCGTCGTACTCAACCTCATATCACCACGGCAGGCTGTCCGTAGAGAGAAAGGCCCCGTTTCCAGGGCCTTTGATGGTGGAGCTAGCCGGAGTCGAACCGGTGGCTTCGATGTGCTCCAGGAGTCAGCGCGTTCTCGTCAACGAAGTGACTTTTTGGAACTGAACGTGGAACTCTCCAAGAGCGGATGATGGGACTCGAACCCACGACCTTCTGCATGGCAAGCAGACGCTCTAGCCAACTGAGCTACATCCGCGCGGGTCCCGAGTATAGCCCGGCCTACGCCGAATCCAACGCTTCGTTTACGAGCTTGTCCGCGAGCTCGTTGTGCACCCGGCGAACCGACGTGTAGCGAACCTTCGGTAGCCGATCGGCGAGCTCGGAGGCCTCCTCGAACAGGGCTCGCAGCGCCTCGTTCTTGACCTTGTACTCGCCCTCCATCTGACGGACGATCAGTTCCGAATCCGAGACGACCTCGAGCTCGTCCACGCCTACCTCGACCGCTTTTCGCAGGCCGGCAATCAGGCCGCTGTATTCGGCGACGTTGTTCGTCGCAACGCCGATGGTCTCGCCGCGCGCATCGAGGACGGTCCCGTCGTCCGCTTCGAGCACGTAACCGTAGGCCGCGGGGCCGGGGTTGCCGCGCGCGCCGCCGTCGGTCGAGAGCTTCGCCTTCAGGCTCACAGCTCGGCGAGCTCGTAGAGGTCGTATGCGACCTCCTCGTAGGGATGCGCATCCAGCAACGCGGCGATGACCGCCTGGGCCCTGTGGGCCGGCACGACGGTCTCGACACGGAGCTCCGGCGTCCGCTCCTCGCGGCCGGCTTCCCCGATCGTCGGTTCCGTCCCTTCGCCCCCGCGGAAGGTGCCCGTTCCAGCCGTGTACCAGGAGCAGCGCTCGTAGTTGCCGATCCGGCCGGCGCCTGCTGCGAAGACGGCGTCACGCGTTGCGTCCAGGGCCTCCTGGGGCACGAACCAGACGAGCTTGTGCCGCCGCACTCTCACGTTTGCACTCCCGTCCGGGAGGAAACGGAGCGGACATGGCCATCCTCGAGGTCCTCCCCCGCCCGACGCCGGCCGAGCGCTACGACGCGGCTGTCGAGGTCGAGGTCGACGAGGCTCTCACCGTTCAAGCGGCCGCGATCGAGGACTGGGTCGCTCCCCGGCAAGCCTGGGAGCTCACGCTCCGCGAAGGCACCGACTTCGACCGTCCGAACAACGTCGAAGCGGTGCTGATGTTCGTGAGCGGCGAGCAGACCTCGTCGCTTCTGTTTCGGCTCGACCAGCTCGATTCCGTCGACGACACCGGCGAAGCACTGGTCCTGATCGTCGAGGAGAGAAACGGGATCGCGAAGGCGGCGCGGCTGACCGAGAACGGGCTCGACGTCGAGCTCTTTCACATCCTCACCTTCACGTAGTCCTCAGAGCTCCGTTCCGTCGTGGCCGACCTCGGTCGCGGCGAAGTACCTCCGCGCGGAGCCGAGGAGCGCCTCTTCGCCCGCATCCAGCGGGTTGAGGTGGATCAGGACGAGGCGTTCGACACCCGCCGCGGCAGCGATTCGCGCGGCCTCGCCTGCCGCGGTGTGTGCGGGATCGCCGAGGGCGTCGTCGGCGCCGAACGCCTCGTGGAGAAGCACACGCGCGCCTCGGGCGAAGTCGACGTTCTGCTCGTCGAAGCCCGTATCGGTGCAGAGCGCAAGCTCATCGCCGACCCGCAGCGCCAACGTCGGGTTCGTGTGCAACGGCTGTCTTCGCGCACGGATCGCGAACGGCCCGACCTTCTGCTCTCCTTCCCTCAGCTCGTGCACGGCGGAAAACGAGGCGGCGAAGCTCGGAGGCGCGAACGGGGACTCGAGCAGCCGGGCGAGGAGCTCCGCCGTGGGCGTCCCCTCGAGGGTCTCCCCGCCACCCCAGATTTCGAACGGGATGCCGAGCTCGCCGACGTAGAAGAGCCCGATCACGTGGTCGAGGTGGAAATGCGTCAAGCAGACGTGGAGCCGCTCCAAGCCGTCCACTGGCGCGGGGTCGGTCACAAGCCGACGCACGCCAGTACCCGCGTCGAGCAGGAGGCCGACGGCGCCGTCGCGGAGGAGCGTGCACGCGGTCTCGCGCGCATCGGACGGCATGAAGCCGCCGGTTCCGAGAAGCCGGATCGACGCTATGGCGAGGGGTGCTCTTCCGTGTCGATCTGGGCGCGCTGGAGCTTGCCCGAGTAGTCGACGTAGATCGACTTCCACTCCGTGAAGACGTCGAGTGCGGCCTGCCCGGCTTCCCGGTGGCCGTTGCCCGTGTCCTTCGTGCCGCCAAAGGGCAGGTGAACCTCGGCGCCGATCGTGCCGGCGTTGATGTAGGTGATGCCTGTGTTGAGGTCCCGCATCGCCCGGAACGCCTTGTTGACGTCCCGGCTGAAGATCGAGGACGAGAGGCCGTACTTGACGCCGTTCGAGACGTGAATGGCCTCGTCGAGCGAGCGGACGCGAATCAGCGCCGTCGTCGGCCCGAAGATCTCCTCCTGCGCGATCCGCATCTGCGAGTCGACCTCGCCGAAGATGGTCGGGCGGTAGTAGAAGCCGTTGTCGAGGCCGTCGCCGCTTGCGACCTCGCCGCCGGTCAGGAGCGTCGCGCCTTCGTCCCGGCCGATCTCCGTGTACGAGTGGATCTTCTCGAGGGCGCTCTTGTTGATCACGGGGCCGACGTCTGTGTCGTCCTCCCAGCCGGGCCCCAGGCGCATCTGCTCGACGCGTGCGACGAGGCGCGACGCGAGCTCGTCGTAGACGGATTCGTGCACGATCACGCGGCTCGCGGCCGTACAGCGCTGGCCGGAGGTGCCGAACGCGGACCAGACGATGCCGTCGACCGCGAGATCGAGTTCGGCGTCGTCCATGACGATGATCGCGTTCTTGCCGCCGAGCTCGAGGTGGACGTGCTTGAGGTGGTCGGCGGCGGCCCGAGTGACGGCGACGCCCGTCTCGCGCGAGCCGGTGAAGGTGATGATCGGAACGTCCGGATGCTCGACCAGCCGCTGGCCGACGTCCGCGCCGCCGCCGTGAACGATGTTGAGGACGCCGTTCGGCAGGCCGGCTTCCGCAAAGATCTCGACATACCGCTCGCCGAGCGCAGGCGTGTCAGTCGCCGGCTTGAAGACGACCGTGTTCCCAGACACGATCGCAGGGAGCGTCTTCCAGGACGGGATCGCGATCGGGAAGTTCCAGGGGGTGATCGCCCCGACGACGCCGAGCGGCATGCGCACGCTCATCTGGAACTTGTCGCGCAACTCCGAAGGGGTCGTCTGGCCGAACAGACGCCGTCCCTCGCCGCCCATGTAGTAGGCCATGTCGATCGCTTCCTGGACGTCGCCCGCAGCCTCGGCCTTGACCTTGCCCATCTCGTGCGTCATCAGGTCGGTGAGGTCGTCCTTCTGGTCGGCGAGCAGCTGCGCGAAGCGGAACAGGATCTCGCCGCGCTTCGGCGCGGGAACCAGTCGCCAGTGCTCGTACGCCGCCTTCGCGGCCGCCACGGCGCGATCCACGTCGGCGGGCCCCGATTTCGGAAAGACGCCGATCGTTTCGCCGTTCGCCGGGCTCGTGGACTCGAAGGTCTCGCCGGAGGCGGCTTCGACCCACTCTCCGTCGATGTAGTTCTTGAAGGTTTTCGCGCCGAGAATCGCCATGGGCGCGAGTCTAGCGACGCTGTTGCGTTACGAGGCCTCGGGAGGATCGGTGTCCGGGAACGTGCCGGGACGCCGACGCCGCCGGTCGCGTAGCAGACGCTTCTCCTGGATCTCGTCGATGGGCTTCCCGCGCCGGCGGTCAGGGCCCTCGCGCCGGTCGATGATCACCTCGACGTTCGGGTTGTCCTTGTAGTACTCGACCATCTTGTCGTAGAGGTCGTCGGCAAGCTCGCGCGGGATGACGCAATAGATCATCTGCTCGTAGTGTAGGTCGGCCGGTCGCCGGCGCCACCCAGTCCGTTGTCCAGTTAGGACACGTCGGGGGCCTGACCCCGGACGCGGCCGTTCTCGGCAGAACGCTGAACGCGGTGTGACGGAAGCCCTACGTACGGCCGTCCGTTCCGTGCTTGTCCGGGGTCAGTCCCCGGACGCGGCCCGCAGGGACTAGATGCGCGCGATGTTCGGGACGATCCGGCCGTGCTCGTCGAGGTGCGCGTTCCAATCCTTGTAGCGCGCATCGAGCTCGGCGAACTCGTGCCCTCGCTGCTCGAGCCTGACCGGTTGGGCGAGCTCGGGAGTCACGCGGTACTGGTACCAGGAGATCTCCCATGCGATCGTGATCACGACCTCGCCGCTGACGCCCGAGAGCGGACGGACGCTGATCTTCGGGGCGCCGAGGCTCTTGGCGATCCCGGCGACTGTGCGGCGGAAGTCGGTCTGGTTGAAAAGGTCGGCCGCCTCGACCACCTCGCGCTCGGGCTCGGAAAGGCGCCGGAGGATCGGCTCGTCGGCAACCGGCGCTTCTGCGACCGCCGCCTTCCGCGCCTCGAACAAGCTCGAGAGCCTCAACCGGCGGCGCGGCCGGTCGGTGGAGACCGTGGGTGTGGTCGGGCTCCCTTCCCGGAGCCACCCGTACTCGAGCGCGATGTCCTGGCAGAGCGGACAGACGTCCACGAAGTTCGCCCCGTCCGGAGAAAAGCGGGTCGATCGTTCGCCCAACAGCAAGGTGCGCTCGCAGACGGCGCAGCTGCGAGTCACGGACTGCCGCGTGATCCGCATCCGGGCGACTATAACGACGGCGCGGGGCCTCGCTACGCGGCTCCGCCGTTAGACGGCCGCCTCTTCCTTCTCTTTCTTCGCCTCGGCGATCACCTTCTGAGCGATATGTGCCGGAACCTCCTCGTATCGCGCGAAGCTCATGTGGTAATCGCCACGACCCCCGGTCAGCGAGGTCAGCGACTGCGAGTAGGTGAGGATCTCCGACATCGGCACTTCGGCCTTGATCATCGTCATCCCGCCCTTCGGCTCCATCCCCTGCAAGCGGCCGCGTCGTGAATTGAGGTCGCCGTTGACCGAGCC
>DASQWX010000228.1:0-4046 GCA_035640035.1 Gaiellaceae bacterium
GAGCATGTGTCCGGCGTCGGCGAGAAGCGCAAGCGAGCTCGCGACGATCCCGGCGACGAGCTCGGCAGCGAGAAGCCCCAGAATCAGCGCGAGCGCGGTGCCCAGCGCCCGCCGGTCGCCGCTCGTGTGCTCGTGGCCGTGATGTCCCGCCACGGATCGATCGTAGCGAGGGGCAACGATAGGGTTGGCGTCGAGAGCAGGGAGGTTCCGATGTTCGAGGCCGCGGCCGAACCGGTCGAAGCGCGGGACCGCGGCGCACGAGCGGTCTGGCCCGGGCTGGCGATCGTCGCCGGCGCCGCGGTGTTCGTTGCCGTGCTCGCGCGCCCGGCGATCGACGGGACGTGGGAGAACCACGCAGCGCATTTCTGGATCGTCCTCACCGCCGCAGCGCTCAACGTCGCGCTCGGATACGCGGTCGGCTCGGCGGCCAGCCGTCGGCGCGACGCGCGCCTGTTCCTCGTCGCCCTCGCATTCGTCTCGGCCGCCGGCTTCCTCGGCCTGCATGCGCTCGCGACGCCCGGCGTCCTGCTCGACAAGAACGCCGGCTTCGAGCTCGCCACGCCTGTCGGCCTCGCTCTCGCCGGCGGGTTCGCCGCCGCCTCCGGATTGCCGCTGAGACCACCTGCCGAGCAGCGCGTGCTCCGCCGGTCACGCCCGCTGGCCGCCGCTCTCGCGCTCCTGATGGCAGCGTGGGCCGCGGTCTCGCTCGCCGAGGTCGGCCCGCTGTCGCGCCTTCTCGTCGGCGAGCAGCTCGAGGGGTGGCAGATCTCCCTCCCAGCCGTCGGGGTCGCTCTCTACGCAGCCGCAGCCGTGGGCTACTTCCGGCTCTACCGCCGAAGGCGTGTCGCTGGCCGGCTCACGTGAGGTGAGTGTCATGTTCGCCGACCTGAAGGGCTTTACGACATTCGCCGAGCAGACGAGCCCCACCCGCGTCGCGACGATGCTGAACCGCTACTTCGCAACGCTCATACCCTTGCTGGAGCGAGCCGGGGGAAGGATCCATCAGATCATCGGCGATGCCGTGATGGTGATCTGGAACGAGCGTGGGGACCGGCCGGACCACGCGACCTGCGCAGCTCGCGCCGCCCTCGACTTCCAGGCGGCCGCGGACACCGTCGCCGGCGAGAACGCCGACTGGCCGCGCTTCCGGGTCGGCGTCAACAGCGGTGAGGTCCTCGCCGGCGTCATCGGCGGGGCGACCGGCCACCGCAAGCACGGCGTCGTGGGCGACACGGTCAATCTGGCCGCCCGCCTGGAGACGCACGCGGAAGCAGGTCAGGTCGTCGTCGGAGCCGAGACGGCAACCGCGTTGCCCGCCGGGTCCGTGCTGGAGCGACTACCGCCCCTGGCGGTCAAGGGCAAGGCCCGGCCTGTCGAGGCGTTCGTCCTGCGGTCGCTCTGAGACCTGCAGGCGCAGCTCCTCGTCGGCGTGCTCGATCACGATCGGATCGTGCGTCGCGCAGACGACCGCGGCGCCTGTGTCGCGGGCGAGCCGGGCGAGCAGGTTCACGATTGCGAGCGCGTTCGCCTGATCGAGCCGTGCAGTCGGCTCGTCCGCCAGCAGCAGCGGCGGCCGGTGGGCGACGGCCCTCGCGACGTCGACGCGCGTCTGCTCGCCGGCGGAGAGGCGCGAGACTCGCTGGCCCGCTCGCTCGGCAAGGCCCACTGCCGCGAGCGCCTCGTCGGCGCCGTCGCCGGGATCCCCTCCCCGCAAAGCGAGCCCGAGCTCGACATTCTCGCGCGCACTCAGGAACGGAATCAGGCCTGTTTCCTGGGCGACGAGCGAAATGTGGCGGCGCCGGAAATCGGCTCGACCTTCGCGATCGAGCTCGCCGACTCCGGTGCCGAGAACGGCCACCTCACCGCCGGACGGGACGTCGAGACCGGCGAGCAACCGCAGCAGCGTCGTCTTGCCCGAGCCCGAAGGTCCCGTGACCGCGTGAAGCCGGCCCGCACCGAACGTGGCATCGAGCCCGTCGAAGACCACCGTCTCGACCGTTCGCGACCGAAACGTCTTCGCGAGGGAAGCGACTTCGGCAACCACGTCCGCGCGAGCAGGCGCACCGGCGAGAGCCGGGACGGCCGGGACCTCGGACGGCCGATCGCCGTCGGCGGCGGACACGACGACGCGGCGCTCCTCGAGCCGCGCCGTGGCGCGCGAGCCGATCCCGGCCCGAGCGAGCAACTCTTCGGGGAGGCGGAGCCAACCGCCGCGGCCGACGACGATCGACTCTTCGCCGGCGTCGGCCGAGGCTTCCTCGCTGACCCGGCCGTCGCGGATCGAGATCACGCGGTCGGCGATCGTCGCCGACGTCGGGTCATGGCTGACGATCACGGTCGTCGAGCCCTGCTCGCGCGAAAGTTCACCGATCAGCGAATAGATCTCGGCCGCGTTCTCCGCGTCGAGCTCGCCGGTCGGCTCGTCCGCGAGCAGGAGCCGTGGTCGGTGGGCCAGCCCCGCGCAGACTGCGACGCGCTGCTGCTCGCCACCCGAGAGCTCGAAGGGGCGAGCGTCGGTCTTCGTGCCGAGCCCGACTCTCGCCAGCAACTCGGTTGCGCGCGCGTCGCGGTCGCGCGGCGGCGCCCCGGCGAGGCCGAGGTGCAGGCCGACGATCTCGCGCGCCGAGAGCTCGGGGGCCAGCGAGCGGGTGTAGTGCTGGTCGACGTAACCGACGGTGCCTGCGCGGTAGGCATCGAGCCTCCGTGACGGCAGTTTCGCGAGCTCCGTCCCGAACACGCGCACGCTCCCCGCCGAGGGTTGGTCGAGCCCGGCGAGAAGCGCGAGCAGCGTCGTCTTTCCCGAGCCGCTCGGCCCGAGCACGACGACCACCTCTCCCTCCGCCACCCTGAGGCTGAGGCCCTGCAACGCGGCCGCATCGCCCTCCGGGGTCGAGTAGACGCGGAAGACGTCCTTGAGCTCGACCGCGGTCATGCCGGCGCCTCGCGACGGAAGGCGTTCCAGGTCACGAGCGAGACGAGCACGAGCGCACACGCGAGGTAGGCGAGCAGACCCGCGCCGAGAAGCGTCCAGTCGACCGAGAGCAGGAGCGGCGGCTCGGGAACGCCTCCGTTCGCGGTTACGAGCACCGCCGCGACGACGAGGACGCTCAGGACCGCGCCGAGCACGGCGCCGCCCAGGATCCCGACGCCGACGATCGCCGTCGACCTGAGCCGCAGGTGCCCGCGGAGCCGCGCCGGCCCGGCGCCCTGGGCCTCGAGATCCTCGAGCTCGCCGCGCTCGTCCCGCACGTCTTCGGCGAGCGCGAGCAGGAGCCCACCGAGCGCGAGCGAGAAGGCGACGAGCGCCGTCGCCGCGAGCGTACGAAGGACGGCCCGCGCGAGTGGATCGTCGCGCAACCCCGCTTCGACGCGGCTCTGAAACGTCGCGTGAACCCCGGTGAGCGGAGGCTTGCCGACCGCAGCCGCGAGCTCGCGGCCCGCGCGACCCGAGGCGCCGTCGAGCCAGACCTCCCGCACCACCGCAGACCCGGGAGCGGACGTGTTCAGCAGCGTCCGGAGCGCCGACTCGTCCGCGACCAAGAAATCGCCGTCCGTGCTCGGAAACCGCTCTGCGGTGCCGGCGACGCGAAGGACGACGTCGTTGTCGTCCACACGGACCGGAAGCAGACCGCCTCCGCTCGCGATGCCGGCGAGGCTCGGCGTCGCGATCGCCCGAACATGGCCTGCATCGGTCGGCTGGCTATGGCGAAAGCCGGCATCCCGATCATTCGTGAGGAAGAACGAAAGTCGTGCGCGTTCGGCGGAATGCCGCAGGTGCATGCCGCCCGTCGCGACCCAGCTCGCAAAGCCCGCCCGCAGCACGGCCGTGTCGGCCCTGAACGGGCCGAGAAGGAGCGTTCCCGAGGCGGGCCTCGCGTTGTGGACCTCCGGCAGCGTCGGGGCGAAGCCGAGGCCGATCAGGAGGCCCCCTCGGGCAGAGGCCGGAATCGGCCCGCGCAAGACGCTCGAGCCGGGCTCGATCGTGCCCAGGTCCAGCGTCACGAACGTCCCGCCCTCCGTCGCGATGTTGGCAGTCGCGACGGCCG
>DASQWX010000229.1:0-7822 GCA_035640035.1 Gaiellaceae bacterium
CACTAGGGAGTCTGCGTGATCTGCTTCTGCAGTGAGACGAGCGCGCGATGCTGCAACGACTTCACGGCACCTTCCGTCTTCCCGAGGATGGTCGCAACGTCCGCATTCGAGAAGTTGAACACGAACTTGAGCGTGAGCACCTGCTGCTGCTCGTGCGAGAGATCCTCGATCAGCTCGAGCATGCTTTGCCGACCGATCGCCTGCATCGCCTCGGCCTCCGCCGAGGGTTCCTCCTCGCCCGCCGGCTCGGGGACGTCCTCCTCCGGCTGCCAGCGCCGCGTCGCGCGGAAGTGATCCATCGCCAGGTTGTGGGCGATGCGAAACAACCACGCGGAGAACGGCGCGGACTGCCACCTGAAGCGCTTGATCGACTCGAGCATCTTCAGGAAGGTCTGCGTCGTCAGGTCTTCCGCGTCGTGCCGGTTGCCGACGCTCATGTGCAGGTAGCTGTAGATGCGGTCGAAGTGGATCAGGTAGAGGTCTTCGAGCGCCTCGCGCTCTCCGTGCTGCGCCCGGTCGACGAGACGGCGCAACGCCTCCGGCGAGGCTCCTTCCTGGAGCAGCGCCGCACCTGCGGCTTCATTCGGCATCAGGCGAGGAATGCCCCGGGCGGCGTCAGCTGTAACTCGCGATTTACGGGCCGCTCGAAAACCCGACCCGGGCCTCGCGCGTGAATCGCTTGACGTAGACGACCCGCCCGAGCGGGACCGTGTAGCGCCCGTCGTCCGCGTCGAGCGTCAGCGCGCCGTCGTTGCGCGCCGCCAGCGCCTGCTCGAGCTCGTCCGCCGAAGCCTGCGTCAGTCGTGCACCCATGATCTGGCCGCCGTCGAAGGCGATCTCGACCACGACCCGTTCGTTGTCAGGCATCCGCGACCACCTCTGCAAGCACTCCGTGGACTGCGTCCGGGTGTAGGAACGCGACCTCGAGCCCGAAGAGCCCCTGGCGCGGCTTCTCGTCGATCAGCTCGACGCCTTGGCCCGCCAGCTCGTCGATCGCAGCCTGCACATCGGCGACCTCGTAGGCGACGTGGTGCATCCCGGGCCCCCGCTTGGTCAGGAACTTCCCCACCGGCGTCTCCTCGCCCAGCGACGCCAGGAGCTCGACTCGCCCTTCGCCCACCCTCAGCGAGGCCGCTTCGACTCCCTGGTCGGGAACCGCCTCACGGTGCTCGAGGCGCGCGCCGAAAATCCGCTCGTACGTGTTCACCGCCTCGTCGAGGTCCTCGACCGCCATGCCGAGGTGATGGATCCCGCGCGCTTGCACGCGGGCGATGCTACCTGGCACGCCTCGGCGACTCGGAAGCGTAGTGAGGCCCCAGCCGGATTAGACGGACGCCCCGGCAAAGCCGGGCCGTCCTTAGGTCGGCGTCGCAAGCGAACGCCTTGGACGCGGCTAGTCGGCGGGCAGCGAGACGACCTTGACCGTCCCGGCCGTCTCGGCGGCGCGTGACTCGGGCTCCACATCCGCGAGCAGCCCGTCGAGCTCGTCGCGGTCGAGCGTCTCCTTCTCCAAGAGCGCGTTGGCGATGCGGTCGAGCACTCGCCGGTGCTTGCGGAGAAGCCGCTGCGCATCTTCGTAGGCGCCGTCGGTCAGCCGCGCTTGCTCCTGGTCACGGACCCGCTTCGTCTCCTCGGACAGCGCGTAATTGTCCGCGCGCATCGTTCGCGAGGTGACCGTCGTCGACATCCCGTATTCGAAGACCATCGCGCGCGCGAGCTCGGTCACCTTCTCGAGGTCGTTGGCGGCGCCGTTCGTCACGCGCCCGAAGACGACCTGTTCAGCCGCGCGCCCGGCGAGATAGACCTTGAGCAGGTCCTGGAACTCTTCCGTCGTGTGCAGGTACCGCTCTTCGCTCGGCAGGTTGAGCGTGTAGCCGAGCGCCTGCCCTCGCGAGACGATCGTCACCTTCTGGACGGGGATCAGATCGCCCACCAGATGCGACATCAGCGCGTGGCCGCCCTCGTGATAGGCGAGGATCCGCTTCTCCTTCTCGGTCACGACCCGCCGCTTCTGCAAGCCGGCGACGACACGCTCCATGGCCGCGTCGAAGTGCCCGTGGTGGATGTACTGCTGCTTCTCGCGGCCGGCGAAGATCGCGGCCTCGTTCGAGATGTTCTCGAGCTCGGCGCCGGTGAGCCCGGCCGTCTGGCGCGCGATCAGCTTCAGGTCGACGTCGGCGGCAAGCGGCTTGCCCCGCGTGTGCACGCCGAGGATCTCCTCGCGACCCGCCAGATCGGGCGCGCCGATCAGCACCTGGCGGTCGAACCGTCCCGGGCGAAGCAGCGCCGGGTCGAGATCCTGCAGCCGGTTCGACGCCCCCATGACGACGACCTCTTCGCGTGCCTCGAAGCCGTCGAGCTCGACGAGCAGCTGGTTCAGGGTCTGATCCTGCTCACGATTGAAGCCGTGACCCGTGCGGGCGGCGCCGACCGCGTCGAGCTCGTCGATGAAGACGATCGAGGGCGCGTTCGTGCGCGCCTCCTCGAACAGCTTCCTGATCCGCGCCGCTCCGAGCCCGGCGAACATCTCGACGAACGCGGACGCGCTCTGCATGTAGAACCTCGCGCCCGCCTCGCTGGCGATCGCTTTCGCGAGCAGGGTCTTACCGGTGCCCGGCGGCCCGTAGAGAAGGATTCCCTTCGGGACACGCGCGCCAAGCCGCTCGAACCGGCGCGGATCACGCAGGAAGTCGACGACCTCCTCGAGCTCCTCCTTCGCCTCCTCGAGCCCTGCGACGTCGGCCCACGTCACCCTCGTCGTCGAGCTGACGGTCTTCGCGGCTGTCACGCGCGGCATCACTTCGAGCGTGCGCCAGAGGACGTACAGCATCAGCACCAGCAGCACGGCGAAGAGCAGCGGCAGCCAGTCCGAGGCGCCGTTCCGAAATGCGATCAGCCATCCCATCCCCATCTCGTTATGGGTGCGTGGGGGGGATTCGTCAATGGTTAACGGCCTGCGCGCGCCGCGAGAGCGGGCCAGCCGGCGACCGGGTCGGTCGAGCGAACGACGTGCATGCCGGCCGCCGAGTAGCGCTCGAATGCCGCGTCGGCCTCATCCGTGTAGTCGACGAGGCCCGGAACGACGACCGGCGACGTGCAGTCCTCGAGCAGGTACGTGCGCTCGGCGAGCCGTTCTCCCACGCGCTCGTCCTCGAGCAAGTCGTCGATCGTCCAAGCAAGGCAGTGGCTCTTGGCCTGGCCGGCGACGACGACGGCGTCGAACGTCAGCAGCTTGTCGATCAGCTCCGTGTTCTTGCGGCCGAGCCGTTCGCCGTCCGGGCCCTCGGTCACCTCGGGCCCGAGCATCGAATAGTGCTCCGTGAGCGGGTTGTCGCCTTTGACCTGGAACTCGGGGTTGCTGTACCGGGCGACACCGTGGAAGAAGACCGCCTCCTCGACCGCTGAGACAAGTGCGTGACCGATGCCGCCGAGCATGGCGTGATACGGCCAGATGGTCAGGTCGTACTTTCCGCCCTCGGCCAGCCGGCTCGTGTAGTGGGCAAGGTGCCGCTCCGCGTAGTCGACGTCGAGCCCGAGCGCCTCGGCAACGGCGCTGTTCACTCTCCAACGGCCGGCCGCGACGTCCTCGGCCGAGACGAGGGTGTAGGGGGCCGGATGATTTCCTTGCTCGTCGACCAGCCAGATCGCGTGGAACACCTGCATCGCGTGGTGGGTGTCGAGGCTCGGCAGGATCTGCGTGATCTCGCCGAGGTTTCGGTAGACGAACTCACACAGGCGACGGTTGTCGTCGACCGCGCCGGTGCCCGAGCGCCCCGCGACGAAGAGCTCGAAGCCTGGGATGCAGAACGTGTTCTGAACATCGACGGCGAGGAGACAGAGGCGAAAATCGTCACGGGCGGCGGGTGGGATCCCGTGCTGGTCCGCCCAGGCAGGCGCCTCGCGGGCACGATCCTCGTACGGGACCGGCCAGACCTCGCCGACCCGGCCGGCGTCGAAGTGCGGCGGAAGCGGAAGCTCAGCCATCGCGCGTCACTCGACCAGCTCGAGGCGCGAGTTCGGCCGATAACGGCGGCCCGCCTTCGCTGACGGACGGCCGTCCGTCAGGACGACGTCGGCGGTGAAGTCGTTCGAGCCGCGGATCAGCGACGAGCCGACGCCGTAGGAGTCGACCGGGACGCCGCGGGCCTCGAACTCCGCGATCTTCTCCACCGTGAAGCCTCCCGAGACGACGATCTTGACCCGCTCGAAGCCGTCGCGGTCGAGTGCGTCGCGCACCTTCCTCACCAGGCGCTCGTTCACCCCAGTCGGCTTGAAGTCGCCGAGCTCGTCCCAAAGCGACCGGTCGACGAGCGCCTCCGATGTATCGAGGCGAACGCCCCAGAGCCGCGGCCCGAGCTCGCGGGCCACCTCCAACGCCGTCGCGACCGAATCGTTCTCGAAGTCCACCAGCACGACGACGTTGAGATCCTCGGGGGCCCACTCGGCGAACTTCGTCGCCGCGAGCACCGTGTTGCCGCCGTAGGCGGAGATCAGCGCGTGCGGGACGGTGCCGACGCCCCTGCCTCCCCACCACGACGCCTGAGCGTCGGAGGTGACGCCGATCGGCGCCCCGACGACCTGTCCGGCGATGTACGCGGCGTAGCCGTCACCGGTCTGCACGCGATGGTGGTCGTGCCGCGCCGGCATGAAGATGATCGGCTTACCGTTGGCGGCCTCGAGCATGCGCACGACGTTCGTCGTGATCAAGGTCCGCCGGGCGAGCACGCCGAGGTAGAGCGTCTCGAGGTGCGCGAACGAGGTGTAGTCGCCCTCGATCGTCAGGGCGGTCTCGTAAGGCTCGATCGGCTCGCCGTCGTGGAGGGCATGGACCGTCAGGTCCTCCCAGTCGCTCGAGCACAGCTTGAGGATCGCGATCGCCTCGTCGATTCCGCCGAGGTACGCCTGTCGCTTCTGGAAGACCTGCATCACGACTCGCGGCCGGCGTTCATCCTCGAGCAGGGTCGCACGCGCGTGGTTGAAGTAGGCGTCGGTGTAGTAACCCTCCCGCATCTTCTCGACCGGGAGCTCGAAGATCTCGGGCGGAAGCCGGCGCCTAGTGCCCTCGCGCAGCGTCATCTTCGAGCGCCAGGCACGCGGCGAGCGCGGCTTCAGCGACCTCGAGCTGCTCCGGCGTCGGCTCCTTCGTCGCGAGCCGATGCTGGAGCTCATGACCGGGCTTCGCCAGCGCGCGCGAGAGGCCGTGGTCGGGATGGCGCACCATCCAGCTGAAGAGCTCGGTCGCGACGCCGATGGCGCCTACTTGAGCCGCCGCTCGAGCCGGGCCGCGCAGATGCTCCGGAGCCCGCGAGGCGAGGACACCACCCGCGGCCGAGCTGATCAGAAGCGGGCCGACGATGTGAGAACCGCAGCGCTCGTGCTCCTTCGCGCGTGTCTCTCCGTGCTCGTAGCTCCCGATCGAGATGTGCTCGGCCCCGTGGTAGGCGGCGACATCCGAGCCTCGAACCGACAGCGCGGCGGGTGCCAGCGAGAGCGCGCCGGCGAGCAGCTCCTGCGCTAGTGGGCGCAAGCGGGACGTCTTGATCACCTTCGCCGCCGCGGCACTGGCGAACATCGTCACGAGGACGCGCGGGCGCTCGAACGGAAGCCTCGCCTCGGGCAGCGCGCGCCGCACCTGGGGCAGGAGCGTCATGACCTCGGCGAGCCGCGCCACACCCCGAAGAAACGGCTTCTCGACGTCGACGGCGCGGAACGTCTTCGGCGCCGAGGCGACCTTCAGCTCGCCCTCGGGGGTCCGGATCGCGCACGCCCACGAGGTCGGGCCGTGGACGAGCACGCCGTTGGCCAGCGCCATCCCGCCGAGCCTGATCTTCTCTTCCGGCATTTGCGAAGAGCCTAGCTTGCGCCGTCGAGCTGCCCGCGATACCGAGCGTCGTTCGGACGGCCGAACGGCGCATACGCCTCCGTCGGGTCAGGCGTCTCCTTCTCGACGCCGGCGCCGTGGCGCCTCGCGACCTCGGAGACGGGATAGACGATGTCGTCCCGCGCCCGGGCGCCGACCGCGAGGATCGCGCAGGGACCGTCGCCGGCGCCGACGAAGACGTGGTCGGTCCAGGGCGGACAGTGGACGAAGTCCCACGCCTTCAGCGGACGCTCCTGGCCCTCGATGAGGAGCAGGCACTCGCCGAAGAGGACGAGAAAGTCCTCTTGCGCATCCTCCCGGTGGTACATGCACGAGGGCTGGCCAGGCTCGAGCACGCCGATGTTGATGCCGAGCTCCTTGAACTTGGGGTCGCCCTCAAAGGCCGTCCAAGAGCCGAAGGTCTCGTGCTCGAACCAGCGGGCCTCCTTGGCGTTGACGACGAACCAGCCTTCCCCGTTCGGGACGAGGCCGGCCTCCGTCTGCTTTGGTGCTGCTTCCTGAACCATCCTCATCCTCCGATCTCGTGGGCGATGTGCCGCAGGAAGCGGACGCCCAGTTCCAGGTCGTCGACCGCGATCCGTTCGTCGGCCGAATGCACGAGCCGGGCCGCCACTTCCGGATCCATCGTCCGCAGCGGAAAGAAGCCGTATGCGACGGTTCCGAACGCCTCCCGCAGCCAGTGGCTGTCGGTGAAGCCGGCCAGGCAGACCGGCGCGACGCGGGCCGCAGGCTCTTCGGCCGTCACGAACCCTTCGATCGCCTCCCAGAGCGGCGTCTCCAGCGGCGAGCGCGTTCCGCCCTGCGCCTCAATCCACTCGAGCTCGTAGTCGCCCTCGCCGATGACATCGCGGAGCACCTTCTCCGCTTCGCTTTGCGGCTGGCTCGGGAGCAGGCGGCAGTCGCAGATGAGCTCACAGAGCGCGGGGATCACGTTGCGCTTCTGCGAGGCCGAGACCATCGTCGGCGAGACGGTCAGGCCGAGCAGCGGCTCGACGAGCTCACCGGCGAGCGGATGCACGCCGCGGGCGAGCTCGAGCGCCTCGTCTGCCGCCACCTCCTGGCCGACGAGCAACTGCATGAAGGCTGCCACCTCCGGCTCCAGCCGGGGTGCCGGCCGGTAGTCGGCCAGTCGCTCGATCAGCTTCGCCGCCTTGACGAGCGCGTTGTCCGCGATCCCGGGCATCGAGGCGTGCCCGCTGCGGCCGTACACGCGGAGTCGGAACGGCGAGCTCATCTTCTCGGCGGTCGAGCAGAGGTAGAAGATCCGGCCGCCGCCGAAGTCGATCCGGTCGCCGGCGCCCTCGTTGACGCAGTACTCGGCCCGGACCGCCTCCGGGTGCTCGCGGCAAAGCCAGGAAAGACCGAAGTCGTCGCCGACCTCCTCGTCGGCCGTTGCGGCGAAGATCAGGTCGCCCTTCGGCTCGAATCCGTCGCGGGCGAGCGAGGCGATCGCGACCGCGTTCGCGGCGACCTGTCCTTTCATGTCCAGCGCGCCGCGTCCCCAGACCTCGCCGTCCCGGAGCTCTCCCGACCAGGGATCGAGTTGCCATTCGGCCGCGTCCGCGAGCACCGTGTCCGTGTGCGAGAGCAGCAGGAGTCGCGGCCCGTCGCCTCGGCCCGGAATCCGCGCGACGAGATTGGCCCGCTCCGGCGTCTTCGCGTACAGCTCGGATTCGACCCCGCTCTCGGCGAGATACTCCCGAAGGAGCTCCGCCGCGATCGTCTCGTTTCCGGGCGGGTTGACGGTGTCGACCCGGATCAGCCGCTGGAGGAGGTCGGTCGCCTCCTCGCGCAAGGTCGCGGTCGCCATCAGCGGCGCCTGCCGGCGACGAGCAGGTAGCGGCGCGGCTCGGCGACCACGCCACCCGACTGAAACCCGGCCCAGTAGTCGAGCATCGCCTCGCGGAACTCGGCCGCCTCGTCGGGCCGGAGGGTCCCCAG
>DASQWX010000230.1:0-2593 GCA_035640035.1 Gaiellaceae bacterium
ACGCTGGACATGCCGCCGGTCGATGCGGAGCTCGTGGAGGTGCCCGAGCCCAATGCGCCGTACGGGGTCAAAGGCGTGGGTGAGCCGCCGACGGTCGTCTCGACCGCGGCAATCGTCTCAGCGCTCCGCGACGCGACCGGCCGCGAGCTCGCCCGCGTGCCCGTCCGTGCCGACGACCTCGCCGGACTTTGAGACCCCGACCGGAGGTGCCTCGACCGCGGCCCCGGACTCACGGCGGACGACGATCGCGACCGCGGCGATGATGAGTAGCGCGCCGCCGACGATCCGCCAGGTGATCGATTCGCCTAGCACGATCGCGCCGAGAGCAATTGCGATCACCGGGTTCACGTACGCGTAGGTCGAAACCTGGGCGATCGGGGCGTTCGCGAGCAACCAAACGTAGGCGCTGTAGCCGATCAGCGAGCCGAAGACGATCAAGTAAGCCAGTCCGAAGAGCGAGCGGGCCGAATAGTGGGCCGGGTTGAACTCGTGCGGGCTGTACGCGATGAGTGCCACCGTCGTCAGCACGATTCCGCCCGCGAGCATCTCGTAGGCGGTCGCGGCGAACGGGTCACGCGGCAGCCGTAGGCGGGGCGAGAGGAAGGAGCCGAACGCCCACAGGAACGAGGCGAGCACCGTGATCAGCAGGTAACCGAGCGAGCCGGAGCCACCACCCGGCTTGACAAGCAATGCGATCCCGAAGAAGCCGAGGACGAGACCCGCAGTGGAGGCGAGATCCGGCCGCTCCTGGACGGCGAGTCGAAGCAGCACCACCCAAAGCGGGATCGAGGCGATGATCAGCGACGCGAGGCCGATGGGAACTTGCCGCTCGGTGACGAAGAGCAGCGCGTTTGCGCCCGGCAGCAGCAGGCCGACGACCGTTGCCGACGCGGCTTCCGCCTTTGTCAGCCGCAGCGCTGAGGGCCCGCGCCGCCACGCGACTAGGGCGAGCATCAGCAGGCCCGCGGTCACGAAGCGCGTCCCCGCGGCGAAGAACGGCGGCATTGTCTCGGCCGCGAGCTCGATCCCGAGATACGTGGACCCCCAGAGGATGTAGACGGTCCAGAGGGCGATCCAGATCTTCGCCGGTCGGCTCACCACGGTGGACAACGAGCCCTACCCGCGATTCCATCCCGTTAGGCTCCTCTCCCGTGATCCGCGTCTTCGTCCTCTACCGGGAAGCGCCCGATCCCGACCGCTACGAGCAGCACGTCGAGCTGAACCGCCGGGAGGTCCCCGCGGCCACGATTCGGCACGGCCGAATTCTCGGGACGCCGCAGGGCGACTCCGACCTCGCCTACTACTTCGAGTACGAGTTCCCGGACCGCGACACCTGGAGGGCCGCGCAGGACGGGTTGATGCGGGCGGCCGAGGACGCACAGGGCCTGGGAGTTCCCTTTCGCGTCTACTTCGCGGAAGTGAGCTAGCGCTTCAGCGTCAGCGCGGCGCCCACCGCGAGCAACGCGAGGCCGAGAACCCGCGGCCAGCCGACCGCGATCCGATCGAGGCCGAAAAGCCCGTAACGGTCGACGGCGGCGGCGGTTGCGAACTGGCCGACGAGGAAGACGGCGACCGTCGCGGTCGTGCCGATCCGCGGCCCGGCGTACGTGATCGTGAGAACGACGAAGGCGCCCATGAGGCCGCCGATCCACAACCACGCCGGCTGATCAACGGCGTCGGCAAACCCCTCGAGCGACTGTCGGGCCGCGAGAAGCGCGAGGACGCCGATGCCGGCCGCGACCGCCGCAGCGAACGCGAACGCGGGGACGACGCCGATCCGGTCGCCCAACCTGCCCATCACCGCGATCTGCACAGTGCCTGCGACACCGGCGACGAGACTGAGGCTGACCGCCAGCGCGTTCCCTCCCGACATCGGCGGGATGCTAGTGATTAGGCTCGCGCCCGTGACCGAGCCCGACGCGCCGCGGCCCGCCTCGCCCGAGGAGCTCGGGCTCGAGCGGATCGTCTACGAGAAGACGCCGCCGCGGGCGACGATCCGGCTCAACCGGCCCGAGGTCCTCAATGCCTTCGACTTCCGGATGCTCCGCGAGCTCGGGCGGGCGTGCGAGGACGCGAGCTGGGACGACGAGATCAAGGTCGTCGTCGTCACCGGCACCGGACGCGCGTTCTGCGTGGGCGCAGATCTCAAGTCGTGGGGCGCGGACCTGCTCGGCAACCCACGCGAGTACTGGAAGTGGTTCGGCGCCTTCAAGGACATGCACGACCGGCTCCGTGAGATCGGCAAGCCGACGGTGGCGCGCATCAACGGAATCGCGGTCGGCGGCGGCAACGAGCTGCAGATGGCGTGCGACCTCGCGGTCATGGCCGACGACACGTTCATCCGCCACGTCGGACCCGAGCACGGCTCCGTGCCCGCCGGCGGCGCGACGCAATGGCTCCCGCTCATGGTCGGCGACCGGCGCGCGCGCGAGATCATCCTCATGTGCGAGGAGATCGCCGCCGCAAAGGCCGCGGAGTGGGGGCTCGTCAACTGGGCGGTGCCGGCCGGCGCACTCGACGGGAAGGTCGACGAGGTCGTGGAGTCGCTGGCACGCAAGCTCCCGCAGACGATGCGCTACACGAAGCAGCAGCT
>DASQWX010000231.1:0-14555 GCA_035640035.1 Gaiellaceae bacterium
CTCGGCGAGCCGCCGCTGATCCGCACCGCTCGCGGCGCCGGCTTCTCGCTCGGATGAACCGGCTCTCGCTTCGGCTGCGCTCGGTCGCGGCCGCGGCGTTGGCGATCCTGCTCGCGGTCGTGGTCGTCGGGGTTGGGGTCGACCTCCTCGTCTCGCGCCACCTGCACCGCTCGCTCGACCGGACGTTGCGCGAACGTGCCGTCGAAGTGGCGCAGCTCGCAGCGTCGGCGCCGAAGGTCCTGACCACGCCCGGTGCTCTCGACGCCCCGCTCGGCAGCACTCAGCTTTCGATCGAGGTCGTCGACCACAACGATCGGATCGTCGCCCGCTCGCTGGCCCTCGGCGGCCGGGTCCTGCCGACAAAGGATCTCGAGCGTCAGGCGATCGATCGCGGCCGGGCGGGCTACGCAAGCGTCGAAAGCGCCGGCGACGACCTTCGCGTCTACGGCGCTCCGCTCGCCGAGGTCGGCGGCCCGGCGTCGGGCGGCGCGGTCATCGTTGCGGGCTCGACGCACGATCTGCAGGAGACGCTTTCGAGCCTGCGAATCTTCCTCGCCGGCGCAGGTCTCGCTGCCGCGCTGCTGGCGGGGCTCGCCGTTGCGTTCCTGATCCGCCGCGCTCTCGATCCGCTCGGCCGGCTCGCGGAGGCCGCTGCGGACGTCGAGCGAACCGGCGATCCACGGCGGCGGTTGCCGCAGCCTTCCCAGACCGACGAGGTCGGACGCCTCGCCTCGACGCTGAACGAGATGCTCGCCAGCCTCGAGCGGTCGCGCGACGCAGAGCGGCGTTTTCTCGCCGACGCCTCCCACGAGCTGCGCACGCCCTTGACGGCGTTGCGAGGGAACGTCGCGTACCTCGCCCGACACGGTGCGACGCCGGGTCTCGTGGCCGAGCTGCAGGCCGACGCCGAGCGGCTCGCGAGGCTCGCCGACGACCTGCTGGTGCTCTCTCGGGAGGAGTCGGCCGAAGCTCCGACCGAGACCGTCCGGCTCGACGAGCTGGCGAGGGTCGCCGCCGAGTCGAACGGCCGGTTGCGGGCGGGAACGCTCGATTCGGTGGCTGTCCGCGGAGACCGGGCGGCGTTGGAGCGCGCACTGGCGAACCTGATCCAGAACGCCGAGCGGTACGGGCCGGCCGGCGGCAGGATCACCCTGGCCGCAGAGCACGCAGACGGTGTCGCCCGCCTCAGCGTGGCCGACGAAGGGCTCGGTCCGGCGGCCGTCGACGCGGAGCACGCCTTCGACCGCTTCTGGCGCGGCGCCCACGAACAGCCCGGTTCGGGCCTCGGGCTGGCGATCGTCCGAGCGACCGCCGAGCGCCACGGCGGACGGGCCTACGTCGTCGGCTCGCGGTTCACGATCGAGCTGCCGGCTCTCAGGGATCTCTCAGAGTCCCGGGCTAGAAGGACGCCATGAGATTTCTGCGCACCCTCTCGACGTCTCGTCTCGTACTTCTCGTCTTCGCGGTCGTCGTCCTTGCCGCGGCCCTGGCTGCGATCGCGGTCGCGGCGAGCGGCGGCGGCGGGCCGACTCCCCCGCCGAAGCCGCTCGCCAAGGCCGTCCACGATGCGCTCGCAGCCCCTGCACCGCAGGGCATCACCGCCCGCATCAAGTTCACGAACAAGCTCTTTCCGTCCGGCGCGATCACCGGCCAGGTCGGCTCGGCGTTGATGTCCGGCGCGTCGGGGCGCCTGTGGGCGACGAACGACGGCCGGGGTCGCCTCGAGCTCCAGTCGGACGCCGGCGACGTCCAGATCGTCTGGAACGACACCCGGGTGACCGTCTACGACGCCTCGTCGAACACCGTCTACCGAGCCACGCTGCCCGCGCGCTCGAGGGCCACGCCCGAGCGTTCGGGCGAGGCCTCGGTGGCGAAGATCAAGGATTTCCTGACCGCGGTCGAGAAGCACGTCGAGCTCTCGGGTGCCGAGCCGAGCGACGTCGCGCACCACGCCGCTTACACGGTCAGGATCTCGCCGAAGCACGACGGCGGCTTGCTCGGCGCGGGTGAGCTGGCCTGGGACGCGACGCGCGGCGTGCCGCTGCGGATCGCCGTCTACGCGCACGGAGCGAGCTCGCCTGTCCTCGAGCTGAAGGCGACGAACGTCTCGTTCGGCGCTGTGCCCGCAAGCGACGTCGACGTCTCGCCTCCGGCGGGCGCGAAATCGATTGATCTCGGATCGCTCAGCCGCGGCGCCGATCGAGCCGGCTCGCATGTGAACACGAGTGGGTTTGCGGCCGTCAAGGCGGGCGCGGGCTTTCCCGTCGTCGCACCCGCCACGCTTGTCGGGCTTCCGCGGCAGGACGTTCGCCTCGTCGGGAACGGCGACTCGAAGGCGGCGCTCATCGTCTACGGCCACGGGCTGGGTGCGATCGTCGTCATCGAGCGCAAGGCCGGCGCACACACAAACAACGGCGTGATGGGAAGCCTTCCGAAGATCTCGCTCGACGGCGTCACGGCCCACGAGCTGGCGACCCAACTCGGGACGGCGCTGACCTGGGAGAACGGCCGAGTGTCGTACGTGCTTGCCGGCTCGGTCCCACCGGCCGCGGCCGAAGCGGCAGCGCGGGCTTTGCGATGACCGACGTCTTACCCGTCAGAGCTCGTGGGCTCGTCAAGCGCTACGGCGACCTTGTCGCGGTCGATCACGTCGATCTCACGGTCGAGAAGGGTGACGTCTTCGGCTACCTCGGCCCGAACGGCGCCGGGAAGACGACCTCGCTGAGGATGCTGCTGGGCCTGATCGGGCCAACCGAGGGCTCGATCGAGCTGTTCGGCCGCAATCCACACCACGACGGCGCGAAGGCGCTGGAGGGCGTGGCCGGGTTCGTTGAGGGGCCGACGTTCTATCCATACTTGTCCGCGCGGCGGAACCTGCGCCTGCTCGCCGCCTACGACGACGGCGATTCGCGCTCGCGCATCGAGGAGCTGCTCGAGCTGGTCGAGCTGAGCGACCGCGGCGACGACAAGGTCGGCGGCTACTCCCACGGGATGCGCCAGCGGCTCGGCATCGCCGCGGCCCTGCTGCGCCAGCCGAAGCTGCTCCTCCTCGACGAGCCCACGACCGGGCTCGATCCGGCCGGTATGCGCGACATGCGCGATCTCGTCCGACGCCTCGCCGGCGAGGGGATAACGGTGCTGCTCTCGAGCCATCTGCTCGGAGAGGTCGAGGAGCTCTGCAACCGGGTTGCGATCATCCGCAAGGGCCGAATCGTCTACGAGGGACAGCTCCACGAGCTGCTCGCGACCGCCTCGACCGGCTACCGGCTTCGCTCGCCCGAGCTCGACCGTGCGAAGGCTTTCCTGCTGGCGAGGCCCGGAATCGAGCACGTGACCTCCGTCGACGGCTCGGTTCGCTTTCAGGCGGACGAGGACGCGGTCGCCGCGCTGTCGATCGCGCTCGGCCAAGCGACGATCGGCGTCACCGCGCTCGTCCCCGAGACGGCGAGCCTCGAAGAGCTGTTCCTCGGCCTGACCGAAGGCGAGCGGCCGGCGGCCGAGGAGGCGGTCGCATGATCGCGGCCGTCGGCCGGATCTACGAATGGGAGCTCGCGAAGCTGCTCGCCCAGAAGCGGACGTACCTCGGCCTGGCCGCCGCCATCCTCGTCCCGATCGTGTTCGTCGTCGTGCTCGTGCTTCAGACCGGCGGGCCGAACGACGTCCCGCTCGGACGGTACATCCGGGACACCGGCTTGGCGGTGCCGTTCGTCGTCCTCTTCTTCATGTCGATCTGGGGCCTGCCTCTGATCGCCGCGCTCGTGGCGGGCGACATCGTCGCCGCGGAAAGCCACAACGACACGTTGAAGACGATCCTCACGCGCTCCCGGGATCGCGGACAGGTCTTCGCGGGAAAGGTTCTCGCGGTGCTGACCTACACGTTCGTGGCGGTCTTCGCGATGGGCCTGGTCGGCCTCGCGGCCGGCAGCATCGCCTGGGGGTTCCATCCCCTTACCTCCCTCTCGGGGACACAGGTCGCCCCGGGCCACGGCTTTGCCCTGCTGATCGCCAGCCTGGCGGTCTACTTCCTCCCCCTGGCCGGGATCGCCGCCTTCGGGCTGATGCTCTCGACGGTGACGCGGAACAGCGCCGCCTCCGTGGTCGGCACGCTGATGTTCGCGCTGCTGATGCAGCTGCTCAGCGTGCTGCCGGGAACCGAGGGCTTCCGCCCTTACCTCCTCGGCACGCAATTCGAGGCGTGGCACGGCTTCCTGCGGACCCCCGCCGACTGGGTCCCGGTGGTCCGAGCGCTCTGGGTCTGCGCCCTCTACATCTCGGTCCCGGTGATCGCCGCGTACCTCGTCTTCTTGCGAAGGGACGTCGCGAGCCAGTAGGTACCGCAGCCCGCCGGATCGCGCCGTTCGCGGCGCTGGCGGGTGTGGCGGCGCTCGTCCGCCTTCCCTTTGTGGGGAGCATCGGCCCGGACGAGGGCGGTTACGCCTACGTCGCCTGGCAGTGGGCAAAGGGCCACGCGCTCTATAGCTCGGTCTGGGTCGATCGGCCGCAGGGCCTGATCCTCGTTTACCGCCTGCTGATCTCGATCGCCCATGCCGCGTGGGCGATCAGGCTCGGCGCGGTCGTCTCGGGCGTTGCGATCAGCCTCCTTCTCGTCGCGATCGGGCGGCTGGTCGCCTCGCCTGCGACAGGATTCCTGGCCGGCGGGCTCTACGCGATCGCGGGCCTCGGGCCGCACATCGAGGGCTACACGTTCAACGGCGAGCTGGCCGCTGCAGTGCCCTCGACGGCCGCCGTCGCAGCAGCCCTCGTCGCTTCCGTCCGACGCTCGCGGGCGTGGCTCGGCGCGGCCGCCTTCCTCGGGGCCTCGGCGATGCTGATGAAGCAGTCCGGATTCGACGGTCTCGCGGTCGTCTTGGCCGTCGCGCTGCTCGAGCGGGAGCGGCCGAGGCGCGTAGCGCTCGTCGCGGCGTGCGCCGCGGTGCCGCTGGGAGCCTCGGCGCTCGCCGGTTGGCTCTCCGGCTGGCACGCCTACTGGACGGCGCTCGTCGGAGACCACGTCGCAGTGGCGAGCGGGGCTGCGCGGCTCGCGCGTCTCGAGGAATCGCTGCCCGCCGCGGCGAGCGACCTGCTTCCGCTTGCCGCGGCGGCCGCGGTCGGCGTCTGGCTGTCGCCCAGGCATTCGCTGCACCGAAGGCTCGGCTTGGTCTGGCTCGCCGCGGCGGCCACAGGCATGAACCTCGGCGGCCTCTACTGGCCGCACTACTACGTGCAGCTCCTCCCGCCGCTCTGTCTCCTCGCAGCGCTCGCGCTCGGGAGGATCCGGACGCCGAGCCTCGCCTGGGCAACCGCGGCCGTGCTCAGCGTGCCGGCCCTCGCGTTTCTCGGCGGCCTCGTGAGGGCGTCCGACTATCGCGCGGATCGTATGGTCAAGTACACGCTCGGATTCGAGAACGACGAGCGCATCGCGCGCTACGCGCGCGCACACACTTCGCCGCACGACTCAGTCTACGCGCTCGTTTCTAGGGCCGACTTCTACTTCCTCGCCGACCGCACGGCTGCCTCGCCGTATCTCTGGGCCCACCCGCTGAACACGATCCCCGGCGCACGAGCGGCGCTGGCGCGGGTCCTGGCAGCTCCGCGGCGTCCGCGCCTCGTCGTCCTGTTCCAACAGGCGCCCCTGCACGGGAAGGAAAAGCGCCTGCGGGCGATTCTCGACCGCGACTACGCGGCCGTCTGGCGTGCTCCCGGCACCGGAACGACGGTGCTCGGCCGGAAACCGCTGCCGGGCTGAATCCGCCGGTAAGCGGCGAAATCCGGCCGCCGGCCGACCCGTGCGCCCCCGTCTGTTGACCGGCCCGCGGCGCGGGTGTATCGCGTGAGACATGGAACACGAAAGCGCGGTGGAGGAACGTCTGACGCGGGTCGAGCGCCGGCTGCACGAGGTGGAGCTGGAGCTGCTCGAGCTACGCGGCGCCGCGGCGGCGGCTCCTTCCGGTTGGCAGCGCGTGCGGCCGCCGGTGGAGGAGCGAGCTCCCGCGGCACCGACGACCCCGCCGCCGCCCGTGCCGCCTCAGCCCCCGCTCGACCGTAGCGCGTGGGAAGCAGTCCCCCCCGTCCGGTCGATGTTCTCGGACCGAGACCTGACGGTCGGCGATCTGCTCGGGGCGCGGGCGCTTGCCTGGGCGGGCGGCGTCGTCACCCTGCTCGGGATCGTTCTCCTCTTCGTTCTGGCGGTCAACCGCGGCTGGATCGGACCGGTTGCGCGGGTCGGGATCGGGGCGGTCGTGTCGGCGATCGTCTTCGGCGGTGGCCTCTGGCTCCAGCGCCGGTACGGTCAGACCTACTCGGCACTCGCCGCCGTGGGCGCCGGAATCGCAGGCGCGTACGCGACGCTCCTTGCGGCCGCAGCGCTGTACGACCTCCTGCCGGCGCTCGTGGCGCTCGGGATCGCCGGCGGGATCGCGGCGGTGGGAGTCGCGACGTCGCTCTTCTGGGGCTCGGAGATCGTCGCCGGCATCGGGCTGATCGGCGCGATGCTCGTGCCCGTCGCGGTCGTCTTCGACGGCGGCCTTACCGTGCTCGGAACCGGGTTCGTCGCGTTGATGCTCGCGGCTGCCGGCGTCGTGGGAGTGGTGCGGCGGTGGCCGGCGCTGCTGGTCTGTGCGGCGGCGGCAAGCCTGCCCCAGATCGCCGATGTGGTCGCGGAGGCCGATCCCCGGTCGGCGAGGGCGTCGGTGCTTGGAGCCGCATTCGCGCTCCTCTACGCCGCCATCGGGATCGCGCTTCAGCGGAGGCGTCGGGGCCCGCAGCTCGACGGCTTCCCTGCAAGCTTCGTTCTCGGCGGCGCCGTCGTCGGAGGCGGGACCGCTCTCCTGCTCTACGAAGGCCACGCTGAGGGGCTGGCGCTTCTCGCCGCTGCCGCTCCGTTCGCTCTGGCCGCGGCCTACTTCTTCCCGCAGTCGCGCGACCGGGAGCTGAGCGCGTTGCTCGCTGCGCTTGCCCTGGCCCTCGGCGCCGTCGCTGTTTCGGATCTCCTCTCCGGGCCGACGCTCGCAGTCGCGTGGGCGGCGGAAGCGGCCGTTCTTTGCTGGCTCGCCGATCGGACGCGCGAGCCACGCTTCCAGCTCACAGCGTTCGCCTACTTCGCGCTCGCCGTGGTGCATGCGATCGGCTTCGATGCCCCGCCGGTGCAGTGGGCGACGGCCTCTATGAGTCCGGGCCATGGCGTGCTCGGCGCCGTCGCCGCCGCACTCTCGGCCGCCGTCATCGCACACTTCACGCGGGGCGCCCACCGGCTCGAGGCACACGGAGTCTTCGCGCGGCTCGACGGCGTGTTCGCGAACCTCGCACAGGAGCAGCAGAAGGTGCGCGTCGCGTTCGCGTCGACGGCCGGCTTGCTTGCGATGTACGCCGCCTCGCTCGGGCTCTTGCATGCCTTCGTACGGCTGATGCCGCACGTCGCCCACTCGTTCGAGTGGGGACACGTTGCGGTGACGGGCATGTTCGCCGCGGTCGGCGTCGTCGTTCTCGTAGCCGGCCTGCGGCGCGGCTCGCGGCCGACCGAGCTCGCGGCGGTCGCCTGGCTGGGGCTCGCGCTGATGATCCACGCCGTCTACGACCTCGACAAGCTGAACTGGGAGCCGCGGTCGTACGCGTCACTCGAGGTAGCGGCCGCGGCGCTCGCGGTCGCGGTCGTGTACCAGCTGCTGAAGCCGGAGCTCACGCGGCTCAGCGCGATCACCGTCGTCGCCGCCCTGACGAGCCCGTTACTCGGATGCCTGGCGGTTCTTGTGCTCGTCGGACGAGACCTCGGCGGACGGCCGGAAGGCGTGGCGCTGCTCACGCTCGCGCTCGTGTACGGGTTTGCCGCCGTCGCCGTCTACCGGCGCCAGCGCGACCTCAGCACCTTGCTCTGGTCGATCGCGCTCGTCGTCTGGGCGGGAGCCTCGCTCGACCTCGTGCACGGCACGTGGCGCGTGCTCGCCTGGGCGGCAGCGGCGGTAGCACTCGCCGGCATCGCGCGGCAGATCGTGGACGAACGACTCATCCTGGCCGCTCTCGCCTTGCTCGGCCTCGCGCTTGGGCACACGCTCGTGCTCGAGGCCCCGCCGACCGATCTCTTCGTCTCGAGTCGCCACCCCGGTGAAGGAATCCCTGCGCTCGTGTGCGTCGCGGGAGCCCTCGCCGCGTTGGTCGGCCTCGCTCGGTCCCTCGAGTTCACGGAACTGCGCGCTCTTCGCTCATTGAGTCGCCACGCCGCCTGGACCGTCGGCGCGCTCGTCGTCTTCGCGGCTTCGTTGGGAATCCTCGAGGCCGCCGAGGCCATCGGAATGGCCGGCGTCGTCAGGGACTTCCAGCACGGTCAATCCGTCGTCAGCGCCTTCTGGGGCGTCCTCGGCCTCGTCGCGCTGTACGCCGGTCTCCGGCGGCGCCGACGCACGTTGCGATACGGCGGCTTCGCTCTCTTCGGGTTCAGCCTCGCGAAGCTCTTCCTCTACGACCTGGCGGCGCTGAGCTCGATCACGCGGGCGCTTTCATTCCTCGCGGTCGGTGCGGTGCTGTTGCTCGGCGGGTTCTTCTATCAGCGCCTGAGCGCGGAGCTTGAGGAACGCCCGGCCGCCTGACACACCCGTAGTACGCTCGCGGCGTGGAAGAACCGGCGGCACTCACCGATCCGGCCTCGTGGCTCGTCGACCACGCCGACCAGCCCGACGTCGTCGAGGTCAACCTCACCGACGCGAGCACCCACATCCTGCTTCTTCCGGCTGAGGTCTCGGCGCAACGCGCGGTCGGGATCCTGATCGGGTCGCGCGACGCGGACGAGGACCTGCCCTGGCCACCCGGCGAATGGCTCGAGACCGAGCAGGCGTACTGGATCCGGAGGAGCGCGATCGTCTCCGTGCGAATCGTCACTCGGGCACGGACGGCGACGGCATGACCCTGCGGGACCTGCTCGCCGAGGAGTCGGGCAAGGAGCTCGAGCTCTACGCACGGACGATTAACCCGCAGTTCGTGCGGCTACTGCGCACGATCGGGTTCGACCGGCGCTGGGCGCGGGCCGAGGGCGCGTATCTCTATGACGCGGACGGCACGCGGTATCTCGATCTGCTTGGCGGCTTCGGGATGTACAACGTCGGCCGCAACAATCCGCGCGTCCGAGCCGCCCTGATCGAAGCGCTCGAGCTGGAGACGCCCGGAAAGGTGCAGCTCGGCGTTTCGCTCCTTCCAGGCCTGCTCGCCGATGCGTTACTGAAGCGCGCGCCCTCGACGGTCGACCGGGTCCTCTTCACGAACTCTGGGACAGAGGCGGTCGAGGCTGCGCTGAAGCTCGGTCGAGCCGCGACCGGACGTTCGAAGGTCGTCTCGTGCGAGCACGGCTT
Organism: Gaiellaceae bacterium; assembly: GCA_035640035.1. Classification (GTDB taxonomy): domain Bacteria; phylum Actinomycetota; class Thermoleophilia; order Gaiellales; family Gaiellaceae; genus 13-2-20CM-68-14. The sequence goes on from DASQWX010000231.1 coordinate 9,336, forward strand.
CCACGGGCTGACGCTCGGCTCGCTCTCGGCAGCCGGCGACGCCGCCTTCACGCAGCGGTTCGGCCCGCTGCTGGCGGGGTTCTCGCGGGTGCCGTTCGACGATCTGGGCGCGCTCGAGGCCGCGTTGCGCGGCGAGGACGTCGCGGTCTTCATCGTCGAGCCGGTTCAGGGGCACGGGCCCTACTTCCCCTCACCGGGATATCTCGAGGGGGCGCAGCAGCTCTGCCGCCGCTTCGGGACGCTCTTCTGTGTCGACGAGGTGCAGACCGGGTTCGGGCGGACCGGGCGGATGTTCGCGCTCGACCACTGGGGCCTCGAGCCGGATCTCGTCACGGTCGCGAAGGCGCTGTCGGGAGGCTACGTCCCAGTCGGGGCGTTGCTGATGTCGAACTCGGTCTACGAAGCCGTCTTCGACTCGCTCGAACACTCCGTCTCGCACGGCTCCACGTTCGCGCCGAACGACCTGGCGATGGCGGCCGGTCTCGCGACGCTGCAGGAGTTGGACGACGAACGCCTTCCCGAGCACGCGGCTCGGCTCGGGAACCTGCTTCTGGAGCGAACGAGGCCGCTGGTCGAGCGCTACGAAGTCGTCAGGAACGTACGGGGGCTCGGCCTGCTCTGGGCGATGGAGTTCCAGGAGCCGTCGCGAGGGAGCCGCTCGTGGCGGGTGCTCGAGCGCGTGCAGCGAGGCCTGTTCGCGCAGCTCGTCGTCGTGCCCCTCTTCAGCGACCACAAGATCCTGACCCAGGTCGCCGGGCACGACTCGAACGTGCTCAAGATCCTGCCGCCGCTCGTCCTCTCGGAAGACGACGTCAATTGGTTCGTAGAGGCGCTCGACGCAACCCTCTCGCGTGCCCAAAGGATGCCCCGTGCGATGGTGCGCTTCGCGTTGAAAGCCGCAGGGGCAAATGTTCGACAGCAGCCAGCGCCGCGGAAAATGCGGAGTATTTTTCGCGGCTAAAGCTCGCTGATCTCGGCGTGCCGGTCGGCGACGCAGTGGCGCGCCCAGCTTTCGGCCGCTTCGACGATCCGCCCGGCAAGCACGTCCGCGTCATGCTCGTCCTCGGGGATGTACGAGGGGTCGACCTCGATCCGCACCTGGTGCAGCGACGCCTCGGACGCCCCACCGATCTCGTGCCGCTCCTCGGACACGATCGAGACCTCGCCGACCTTCGTCAGGAGCACGTGGGCGAGGTCTTCGATCTCAGCCGGTGTCGCGGCTCGGCCGGCAAAAATCCCGAAGTTGACGCGCACTTCGAGACCGGGCGGCTCTAGGACGCGCCGGTAGAAGGCCAGCTCTGGTTCCATAGCCATTGAAAACCATAATTGCCCTGCGGCCCGAAAGCTAACCTTCGCGCGGCTCCCACTGAAAGCGACGCGCCGCGACGAAGGCGCCGACGAGGCCCCAGGCCGCGACGACGGCGACATCGCCGGGCCGATTCCAGATGTGCTGATCGTGCAGCGCGATGTCGCGGACGAGCCGAATCACGTAGACGAGCGGCAAGGCGTCCGCGATCGCGCGAAGCACTGCCGGAAACGAATGCGGCGAGAAGAACGCGCCGGAGAGGAAGGAGATCGGCAGGTAGATCGCGTTGACGACGGCCGAGGATCCTTCGGCAGACCTGATCACCGCGGTCAGGGCGAGGCCCAGCGCGGTGAACGTCGCGGCGCCGAGGAGGAGTGCCAGCGCGAGCGAGAACACGTTGTGCATGTGCGTGTGGAAGTACGCGCGGCCGAGCGCGACCATGCACACGGCCTCGAGCCCGAACGCGAGCAAGGTCGTCGCGAGCAGCGCGAGGACGTAGGCCCACGCCGGCAACGGGGTCGCGCGGAGGCGTTTCAGGATTCCGGACTCGCGCCGGATCACTAGCATGATCGAGAGCCCCGCGAAGCCGGTCGCGATCGCCCCGTAGCCCAGCATTCCCGCGAGCAGGTAGTCAGCCGCGCGGATGTTTCCCTCGGACTTGATCCGGTCGTTGCCGTACACCGAGCCGAGCAGGAAGAACATGATCAGCGGGAGCGCGAACGTGAAGAACGCGAGCTCCCGGCTTCGCCAGTAGAGCCGCAGCTGGCTGCGAAGCTCGTGTCCGAACAGCGTCATTCGGGCTCCGCCTGGGTGAGCGAGAGGTAGATCTCTTCGAGGCTGGGCCTGCGGACCTCGAGCCCCTCGAGCTCCTCGCCTCGCTCGATCGCCTCGGCCGTCAGCTCGTGGAGGACGCGTGTCGGCTCCTCGGTCTCCAGGACGACGACCTCGCCGTTCCGCCGATAGCGGATCTCCGTGGCCGGTGCGCCGCCGACGAGCTCTTGCACGGTTCCGGAGGCGACGATGCGTCCCTCGCGCAACACGGCCACGCGGTCCGCGAGCTGCTCGACCTCGTCGAGGTAGTGCGTGGTCAGAAGGATGGTCTTGCCGAGCGCTCTGAGGGAGCGGATCGTCTCCCAGGCGCGCCGCCTCGCTCCCGGGTCGAACCCCGTCGTCGGCTCGTCGAGGAAGATCAGCTCAGGGTCGCCGACGAGCGCGAGGCCGAGGTCGAGGCGGCGGCGCTGGCCGCCGGAAAGGCGCCGGGCGCGGGTGTCCCGCTTCTCCTCGAGCCCGATCAGCTCGATGACGTCGTCGACCGGCCTCGGTTTCTCGTAGTAGCCGGCGAACTGCGCGAGCTGCTCGGCGACCGTGAGGTTCTCGTACATCGCCGAGGACTGGAGGACGACGCCGATTCGGTTGCGCCAGTCGAGCCCCGCGGCAGCCGGGTCGGCGCCGAGCACCTCGACCTCGCCGCCGTCACGCTTGCGGTAGCCCTCGAGGATCTCGATCGTGGTCGTCTTGCCCGCGCCGTTCGGGCCGAGCAGGCCGAACACTTCGCCCGCGCGAAGCTCGAAATCGATCCCTTTCAGCGCCTCGAAGTCGCCGTACGACTTCCTCAGGCCATGAACGCTGATGACGCGAGTCACGCTGGCCGAATCTAGCGGCTGCTCGACGAAGGGACGTGGCAGCAGGGGCGCCTGATACATATCTGGTAGATACGTCCTAACATATCTTCCAGATATGGTCAACCTGACTCCGACAGCACGAGTGATTCTCGGCCTGCTCCAGCTCGGGGCCCGCACGGGCTACGACATCAAGCGGCTGAGCGACTCGTCGACGCGCTTCTTCTGGGGCGCGAGCTACGGCCAGATCTACCCCGAGCTCCGGCGGCTGGCGGAGGCGGGCCTCGTCAAGCCGACCTCGCAGCCGCGCGGCGGGATCGCGCGGACCGAGTACACGGTCACCCCGCGCGGCCGGCGTGCTTTGCACGCGTGGTTGACCGAAAAGCCGGACTCCTTGCTGTTCGAGTACCGCGACGAGCCGCTGTTCAAGCTCTTTCTCGGCGACCTTTTGAGCAAGGAGGAAATTGCGGCGAACCTTCGGCAGGCGCGACGGGAGTTCGAGGAGGTCGCGGAGACTTTCCGTGGCATCCGCGCGGAGGCATCGGGCGGCGGCTATCCGCTCGTCGCGCTACGTTACGGGATCGAGCTGATGGAATGGATCGCCGCCTGGTACGCCGATGCCGAGAACCGGCTCGAGGCCGGCGACCTCGCCCCCTAGCGGTCGAGTTGAAGCTCGGCCATCCCTGCCGGCGGGAACGCCGGCTCCGTCCCGTCTCCCAGCTCGGCTGCGATCCGGCCGCAGTCGGGTTGGTGGCCGATCACGATCACGGTTTCGCCGCGCCCCGCGACAGCCGTGCGAACCCCCGCGGCGGTGGCACCGGGCGCCAGCGCGTCGTGTGGCTCGCTGGCGCAGCCGAGCGCGACCGCGAGCGCGTCGCCGGTCTCCCGCGCTCGCAGCAGCGGGCTCGTCAAGATCGCGGTCGGGTGCACGCCTTCCCGATGGAGGCGTGCGCCGAGTTGCCGCGCCGCCTCCCGGCCCTCCGGGCTGAGCGCGCGCGTGGCGTCGGGCTCTCCGGGCAGGGCGTCTGCATGACGGACCAGGAGCAGGCGCATCCGGCTCAGGATAGGCGCGTTGCGATCGACGGAGTTCGATCACAGGCCGATGCTCATCGTTTTCAACGTCCCCCCTTTGGGGGTAGGACAGGCCGATGGCGAGCTTCCGCTACGTGGTCGTCGACGTCTTCACGGACGAGGCGCTGAGCGGTAACCAGCTCGCCGTCTTCACCGACGCCCGCGAGATCCCGGAGGCGAGGCTCCAGCCGCTCGCGCGCGAGATGAACTTCAGCGAGACGGTCTTCGTCTTTCCGCCGACCGAAGGCGGCCACGCGAAGATGCGCATCTTCACTCCCCTCGCCGAGATTCCGTTTGCCGGCCATCCGACGCTCGGCACCGCCTTCGTCCTCGGCGGGCCGATGCAGTCGCCCGAGATCCGGCTCGAGACCGGCCGGGGGATCGTGACCGTTCGCCTGGACCGCGAGGAGAACCGGCTCGTCTTCGGCCGGATGGAGCAGCCGCTTCCGTCGATCGAGCCGTACGAGGGCGAGGCGCAGTTGCTCGAGGCGCTCGGGATCGCCGCGTCGGAGCTCCCGGTCGAGCTGTACGACAACGGCATGCGTCACGTATACGTCGCCCTTCGTTCCGAGGAAGAGGTGGGGCGCTTAAGGCCCAATCTGGCTCCGCTCGAACTCGCTCCGGACCTCGGCGTCAACTGTTTCGCTGGTTCCGGCAAGCGCTGGAAGACCCGCATGTTCGCGCCGGGCGGCGGGATGCCCGAGGATCCGGCGACCGGCTCGGCAGCAGGACCGCTCGCGTTGCACCTCGCGCGTCACGGGAGGATCGGCTTCGGCGACGAGATCGAGATCTCGCAAGGCGCCGAGATCGGCCGTCCTTCGACGCTGTTCGCCCGCGCCGAAGGGACGGAGGAAAACGTCGAGCGGATCGAAGTCGGCGGCTCGGCCGTGACGGTGGCGCGGGGCGAGTTCCGCTTCTGATCTGGATCACAAGCCCGGATCGAGCCACGCAACCCGTGCGATCTCCGGAAGCTCCGGCTCAAGGGCGCGCCAGAAGCGCCCGCCGTCTCGCGACACGTACACCCGGTGCGCGGCGGCGTACGCCATCCGATCGGGATCCCCCTCGGTGATCGCGATCGCCTTTCCCGGCGGAAGGCCGCCGCCGGCTTCGTGCCAGCTGCTCCCGGCGTCGTGCGAGACGGCGAGCGGCGGCCGCCGGTCGAGCACGGCAACCACGGTCGACCCTTCGGCCGCCGCGGCGACGAGCAGCGGCAGCTCGACTCGC
>DASQWX010000232.1:0-16390 GCA_035640035.1 Gaiellaceae bacterium
GAGCGGACGCATCGGCGACGTGGAGCACGAGGTCGGCGACCAGCGTCTCTTCGAGCGTGGCCGCGAACCCCTCGACCAGCTGGTGCGGGAGGCGACGGATGAAGCCGACCGTGTCGGTCAGCAAATATTTCCGGCCGTCGACCTCGAAGCCGCGCGTCGTCGGGTCGAGCGTCTCGAAGAGCCGATCGCGCACCGAGACCTCGGCCCCGGTGAGGGCGTTCAGTAGGGTCGACTTGCCGGCGTTCGTGTAGCCCGCGAGCGCGATCACTGGCGTCTCGGCTCTCCGACGGGATTTCCTCCGCGTGGCGCGCTGGCGCTCGAGGCCGCGCAATCTCCCGCGTAAGACGGAGATCCTGCGGCGGGCCAGCCGCCGGTCGGTCTCGAGCTGCGACTCACCGGGGCCACGCGTCCCCAAACCACCCCCGAGCCGCTCGAGGTGCTGCCAGAGGCCGCGCATCCGCGGCAGGTTGTACTCGAGCTGCGCGAGCTCGACCTGCAGCTTCCCCTCGGCGGTGACGGCGTGCTGCGCGAAGATGTCGAGGATCAGCTGGGTCCGGTCGACGACGCGCGCCTGCAGCGCGTTCTCGAGCTCACGCTGCTGGACCGGCGAGAGCTCGTCGTCGACCAGCAGCGACTCTGCTTGCGAACGCCCGAACGCTTCTTTGAGCTCGATGAGCTTTCCCTTGCCGACGTACGTTCGCGGCTCCGGGCGCGCCCGGTGCTGGACGAGCTCGCCGACCGGCTCGACGCCCGCCGTGCGGGCCAGCTCGCGGAGCTCGTCGAGCTCGCGCGCTGAGTCGGCCCGTTGTGCCAGCACGGCGACGACGAACCCGCGTTCGGGCTCGGCACCCGGCGCGGGATCCGGCTGGCGTAGCGTCACGGAAGAATTATGACCTCAGGCAGTCAGAATCCGCACGTGCCGGAGAGGGGCGTAGCGGAGCGGCTTGCCGAACGCACGTTGGCGCTGGTCGACATCCCTTCGGTCAGCCGTTCGGAGTCGGCGGCGATGGCGCATGCCCGCGCGGAGCTGCGGCTCGAGCCCCTCTGGGCCGACGACGACGTCCTCTTCGCGACCACGGCTCGGACGAGCCGGCCGCTCGTCGTTCTCGCGGGTCATCTCGACACCGTGCCGGCCCAGGAGAACGTGCCCGGCCGCATCGACGGCGAGGCGGTGGTGGGTCTCGGCGCGAGCGACATGAAGGGCGGGTTGGCGGTCATGCTCGAGCTTGCTGGCTGGGCAGTTGACGGGAACCTCGCTCTCGATCTCGGTTTCCTCTTCTTCACAAGGGAGGAGCTGCCGGCGGACGAAAGTCCCGTGCCGGGCTTCCTCGACGCTTGCCCGGAGGCGCGCGATGCCGCGCTCGTGATCGTGCTCGAGCCGACCGACAACGAGCTCCACGTCGGCTGCGTCGGCAACCTGAGCGCCCAGGTCACGTTCCGCGGCGTCAGCGCGCACTCCGCCCGGCCCTGGACCGGCGAGAACGCGATTCACAAGGCTGCTGCCGCGCTCGCGCCGCTGGCGACGATGGAGCCGGCGGACGTCGAGGTCGACGGGCTCGTCTTCAGAGAGGTCTTGAGTGCCGTCGCGATCGAAGGCGGGATCGCCGACAACGTCGTCCCGGACCGCTGCACGGCGCGGCTCAACTACCGGTACGCGCCCGGTCGTTCCCGCACGGACGCCGAGACGCGCCTGCGCGAGCTGGTCCCCGGCGGAGAGCTCGAGATCCTCGGCAACTCGCCGCCTGCTCATGTGGTCGTCGACCGGCCGCTCGTGACGCGGTTGCGCGAGGCGGGCGGGTTCGCCGTGAAGCCCAAGCAGGCCTGGACGCCGGTGGCGCAGTTCGCCGAGGCCGGCCTCGACGCCGTCAACCTCGGCCCCGGCGCGACGCGATACGCCCACAGAGCGGACGAGCGGGTCGAGATCGGCGAGCTCGTGCGCACCTACGAAGCGCTTCGCCGCTTCGCTTCCCCGCCGGATAGCGTTTAGCCGTGCAGCTCTCCCCCGTCCTCGAAGCGACCGGGACGTACCCCTTCGTCCGCCTCGAAGAGGCGAAGCGGCGGCTGGCCGCCGAGGGCGTCGAGCTCATCGACTTCGGCAAGGGCGATCCGCGCGAAGAGACCGATCCGATGATCAGAAAGGCGCTCGTCGACAACATCGAGCCGCTCTCTAGCTACCCGCTCGCCGAGGGCCTGCCTGAGCTCCGAGACGCTGTCGCCGCGTGGTGCGAACGACGCTTCGGCGTCGAGGTCGATCCCGAGACGGAAGTGATCCCGACTTACGGAAGCAAGGAGGCGATCTTTCACCTCGCCCAGGTCGTGCTCGACCGGGACGGCGGCAAGTCGCTCGTGCTCTCGACCGAGCCCGGCTATCCCGTCTACGACCGCGGCGCGCTGTTCGCCGGAGCGGAGGTCGAGCAGCTGCCTCTGCTCGAGGAGAACTCGTTTCTGCCGGATCTCGACTCCGTCGCCGACGAGACCTGGGCCCGGGCGGCGATCTTCTGGATCAACTACCCGAACAACCCGACGGGTGCTGCCGCTTCGCTCGAGTTCCTCGAACGGGCCGCGTCGCTCGCCGCCGAGCACGACTTCTTGCTCGCGGCGGACGAGGCCTACACGGAGCTCTGGTTCGAGGAGCCACCGCACTCGGCGCTCGAGGTCGGCGACCGGTCGCGCGTCGCCGTTTTCCAGACCCTCAGCAAGCGATCGTCGATGACGGGGTACCGCTCCGGTTTCGTGGCCGGGCCGGCAGACCTGGTCGCCGCCTTGAAGCAGTACCGGCCGACCGTCGGGACGGCGCCCCAGGAGTTCATCCAGCGCGCCTCCGTCGTCGCCTGGGGCGACGAGCACCACGTCGAGAGGACGCGGGAGATCTACCGCCGGAAGCGGGCGATACTCCTCCCGGCGCTGGAACGGAAGCGGATCCGGGTCGCAGGCAGCGCGGCAACCATGTACCTCTGGCTCGAGACCCCGGGCGGCGAGAGCTCGGAAGCGCTCGCCGAGCGGCTCCTCGAGCACGGGCTGATCGTCTCGCCGGGGACGTTCTTCGGTCCCTCGGGCGCCGGGTACTGGCGACTTGCCTTGGTGCCCACCGAGGCCGAGTGCGCGCGCGCCGCCGAGATCCTCGAGCAGGTGCTGTGAGCGATCTCGCGCCCGAACGCGTCGAAGAGCTGATCGCGGCGCTCGACCGCGGGGAGACCCGCGTGGCGGAGCCGGTGGACGGGAACTGGCGCGTGAACGAGGAGGCCCAGCGTGCGATTCTCGAGTACTTCCGCCTTCGTGAACTCGAGCCGCGCGAGGTCGGCCCGTTCGAGTACCACGACAAGATTCCGCTCAAGCACGGGTACGAACAGCTCGGCGTGCGCGTCGTGCCGCCCGCGACAGCTCGGTACGGGGCGTTCCTGTCACCCGGCGTCGTCCTGATGCCGAGCTACGTCAACATCGGCGCCTGGGTCGGCCCGAACACGATGGTGGACACCTGGGCGACCGTCGGCTCCGGCGCTCAGATCGGCGCCGGCGTCCACCTTGCCGGAGGGGTGGGAATCGGCGGCGTGCTCGAGCCGCCCGGAGCTCGCCCCGTGATCGTCGAGGACGGCGCGTTCGTGGGCTCCAGGGCTGCGATCGTCGAAGGCGTCGTCGTCGGCCGAGAAGCGGTGATCGGCCCGCACGTGACGCTCGGGGCGTCTATCCCGGTCATCGACGTGACGGGCTCCGAGCCCGTCGAGCATCGCGGCTACGTGCCGCCTCGAGCGATCGTCGTCCCGGGCACCAGACCGAAGGAGTTTCCGGCCGGTACGTTCAATCTCGCCTGCGCCCTGATCATCGGCTGGCGCAGCGAGTCGACCGACCTGCGGGTCAGCCTCAACGAGGCCCTCCGAGAACATGGCTTAGGCGCGTGACCGCTTCAGGGACAGGCACCTTGGATGCCTGTCCCTACAACCGCTCCGCCGGACCGGTGACATAGGCCTTCCCGCCGACGATGCGTACGAAGAGGGTGCCGCCCGGGAACGCCACCTCCGTCTCGCCCTCGCCGCACAGTGCCGCCGCGACCGCGACCGCGCTCGTCCCGGACGAGGTCGTCTCTCCCACGCCGCGTTCCCAGACCCGCGCGGTCACCCGTCCGCGACCCTCCACTCGAGCGACCTGAACGTTCGTCCCCTCGGGAAAGTGCGGGTGGCGCCCGAGCAGCGGGCCGATACGTCCGATCTCGGCAGGCTCGCCTTCGACGACCGCGTGCGGGTTTCCGACCGAGACCGGCACGAACTCGACACCCTCGATCCGCTCCGCCGCGCCCACCTCGACCCGGCCGAGCTGCTGATCGACGAGGTCGCCGTCGACACGGGCGATCGTCACGCGGTCGCCGACACGGATCCGTATCTCCCGGGCTCCTGTCTCGGCGGCGAGCCAGCGGGCCGCGATTCGCGTCCCGTTGCCCGAGAGCTCGGCAGTCGAGCCGTCGGGGTTCCAGATCGCGATCTCGGCTTCGTGGCCGTCGACTCCGAGGATCTCGAGCACGCCGTCGGTTTCGTGCGTCTTCGCAAGCTCCCGGGCGCGCTCGGGCGTCAGCCGCTCATCCTCGACGAGCAGGTACACGTTGCCGTGCGCGGACCACTTCGACGATCTCATCGGCGACCTCGCTGGGCGGGCGGTCGGCGGCGACGGTAACAAGGCCGGGAATGCGGCGCATCCATTTCCGCTGGTACGCGGCGTATCTTCGGGTGCGCAGCTCGACCGCCTCGATCGCCTCTTCGCGACCGAGGCGAGCAATGTCCTCGAGACCCATGGCCTTGCGCGCGGTCGCCGAGACCCGGCCCTGGAGCGCCCGGGCGACCTCGTCCTCGACGCCGGCCTCGAACATGGCACGCGTGCGCTCCTCGATCCGGCGGAGCAGCTGCTCACGGGGAACGTCCAGGCCGAAGACGACGGTTGGGTGGCGCGTCTCCGCAGCCCAGAGCCGGTCCGATCGAGGCTTCAGCGAGCGGCCGACGTCGGTGAGCTCCAGTGCGCGCACGACTCGGCGCCGGTCGTTCGGGTGCACCGAGCCGGCCGCTCCAGGATCGCGGTCGGCAAGGAGCTCATGAGCGCGCTCGGCACCAACGCGGTCATAGACGAGCTGCCAGTGCTCACGGCGCCCCGGCTCGGGCCGGGGCGGTAGCTCCAAGGCGGACAGCGCTGCGCGCAGATAGAGGCCCGTACCGCCGACGACGATCGGCATCCTCCGGGCCGCGAGCGCCTTGTCGATCTCGGCATGCGCAAGGCGCTGATACTCGGCGACGGACGCCTCGTGGTCGAGCTCCCAGACACCCACGAGCCTCGTGTGTACCGAGGGCTGGTTGGTGAGGATCGGGAGGCCTCGGTAGACCTGCATCGAATCTGCGGAGATGAGCTCGGCGGGAAACCGGGTCGCCAACTCCTCCGCGACCGCGGTCTTGCCCGAAGCCGTCGGGCCGGAGAGCGCCACTACGAAGTTGCCCTCGATGCCCCGATTGTGGTGTTTGCGATCGCGCTTGGCTGCCGATATCCGCCATGTGAAGCTTCCGCGCCCATTCGGCGGCCGTACCCACATGGACCGGCGTCCCCACGAGCTCGCCTTCTTCATCGTGCTGGGAGCCGCCCTGTCCGCCGCCGCAGTGGTCGGCGTCGCCTGGGCCGCCGGCTTCGGCGCCGTCGGCGACCGGCTGCGTCACGTGGACGCGACCTGGCTACCGCTGGCGCTGGCCGCTGAGGTGCTCGCCTACATCGGGTATGTGCTTGCCTATCGAGAGGTTGCGCGCGTCGAAGACGGCCCGAGCCTCCCCCACTCCCGTGCCTTCGCTCTGGTTGCGACCGGCTTCGGCGTCTTCGTCGGCCGCGGCGGGTTCGCCGTCGACCTGCATGCCTTCCGCCAGGAGTTCGTCGACGACCGCGAGGCGCGCGTTCGCGTTCTCGGGCTCGGCGCGCTCGAATACGCATTGCTCGCTCCCGCGACGTGCATCGTCGCGATCCTGCTCCTTCTCGACCACGTCCACCGCCCGGCAATCGGATTGACAATGCCCTGGGCGATCGCCGTCCCGACGGGCGGCATCCTCGCGCTCTCGGCGCTGCGCCTCCGCGAGCGGTTGCGCGGCCGGCGCGGCTGGCGGGACGCCCTCGCACAGTGGCTGGACTCGATCCACGTCATCCGTCAGCTGTTCGTCAAGCTCGAGCACGCCGCCGGGCCGATCGGAACAGGCCTCTACTGGTTCGGCGACATCGCCTGCCTCGCGTTCTGCCTCCGAGCCTACGAGGGCCACTTCCCGTCGGTCGCACCGCTTCTGATCGGCTACGCGACGGGATACGCGCTCACCCGCCGGACACTCCCTCTCGCCGGCGCCGGCGCCGTCGAGGCGCTCCTCCCGTTCGCGCTCCTGTGGAGCGGAACGCCGCTCGCCGCGGCCGTTCCGGCCGTCGTCGCCTACCGAATCGTCAACTTCTGGCTGCCGATCGTCCCGGCGGTCTTCGGCCTCCGGTCGCTGCGGGCGACGAAGGTCAGCCGGTCTAGCGCCTAGCCAAGCCGCGCCGCGGCGAGCTCGAGGTCCTCCTCGGTCGCGCCACCGCCTCGCAGGAACGCCCTCACGCCGCCGTAGCGGCGCTCGAGCTCGGAGAACACCCCGGCCATCGCCTCGGCGGGCGTTCGCGAGACCCGGCGGATCCACTCGCGCTCGGCCTCCGACTCCGCCTCGGCGAGCCACATTTCGTGCCTGGGCCGCAGACGTTCCTCGCTGAGCGCGTAGTCCGCCGCGATGTCCTCGATGGCGACGCCGGCGAGATGGAGAATGAACGCACACAGGAGGCCCGTCCGATCCTTGCCGCCGACGCAGTGGACCACCAGCCCTCCCTCGGGGGCTCGCGCGACAGCACGGAGGCTGGCAGTCGCGTTGGCCCGGAAGTGTTCGAGGAAGACCAGGTAGACGTCACGCGTCGACGTCGGAAAGTCGGGCGCAGCCGCCCGTAATGCATCGATCTCCCTCTCGATTTCGCGCCACTCCTCTTCGTTTGTCTCCATGAAGGGCGAGTGCACGACCTCGACGGGAAGCTCGCGAGGCGGGTCGTCTCGAAGCTCGTGATCCCCTCGGAGGTCGACGACGGTCCGGATCCCGTAGTCGACGAGAGCTCTCCAACCCGCATCGGTCAGCTGCCTGACGCTGTCGGCGCGGACGATCCGGCGGTAACGCGTCTCACGACCGGCGATCGTCGGGTGTCCGCCGAGGTCGCGGACGTTGAGGCAACCGTCCCAGCTGAGCTCTCGCTTGCCGTCCCTCACTCAGGCGGCGACGGCAGAGACGGCGGTGCCGCGAAGCGTCGTCGAGGTAGCGTCCTCGATCTCGACCGGCACGAGGTCGCCAGGCTGAGCGGTTCCATGGAAGTTGACCGTGGTGTTCCGGCGGGTCCGGCCGCGGAGAATCGACTCGTCAGTCCGGCTCGGGCCCTCGACGAGCACCTCTTCGACGCGGCCGATTCGCTCGCGGTTCCGACTCTCGGCGACCCGCTGCACGACGTCGATCAAGCGCACGATCCGTTCGCGCTTGACTTCCTCGGGCACCTGGTCCGCCATCGTCGCCGCCTCGGTCCCCCTGCGGGGCGAGAAGACGAACGTGAAGGCGCTGTCGTAGCCGACCTCCTCGACGGCAGCCATGGTCTGCTCGAAGTCGTCGTCCGTCTCGCCGGGGAAGCCGACGATCAGGTCGGTCGTCAGGGCAAGGTCCGGAATCGCTGCGCGCATCTCGTCGGCAAGGCGGAGGTACCGCTCGCGACTGTAGGTCCGCCTCATCGCCTTCAGGATCCTGGTCGAGCCCGACTGGAGCGGCAGGTGGGCATGCTCACAGACCGCCTCGCACTCCGCCATCGCCTCGATCACCGGCCGACGGAAGTCCTTCGGGTGCGGGCTCGTGAACCGAATCCGCTCGATGCCGTCGACGGCGTCGCAGGCGCGGAGCAATTCGCCGAAATCGGTGCGAATGTCGGGCAGGAGGTCGCGCCCGTACGAGTTGACGTTCTGACCGAGCAGCGTGATCTCACGCACCCCGTCCTGCGCGAGCTGCTCGATCTCGGCGAGGATCTCGCCCGGCCGGCGGCTCTGCTCCCGGCCGCGGACGGAGGGGACGATGCAGTACGAGCACTTCGAGTTGCACCCCATCGAGATCTGCACCCACGCCTGGAACCGCCGTTCGCGGTGCATCGGCAACCCGCCGGCGAACTGACGGGCGTCGAGGCCGAAGCTCCCGCGCTCGAGACCCAGGCCGCCGGCGCCGATCCACTCGCCGAGATGCGGGATCGACCCGGGGCCGAAGGCGACGTCGACGTACGGGTAGAGCTCGAACAGCCGCTCCCGTTGCGCCTCGGCGTAGCAGCCGCCCACAGCGATCACCTTCTCGGGATCGCGTGCCTTCAAGGCCTTCGCCTGGGCTAGGTGTGCCCCGAAGCGCTGATCGGGCTTTTCACGGATCGTGCAGGTGTTGAAGACGATCACGTCAGCCTCGTCCTGAGCCGGCGCCTCCCCGAGGCCGAGCTCCTCGAGCATGCCCTTGATCCGCTCAGAGTCGTGAGCGTTCATCTGGCAACCGAACGTCGTCACGTGATACCTGCGCACGAGCTGAAACTGTAGCTTCGGCGGTCCGCCGCTAATGGACGCGGACGACGACGGACGGCGTCGAGAAGGCCGCTCCCCCGGGCGCGCTCTCGGCGGCGACGAAGAGGTGCAGCACGTGGCTCCCGTTCGCCAACTGGACGCGCATCCGCATTGGATGGAACGGCGCCAGCACGATCCTGTTCAGCGACCGCCACCCCGTGGCGGTGCGCTCCTGAACGGACGCGATTCGCGCTGTGAGCTTGGCCGCGGCGCGGACCTCGAGCCAGACGGGATGGCGGGGGCTGAGGATGTGCATCCGGACCCGGGTCCCCTGCTCTGCCGGCTGCGCCCTGGAGGCATTGAAGCTCCGCCCCGCAACCGCAGGCGCATTGCAAAGGCTTGGATTTCGCGCCCAGAGATACACACAGGCGGCGGCGGCCTTCGCCGGATCCTTCGGCATTCCGGCGAAGCGCGCCCAACCCCAGGACCAGACGGAGTCGAGCCCAAGCTCGGCCGCGACCTGCCGAGCAGCGAGCGCCTCGCGCTTGACGACGCCGAACCACCGCGTCGCGCTCAGTCCCGCTCGGCCACCTCTGCCCGAATGGAAACCGAGTGCAAGCCCGATCCGGCTGCTCGAGATTCCGGTCGTCGTGAAGTTCCGGACGGCGCGCCGAAGCTGGAAGCGCAGGTAGACGGTGGCGCCCGACGGACCAAGCCTCTCGATGACCGGGCCCGGGAGGTAGACCTCCCGCACGATCGTCGCCGCCTGGGCAAGCGAGCGCCACCACGCTCCCGCCGCACCGGCGGTCGTGCCTGCTTCGGAGATGAACAGATGTGGCTGTATGCCTCGCGAGGCGAGCGCTCGAACCAGCTCGAGGACGTTCGCACGGTACTGGGCGTTCGTCCGGCTCCAGGGCGCGCCCAGATGCGCTCCGTAGAGCTCGTTCAGGGCGACGACCGGCGTGGCGCAGCCGGTCACCTTTATCGCTGCGGCCGCAAGGCGCTCGGCGACGGCCGAGATCCTCGCCGGGGATGCGGGATGCGCCGGCGTCCCGACGGCGTCTCTCAGCGACATGTCCCAGTAGGCCACCTCGGCACCGTGGCTGCGGGCGGCTGCCGCCGGTGCGGTGTGTGCGATGGCGACGGCGATCCCCGGCTTGTAGAAGAGCTGCCGAAACGGGACCCACTTGTCGGCGTAGTCGATCCAGGCGGGCTGCGGGCCCTGAACGCACGACGCCGCCGGTGACGTCGCATGGGACGGCGACGCTGCGGCCGCCGTCGCGGCCAGTGCAACAACGACCAGGAAGTGTGCGAAAACGCGCGCTCTCAGCAGGCCGTCTCCCGAAGTCGTCGATGCTACCGCCGCGCCCGGACTGCGGCCGCAGACTTTACGTCTGCTACTTCGCGCGCTGGCCGAGCGCCTGCTGGGAGGCCGGCTCGCCGTTCTCCGGTGCGGACGCCGAGCCCCCGTCGGTCGCGTTGCGCGCGACGTCCACCGCTCTGCTCTCGCGGATCACGGTCACCTTGATCTGGCCCGGATACTCGAGCTGGTCCTCGATCTCGCGGGCGATCTCGTGCGAGAGCAGCACGGCCTGGTCGTCGTCGACCTCCTTGGGCTTGACGATCACCCTGATCTCGCGGCCGGCTTGCAGCGCGTACACCTTCTCGACGCCGACGTGCTGCGCCGCCAGCTCCTCGAGCGCCTCCAGCCGCTTGATGTAGTGCTCCAGGCTCTCGCCGCGCGCGCCCGGTCGCGATGCCGAGACGGCGTCAGCGGCAATCAGCAGCACTGCCTCCACCGTTTGCGGCTGCACCTCGTAGTGATGGGCTTCGATCGCATGGACGACGGCCGCGCTCTCTCCGTAGCGCCGCGCGAACTGCGCCGAGATCGCCGCGTGTGAGCCTTCGATCTCGTGCGTGAGCGCCTTGCCGAGGTCGTGCAGCAGCGCGGCGCGGCGCGCGGTCTTGACGCTCGCGTGGAGCTCCGAGGCCATGATCCCGGCCAGGTGGACGACCTCGAGGGTGTGCTTGAGGACGTTCTGGCCGTAGCTCGTCCGGAAGCGCAGTCGCCCGAGAATCTTGACGAGCTCCTCGTGCACCGGACCGCAGTTCGCCTCGAAGACGGCCTGCTCGCCCGCATGGACGATGTGCTCCTCGATCTCCGCCTTCGACTGGTAGAACATCTCCTCGATCCGGGCCGGATGGATGCGACCGTCCTCGATCAGCTTCGCGAGCGTCAGCTTCGCGATCTCCCTCCGGATTCCGTCGAACGACGAGAGCACGACCGCCTGCGGCGTGTCGTCGATGATGAAGTCGACACCCGTCAGGTGCTCGAGCGTCCGGATGTTCCGGCCCTCGCGCCCGATGATCCTCCCCTTCATGTCGTCTGACGGCAGCTCGACCAGCGAAACCGTGGCCTCCGAGGCGTGGTTCGCAGCGACACGCTGGAGCGCGTCGGCGACGAGGTTTCGCGCTCGCCGCTTCGCCTCGGTCTGCGCTTCCTCCTCCATCTGCCTGACGCGGCGAGCGAGCTCGTGCCGGATCAGATCCTCCGAGCGGCCAAGGAGGTGCGTTTTCGCCTCGTTCGTCGTCATTCCGGAAATGCGCTCGAGCTCCTTCAGCTCGGCGTCCCGTGCCTGCTTGAGCTCCTCCTGGAGCTGCTTCGAGTGCGTCTCGCGGTCGGCCACGCCTTGCTCCCGGCGCGTGAGCTCCGTGAGCTTCCGGTCGATCTCGTCCTCCTTCGCGAGGACGCGGTCCTCGATCTTGATGATCTCGGTGCGTCGTTCCGAGACCTCCTGCTCGACCTCGGCGCGGAGCTTCACCGATTGCTCCCGCGCCTCGATCTGAGCCTCGCGCCGGACAGCCTCGGCCTCCCGGCGGGCCTCAGTCAAGAGCAGCTGGCGGGTCCGGCGCGCCGCCGCGAGGCGCGAGCCGGTGAGCGCGTACAGCGCGATAAAGGCAAGCGCCGCTCCCGCTGCGAGCCCGATCAGGATTCCAATGACGACGAACATGGGCGCTCCCGGCGCCCACATCAGGCATGCCTCGAATCGGTGCCTCGGAGGGCCCGAGAAAGGCCCAGCTGGCCGCTAACTCAGCGCTGGTACGGCCTCCAGGAAGCTCGTTCGGTCGGGGACGAATTCACGGTTCAAAGCCGATTGCGAAACAGTCAGATGCAGGCAAATTGTCGTTGTAGCTATTCGTATCCTAACTGCGATCCGTCGCTCCCCGCAACGGACGCCACGGCGGCCTCGACCGAATCCGCGTCGAACCCCCGCGCGGCGAGCCATCGCGCCGTCTTCTGCGTTCTGCCGCGCCGGGCGGCAAGACGGCTCGCCCGCTCCCGTTCCGGCTCCAGGGCGGCGATGCCCTCGGCGACGGCTTCCCGCCCCACTCCGTCCTGCTCGAGCTTGAAGGCGATCGCCGCGTCGCCGAAGCCTCGCTCCGCAAGGGCGGCCGCCCGCGAGCGCGCAAATCGCCCGTCGTCGAGCGCTCCGTAGCGTCGAAGCGTCGCGACCGCCTCCTCCCGCTCGGCTCTCGCGATTCCCTGCCGCTCGAGGGCGCTCTGCACCGAATGCTCAGAACGGTCTCTGCGGTTCAGTGCCTGCACGCCGGCATCGAGC
The DNA here is from genome assembly GCA_035640035.1 of Gaiellaceae bacterium. Lineage (GTDB taxonomy): Bacteria > Actinomycetota > Thermoleophilia > Gaiellales > Gaiellaceae > 13-2-20CM-68-14. The sequence continues at coordinate 12,205 of DASQWX010000232.1, forward strand.
GCGCCGGCGCGCCTCAGCTCACGTGCGAGCGCCCGCAACCGCTCGCGATCGAGCTCGAGCCCGACCGCGAGGCCGCTCCGGGCGGCTACGTCGACCGAGATCGTCCGCCAGCGCTTGCCGTCGAGCTCAACGAGCACGCGCCCCGGCCGTGCGGGCCGAAGCGCCGTTACTCTCGGCATCAGCCGGAGCCTCCTCGTCGGCGGCCGGCTTGTCGGCGGCCGGCGTCCCGGCCGTTGGCAGCAGGCGCGCGGAGACGACCTGGTCTGGCCCTGCATCCGCCTGGATCTTCGCGAGGATCTGCTGGGTCACGTCGGGGTGCTCGCGCAGGAACGCGGTCGCGTTCTGGCGGCCCTGGCCGAGGCGCTCGTCGCCGAAGCTGAAGTACGACCCGGACTTGGCGACGATCTTCCGCTCGAGCGCGGCGTCGAGCACCGTCCCCTCCCAGGAGATGCCGGAGCCGTAGATGATGTCGAACTCGGCCTGCTTGAACGGCGGCGCGACCTTGTTCTTGACCACCTTGACCCGGACGCGGTTTCCGATCGCCTCGACGCCTTCCTTCAGGGTCTCGATTCGGCGGATGTCGAGGCGGACGGACGAGTAGAACTTGAGCGCGCGGCCGCCCGGCGTCGTCTCCGGGTTGCCGAACATGACTCCGATCTTCTCGCGCAGCTGGTTCGTGAAGATGCAGATCGTGTCCGTACGGTTGAGCGTGCCGGCGAGCTTGCGCAGCGCCTGGCTCATCAGCCGGGCCTGGAGACCGACGTGGCTGTCCCCCATCTCGCCCTCGATCTCGGCCTTCGGCGTGAGCGCCGCGACAGAGTCGACCGCGACCACGTCGAGCGCGCCCGAGCGAATCAGGAGCTCCGCGATCTCGAGCGCCTGCTCGCCGGTGTCCGGCTGGGAGACGAGCAAGTCTTCGATGTTGACGCCGATCCGGCGCGCGTACTGCGGATCCATCGCATGCTCGGCGTCGATGAAGGCGCAGATGCCGCCGCGCCGCTGCGCCTCCGCGATCACGTGGTAGACGAGCGTCGTCTTCCCCGACGACTCGGGGCCGAAGATCTCGACGATCCTCCCCCTGGGAAGGCCGCCGATCCCAAGCGCGAGGTCGAGCGCGAGCGAGCCAGACGAGACGGCGCCGACCGTCACCGCCGCGGCGTCGTTCATCTTCATCACGGCGCCCTTGCCGAACGCACGCTCGATCTGTCCGAGCGCGGTATCCAGTGCTTGCTCGCGATCCACGTCTAACTCCCTTCTAGCCCAACCGATTGCAGGACTTCGTACTGCGCCCCTGACGGCCGCAGGACGGACATATAAACAGCAGCCTCGGACGTCACAACCGGCCCGAGCTCCGGAAGCGTCGGCCTGAGACGCGGCCGCTGGCGGAAACGGATGACCGTGAGGTGCGGCAGCCACTCGCGCCGCTCGCGCTCGTAGACGCCGAGCCGCTCCAGGCGGCCGTGGAGGTCGTTTGCGAGCCTCGTCGCCCGGCCGCCCTCGTCGTCGCAGACGAGCATCCCGACACTCCGGGTCTCCCGATAGCGCCTGACCGTGAGCGTCGCCGGCTCGGCGGAGCGGGCGGCAGCTCGCAGCTCCGCGGCGATCCCGTCGAGCTCGCCGGTAGGCCGGTGTCCCAGGAACGCGAGCGTGACGTGGAGCTGCTCGTCGCCGACGAGACGGACGCCGGGCGTAGAGCCGAAAGCCTCGGCCTGCCAGCGCGCCAGGTGCTCGACCGTCTCCGGCGGCAGGCGCAAGGCACAGAAGAGGCGCAGGCGCTCACGTCCACCGACGGTACCAGCGGAGGTCATGCCGATTCGTCACGACTTCGCGACAACAGGCGCCGGACGAGGTGGAGCGCCGCCACGGTCGCCCTCGCGCGAATCGTCTCCCGGTCAGCGGGGACGCTGAACTCGGCCGCCAGCTCGCCGTCGGGGCCCGCCGCATGCAGGTAGACGAGCCCAACCGGCTTCTCCGGCGTGCCGCCGCCGGGGCCGGCGATCCCCGTCACCGAAACGCCGAGATCGGTGCCGAGCTCCTTGCGGACACCGTGAGCCATCGCCGCGGCCGTCTCCGGGGAAACGGCGCCGTGCGCGGCCAGAACGTCCGCCGGGACGCCGAGCTCCTCGCGCTTGACGTCGTCTGCGTAGGCGACCACGGAGCCCCGGAAGACCGCACTGGCGCGCGGTACGTCGGTCAGCCGCGCCGCAACGAGACCGCCTGTGCACGACTCGGCGGTCGCGAGGGTGAGCCCTCCAGCGCGGCAGAGCTCGAGCACGACCGCCGCGACCGGCCGTTCGTCCTCCGAGAACAGGAACTCACCGAGCGCCTCGCGTAGGCTCGCGGCAAGCGCCGCCGCGCGGGCCTCCCCGTCCGGCCGCACGACGAGGTCGACGTGAATCTCGAAGTCGCGGGCGCAAATCGTGGCTTCGACGCCCTCGCCGTCGCCTCCCGCCTCGTCCAGGGCACCGGCGACTGCAGATTCGCTGACGCCGTAGAACCGGAGCGTGCGCCGCTCTGGGGGCCGGGCGCGCGCCAGCACGCGCCGCACAGGCTCGCTGTCGCGCGCCGCTTCCCAGAGCCGGCGCAGCTCGGACGGCGGGCCCGGTAGGACGACGAACGTCGTATTTGTGATCTGGATCACAAATCCCGGTGCCGTCCCGGCAAGGCCGAGCGAGACTGCGCCCGACGGCAACGACGCCTGTTTCCGGACGCCCGGGGCGAACTCTGTGTACGGCCGCCGGAGCCGCTCTGCGTGCCTCCGCGACACCGACGCGATCTCCCGTTCGAGTTCTTCGTCGACGATCAGCTCACGGCCGAGCACCCCCGCCAGCGTGGCGACGGTCCGGTCGTCGTGGGTTGGCCCGAGACCGCCGGAGACCACGCAGAGGTCTGCCTCGAGGCCGGCGCGCAGGGACGCGTCGAGCTCTTCGAGGTCGTCTCCGACGACGATGATCCGGGCCGAGTCGACGCCGAGCGAGACGAGCTCACGAGCGAGGAACGGCCCGTTCAGGTCGCCGCGGTCGCCGCGGACGAGCTCGCTGCCGGTGACGACGACAACCGCCCGAGGGCGGCCCTCAGCACGCGTCAAGCCGCCGGCGGCGCCTTCTTGATCGACGTCGGCGTCACGATCACCTGTTCCGAGACGCCCCGTGTGTACGGGATCGCGCGCACCCTGCCGTTGATCTTGGCGACCAGGTTCCAGGGGGCGCCGGCCGCGATCCAGAGGCGCGGGAAGAGCCACGGCTTGTGCGTGAACGGGAGTTGCTGGCCCTGCTGGAGCGTGCCGATGTAGAGCTGCTTGCCACTGGCCGAGCCCGCGCGAACGAGCAGCCAGCAGTCGCCTGTCACCGCTGTCAGCACCAGCCTCGCCTTCGGCGGCGGCGCGGGCCTCGCCCGCTGCTGCTGGCGCTTGTGCGTCGTCGCACGTGGGACGTTCGGGCCCTGGGAGTTGAGATTCGGCACCTTGGGCGTCCCGCCGCCACCGAACTTCGCAGCGACGATCACGAGCGCGAAGACGACGCCGATCCCACCGAGCACGAGCAGGATTCCGCGGGTCTCGAAACGCGGCCCCATCGCCTGCGGGCGCCGCTGGTAGTCGCGCGGGCGGAGCGGGATGTCCTCCTCGCCGGTGACGAAGCGCGAGTTGTACTCGTCGACGTAGAGCTGGCCCTCGAGACCGAGCGCGTCGGCGTAGTTCCGCAGGAAGCCCTTGACGTACGTGGGCGCCGGGAGGAGGTCGAACTTCTCGTCCTCGAGCGCCTTCAGGTACTTCGACCGGATCTTCGTCTGCTGCTCCAGCTCCGGAAAATCGAGGTGCTGGCGCAGACGTGCTTCGCGGAGGCTGTTTCCGATCTCGAACACGGGCTCGGGCGATTGTAGTGCGGAATGCGCCTAGCTGTTACTAGCCCTCGGACCAGAGCAGGAGGCCGAAGAAACCGAGCGCGAGAGCCGCCGTCAGGCCCAGGCAAAGTCCGAGCAAACCGAGCCATTTCCCCCATCTGGCGGCTCCCTCGCCGGCCCGTCCGAGCGTGCGTTCGGCCCGAAGGCGCGCTCCCCGCGCAAGCACGACGGCGATCAGCCCCAGCAGCGTCCCCGCAACCGCCTCGCCCCCGACAGCCTGCGGAAGGTTGACGTTTTTCAGGTGCGTCGAGTAAATGGCCGCCGGCACCGCTGCGAGCGACAAGAG
>DASQWX010000233.1:0-2232 GCA_035640035.1 Gaiellaceae bacterium
CACGTCGCGCTGGCCGGATCCGGCGACGTCGAAGGTCGATCTCGGCTTCCCGCAGACGAGATAGCGATGTGGAGCTGGCTGATCATCGCGCTGCTGTACGTCCTCGGGATCGGCTTCTTCCGCTGGCTCGGCGGCGTCGCACGGCAGTTCCAGTTCGACGTGCAGGCCGGAATGGTCGGCGTCAACGTGCCGATCCCGGTGCCGGTCGCGTACTACTCGTTCGGCGGCTGGAAGAACTCGCTCTTCGGCGACCTACACATCTACGGTCCCGACGGGATCCAGTTCTACACGCGCGGCAAGGTCGTGACGTCGCGCTGGCCGGACCCGGCGACGTCGAAGGTCGATCTGGGCTTTCCGCAGACGCGCTAAAACACGTTGAGAGTCCTCGTCGTCGGCGGGGGAATCGGTGGTCTGGCGGCGGGAATCGCACTGCGCCGCGTCGGCTTCGACGCGCTCGTGGTCGAGCAGGCGCGAGAGCTCGAGCGGGTCGGAGCCGGGCTTGGTTTGGCCGCTAACGCGGTCCAGGCCCTCGAGCGGCTCGGCGTGGCGGAGGCCCTACGCGCCCGCGGGGAGAGGGCGGAGCGGCTCGTCGCGCTGAAGCCGGACGGCGATCCGATCGTCGAACTCCCGCTTGGCGGGCGCGAGATGTTGGGTGTGCATCGGGCCGATTTGCAGGAGGTGCTTGCCGGGGCGCTCGGGGTCGACTCGCTTCGCCTGGGCGCCGCGTGCGCCGGCTTCCGCGACGAAGGAGGCGGCGTGACGCTGGCGCTCGAGAGCGGCGAGGAGCTCGGCGGCGATCTTCTGGTCGCGGCAGACGGCGTGCGCTCGAAGTCGCGGGCGTGGCTCGTGGGGGACGGGCCGCCCGAGTACGCCGGGTACACCGGTTGGCGGGCCGTGACGCAGCTCGACGAGCCCTCGCTGCGAGGGCGGATGACCGAGACTTGGGGCCGCGGCGTCCGGTTCGGTCTGGTCCCGATCGGCGGCGGGCGGCTGTACTGGTTCGTGTCCGAGAGCCGCGCCGAGCCCGAGGCGCCGCTGATCCCCGGCCAGAAGTCGCATCTCGCCCGGTTGGTGCAGGGCTGGCACGAGCCGATCGAGGCCGCGATCGCCGGGACCTCCGAGGATGCGATCTCGGGGACCGCGATCTACTGGCGCAAGCCGACGCGCACCTGGGGTCGCGGCCGCATCACCCTGCTCGGGGACGCCGTGCATCCGATGACGCCGGATCTGAGCCAGGGCGCTGCGCAGGCGCTCGAAGACGCGGTCGTACTGGCGGCCTCGCTTCGGGACGCGCGCGATCCGATTGAGGGGCTGCGGGCGTACGAATCGGCGCGCCGGAAACGGTCTGCGCAGGTCGTCAAGCGTTCGCGATCTGCGGGGACGCTTGCGCAGTCGAGCAGCGCCGCCGGCGCAGCTGTGCGCGATGTGCTGATCGGCTCGCTGCCGACCCGCCTTCACGGCATCCAGCAAGCGCGGATCGTGGACATCGAGCTGCCGCGGCTTTAGGGGCTGGCACCGAAGGTGCCTGTCCCTGCAACCGGTTGCGTTGCCCCCGACGGTTGCAGGACAGACCCCGTTCGGGGTCAGTCCCTACGCGACCGCCACGCGGGGCTTGAGCTCGTCGCCGAACTTCGCGCGGGCGACGAACTGGCCGATCCCGGGCTGCGCGACGAGCTCGTCGCCCTCGACGAGCACGGTGCCGCGCAGGATGACCATCTCCGGCGTCCCGGTCACCTCGGTGCCCTCGAACAGGTTGTAGTCCGCCTTCGAGTGGTGCGTTGCAGCCGAGATCGTCACCGTCTTCTCCGGATCGAAGACGACGATGTCCGCGTCCGAGCCGACCGCGATCGTCCCCTTGCGCGGATAGAGCCCGAACAGCTTCGCGGGGTTCGTCGACAGCAGCTCGACCATCCGGTTGAGGGTGATCCGCCGGTTACGCACGCCGAACTCGTGGATCATCTGGAGCCGGTTCTCGAGGCCGGGGCCGCCGTTTGGGATCTTCGAGAAGTCGTCCTTGCCCATCGTCTTCTGCCCGTCCCAGAGGAACGCACAGTGGTCGGTCGAGATCGCGCTCAGCACGTCCGTCCGCACGGCATTCCACAGGACGTCCTGATTGGCCTTGTCGCGAGGCGGGGGCGTGTAGACGTACTTCGCGCCCTCGAAGTTCGGTCGCTCCAGGAACGTGTAGTCGACGAAGAAGTACTGCGTGCAGCTCTCGCCCCAGACGTCCCA
>DASQWX010000234.1:0-6764 GCA_035640035.1 Gaiellaceae bacterium
GCGAAGATCGAGAACGTGTAGGCGAGCAAGCCGGCCGGGTTCGAGCCGGCGCCCAGCGCGATCAGGGCCCCGCCGGTAATCAGCGCCGCGACCGCAGGCCACATCACTGTTTCGCGCAGCGCGCGCAACGACGTCCGCCGCCAGGCGACGAGCGGCCCGATTCCCATCAGCAAGAGCAGTGGCAGGCCGAAGACCTTGAGGAAGAAGTCGTAGTAGGGCGCTCCGACCGTGACCGCCTCGCCCCGAACTGCGTCCGACAGCAGGGGAAACGCCACTCCCCAGAGGACGGTCAGCGTGAAGGCGACGAGCAGCAGGTTGTTGTAGAGGAACGCGGCCTCGCGGGAGGCAACCGATTCGAGCTTCGTCCGCGCCCGCAGGAGCGGCAGGCGCCAGACGATGAGCGCGGTCGAGAAGGCCGCCGCGATGCAGATAAAGCCGAGGAACCAGGCGCCGATCGGCGATTGCGCGAACGAATGGATCGAGTTGATCAGCCCGCTCCGGGTCAGGAAGGTGCCGAAGATCGAGAGGCAGAACGCGCCGGCGACGAGCGTCGCGTTCCAGACCCGCAGCATGTTCTTCTTCTCCTGCACCATCACCGAGTGCAGGAACGCGGTCGCGGCGAGCCAGGGCATCAACGCCGCGTTCTCGACCGGATCCCACGCGTAGTAGCCGCCCCAGCCGACCTCCTCGTACGCCCACTTGGCCCCGAGAAGGATCCCGATCCCCAGCGCGGTCCAGGCGAGGATCGTCCAGCGCCTGGTCGCCACGATCCAGCGCTCGTCGAACCGGCCCGAGAGCAGCGCCGCAGCCGCGAAGGCGAACGGGATCGTCAGCCCGACGTAGCCGAGGTAGAGGAGCGGCGGATGGATCATCATGTACGGGTTCTGGAGGCTCGGGTTGAGCCCGGCGCCGTCCGCCGGCGCGACCTGCGTCGCGAACGGGCTGGCGACGAAGACGACCATCAGCGCGAAAAAGCTCGCGACCCCACCGAGGACCGGCACCGTCCACGGCAGCACCTCCGTCGTTAGCCGCCGGTTGAAGGCGACCGCGGCCGAGCCGAGGCCGGTCAGGACGCAGAGCCAGAGCAGCAGTGAGCCCTCCTGACCGCCCCAGAACGCCGTGTAGAAGTAAGGAAACGGGAGTGCCTTGCTCGAGTGCTCGGCGACGTAGGCGAACGAGAAGTCGCGCGTGCGGAAGGCGTTCAGCAGCACGATCGCCGCGACCGCGCTCGCGCCGAAGGCAGCGTACAGCGAGTTCCGGGCCGAGGCGACGAGCCGCCCCCGGCGCGTGTACGCGCCTAGGCCGCCGCCGATCGCGGCGTAGAGAACGAGCCCGAACGCGAGCGCGAGCGAAGCACGGCCGAGGTCCTGCACGTCAGGACTTAGCCGGCGAGTACTTGGAGGGGCACTTCGTCGTGATCGACGTCGCCGCGAGCCTTTCGCCGTTGTAGCTCCCGACGACGTAGACGTGACGGCCTGCCCGGAAGAGGTCCGGCTCGGAACCGTGGAAGACGACTGGAACCCGCACGTTCTTGTGGGGCCCGTCGATGTCGCGCAGCTTGAAGCGCAGGCCACCGGCGGCGTGGGGGTCGCCGGAAACCGGGCCGAGCACGTAACCGCTGACGCTCAGCTTCCCCCTGTGGCCTGCGAGCTGGCTCGGCTTCAGCGAGGGCGTCGCACCGCCTGCAAAGCTTGTGTAGAGAAGGAAAACCGCGAGCGCGGCTGCCACTGAAAGCGCAATCACCAGCCGCACCGGATTCCCCCGCCGCTGCACGCTCCGAGTGTACCCCCGGCGGGCCTCAGCTTTCCTGGTCGAGTGTGATCTAGATCACTAGCGGTGCCTTCGAGACGGAGTACGCGTTCTGCGAAGATGCAGGCGTTTCCGTGAGCTTCCGAACGACGGAGAATCCGCTCGCGGCGCTTGCCGCGCTCGCCGGGGTCCTGGTCGCCGCATCGATCGCCCTGATCTTCTTCTTCGTGCCCACGGACGCCGACCAGGGGTTCTCGCAGCGGATCTTCTACATCCACGTCCCTGTCGCTCTGACCGCCTACGCCTGCTTCGGCTGGGGCGCCTGGAAGGCCCTCCGCCATCTGTGGAAGCGGGAGCCCGGCGCCGACCTCGAGAGCTACGTCGCGATCCACCAGGGCGTCATCTTCGGCACGCTGACGCTGCTGACGGGCTCGTTGTGGGCGAAGATCTCATGGGGCCACTGGTGGCTCTGGAGCGAAAGCCAGCTGGTGCTCTTCCTCGTCCTCTTCCTTTTCTACGGCGCCTACTTCATGCTCCGCTACTCCGTCGAGCCGGGGCCGGCGCGGGCGAACATGTGCGCGGTCTACGCGCTCTTTGGTGTCGTCCTGATCCCGATCAGCTTTCTCGCAATTCGGCTTGCCAACCAGCTCATCCACCCCGTCGTCTTCACGCTGCAGGGGCCGCAGATGGCCGGGTCCATGTTCCTCACCTTCTGCGTCTCCCTGGCGGCGATGCTGACGCTCGCGGCGACGCTCTTTCACGTCGAGCTCGCCGGCAAGAGGCTGGACTCGCGGCTGCGTGAGCTGAAGGAGCTGCTGGCGTGATGCTCGCGATCACGGCGGCGGAGAAGTACGTGGCGGCCGCGTACGGGGTCGTCTTCCTCGTCGTCCTCGTGTACGTGCTGATCATCGCGCTCAAGCTCGGGCGGCTGGAGCGGGAGCTCGACGAGCTGACCGGGCGGCTGCGCGAACGACGGGAGAAGGAGAGCGAACAACGGGAGCGCGTACCCGTTGGCTGAGCTCTCGCTCGTCGGCATCTCGCACCACGGCGCCTCGCTCGAGGTGCGCGAGCGGGTTGCCCTCGATCCCGACGAGGCCGCGGAGCTCGCGCGCGAGCTCGCGGGCGACGAGGGCGAGGCCGTCTGCCTCTCGACCTGCAACCGAACCGAGCTCTACGTCGCCGGCCCGGGCGCCGAGGAGCGTGCCGCCGGCGCGCTGAGCGAGGTGGACGGCTCCGTCTACCGGCGCACGGACGACGAAGCCGCCCGGCATCTCTTCCGCGTCGCCGCAGGCCTCGACTCGCGGGTGCGAGGAGAGACCGAGATCCTCGGCCAGGTTCGCGCGGCCTACGCGCTCGGGACCCCGGGGCCGCTGCTCGACCGCCTCTTTCGCGAGGCCCTGCGGGTCGGCCGCAAGGTCAGAACTCAGTCGCCGATCGGCGATCCAGCGGCTTCGGCGGCCTCGGCGGCAGCGGTCCTCGCAGAGCGTGTGCTCGGCGACTTGAACGACCGGCAGGTGCTTCTGGTCGGCGCGGGCGAGATCGGCGAGGCCACCGCGGGGCGACTGGTCGCCCGAGGGGCCCGAGTCGCCTTCGTCGCGAACCGCGGCGAGGAGCGCCGGGCCCGAGTCGCCCGCCGGCTCGATGCGGAGCCGCTCCCTCTCGATGAGGTCGCGGAAGCACTGACCGGCGCCGACGTGGTGGTCGCGTCGACCAACTCGCGCAGCTTCCTCGTCTCGCGCGACGACGTCGAGCGGGCCCTCGCGACTCGGGAGCGCAGGCCGATGCTGCTGATCGACCTCGCCGTGCCCCGCGACCTCGACCCCGAGATCGGCACGCTGCCGTACGCCTTCCTCTACGACGTCGACGATCTCGACGAGGCCGTCGGCACCGGCAGCGTCGAAGGAGCTGCGGCGCGCGCCGAGGCGATCGTCGCCGAGGAGGCCGAGCGGTTTCGCGCCTGGCAGGCGTCGCGCGGCGTGGTGCCGGCGATTGCGTCACTGCGGGCGCGCGCGGAGGAGATCCGCCATCGCGAGCTCGAGCGAGCGGGGCGACGGCTGGCCGACCTCTCACCGGACGAGCGCGGCGCGGTCGAGGCGGTCACGGTCCAGATCGTCAACAAGCTGCTACACGATCCGACGGTACGCCTGAAGGAGGCGGCGGCCGGTGCCGACGGGGCGGCCTATGCCGACGCGGTCCGGCATCTCTTCGGCCTCGATGCTGATCAGGATCGGCAGCCGGGGTAGCCGCCTCGCGCTGACGCAGGCCGAGCGCGCGGCGGAACGCCTCCGCGGCGACGGCGTCGAGATCGCGCTCGTCCCGATCACGACTGCCGGCGACAAGGACCGGACCAAACCCTTCGGCGAGATCGGCTCGCGGGGCGTCTTCGTCAAGGAGATCGAAGAGGCGCTGCTCGGGGGGCGGATCGACGTGGCCGTCCACTCTGCGAAGGACATGACCTCGTCGGACACGGATGGACTCGTGGTCGGTGCGTATCTCGAGCGGGAGGACCCGCGCGATGCGCTCTGCGGCGCCGCAGAGCTTCGGCCCGGGATGTGCGTCGGCACAGCCTCGATCCGGCGAAAAGCGCAGTTGCTCGCGCTCGAGCCTGAGCTCTCGATCGAGCCGCTGCGGGGGAACATCGACACGCGCCTGCGCAAGCGGCGCGAGCGAGGCCTCGACGCCGTCGTGCTCGCGGCGTGCGGGCTCGAACGGCTCGGGCTCATGCGTGAGATCAGCCGGCGCTTCGAGCCTGACGAGCTCCTCCCTGAAGCCGGCCAGGGTGCGCTGGCGCTGCAGGTGCGCTCAGGAGACGAAGATCTCGTCGCCGGGGTCGACGACGCCGAGACGCGACGCCGGGTCGAAGCCGAGCGCGCCTGCGTCTTCGAGATCGGCGGCGGCTGCCTCGCGCCGGTGGCGGCGCATCACGACGGTGAGAAGCTGACCGCGCTCGTTGCGGCGGAGGACGGCTCGTGGGTCGAGCGCCGGAGCGGCGACGATCCTGCCGAGTTGGCCCGGGAGCTCGTTCAATTCGCCGCGGGCTGACCGTCGTCCTGACCCGGCCGGCCGAGCGCTCGGCCAAGCTCGCGGCCCGCCTCGAGTCGCTCGGATTCGAAGTCGTCGTCGCCCCGCTCATCGCGCTCGAGCCGATCGAGACCGGGCCGATCGACCTCACGCCATACGACTGGGTCGTCCTCACGAGCATCACCGGGTCGAAAGAGCTCCGCAGGCGCGCCGAGGGCACGCCCAAGCGCGTCGCCGCGATCGGCCAGGCGACCGCCGAGGCCTGGGGCGGCACGGTCGATCTCGTCCCTGCGGTCTCGACACAGGAGGGACTGCTCGCCGAGCTGCCGCGCCCCGCCGGGCGCGTCCTCTTTGCCGGCGCCGAGGACGCCAGGCGCCTGCTGATCGACGAGCTCGGCGCAGAATTCCTCCCGCTCTACCGGACGGAGGAGCTGCATCCCGAGGGGTTTCCGGACGCGGATCTCGTCGTCCTCGCTTCCGCCTCCGCGGCGCGCGCGTACGGGAGGCTCGGGATCGCGACCCCTGCCGTGTCGATCGGCCCCGAGACGACGGCAGCCGCCGAAGGGGCCGGCGTGACGGTGCTGGGCGAAGCACCCACACACGACCTCGAAGGCCTTGTCCATGCCGTGGCGGAAGCTGTTCGTTAACGTCGCCGCGTGTTCGTCACGTTTCTGAGCGACTTCGGGCTCCAGGACGACTTCGTCGGTACGTGCCACGGCGTCATCAAGCGGATTGCGCCAGACGTCGAGATCATCGACGTCACCCACGGGATCCCGCCACAGCAGGTGCTCCAGGGCGCCCTCGTCCTCGCGAACACGACGCCGTACATGCCTCAGGGTGTCCACCTGGCTGTCGTAGATCCGGGGGTGGGGAGCGCCCGACGCCCGCTCGCGCTCCGAAGCCGTGACGGGCGACTCTTCGTCGGACCTGACAACGGTCTGCTCGTGCCGGCCGCCGAGCGGCTCGGCGGGATCGAGGCCGTCCACGAGCTCGCCAACGCCGAGTACGCGCTCGACAGCGTCTCGCGCACGTTCCACGGCCGCGACCTTTTCGCGCCTGCGGCCGCCCATCTCGCCGCGGGCGTCTCGATCGAGGAGCTCGGCCCACCGCTGGCGGCGGACGCGCTCGCGCAACTCGATCTGCCTGAGCCGGACGTGGGCGAGAACCGGATCCGCGCCACCGTCCTCTACATCGACCGCTTCGGCAACGTCCAGCTGAACCTCACGCGCGAGCATCTCGAGCAGGCCGAAGTCGTACCGGGGACGGTCGTCGAGATCGAGCTCGGCCTCGACCGGTACTACGCGGTGGCGGCGCGAACCTTCGGCGACGCGCGCAAGGGTGACGTCATCCTCTACGAGGACGCGTACCGGAACATCGCGCTCGCGATCAGCGGCGGGAATGCCGCCGACCTTTTCGGCGCAGCACCCGGACAGGAGGTCCGGGTCCGCCTCCAGGTGCTGTGAACCTCGAGGCTCTCGGACGGCGCTTCGCGCGTCTGGTCACCAACATCGTCATCCGCCGCCCGCGGCTCTGGTTCCTGCTGCGGGGGCCACTGCGGGTGCAGTTCGACCGGCTCGCGCCGCGGTGGGACGCCATGCGTTCGGCCGATGCATACGCGCCGTACGAGGCGGCACTCGAGCAGGTCGACCCGCCGCCGAAGCGCGCGCTCGATCTCGGCACGGGAACCGGGGGCGCGGCGTTCACACTTGCCCGTCGGTTCCTGGAGGCGGAGGTCATCGGCGCGGACATTGCGGCGCAGATGATCGAGCAGGCTCGGCGAAATCTCCCGGACGACCTTCGTGGCCGGGTCCGCTTCGAGGTCGCCGACGCGGCCAAGCTACCCTACCGCGACGGCGAGTTCGACCTCGTCGGGCTGAGCAACATGATCCCGTTCTTCGACGAGCTCGACCGGGTAATCGCGCCCGGCGGCTTCTTGATCGTCGCGTTCTCGGGCGGCGCCGAGACACCGATCTACGTGCCCTTCGACCGACTCC
>DASQWX010000235.1:0-5715 GCA_035640035.1 Gaiellaceae bacterium
GGGGCATACCACGCCGACGTTCCGAGGAGCTTCACGAGCTCACCGCCGCCCTTTGCCGTCCGCTCGACCATCGCCTGGATCGCGTCCTCGTCGGCGAGTCGTCGCAGCGGGATTCCGCCGACCGTCGTCGCCGAGACGACCGGGACCATCTGATCGCCGTGGCCGCCGAGCACGACCGCGGTCACGTCCTTGACCGACGCTCCCGTCTCCCATGCGATGAAGGTCGAGAAGCGGGCGGTGTCCAGAATCCCGGCCATCCCGAAGACCCGCTGCTTGGGCCATCGACTGATGTTTTTGGCGACGTGGCACATCGCATCGAGGGGGTTCGAAACCACGATGAGGATCGCGTCCGGGCTCCGCGCGACAGCAGCTTTGGTGACCTGGCCGACGATCTTCTCGTTCGTCGAGACGAGGTCGTCGCGGCTCATATCGCCCGTTCGCGGCACGCCTGCAGTGACCACGACGACGTCCGAGCCGGCCGTCTCCTCGTACCCGTTCGAGCCGACGACGTTCGGCTCGAACCCGAGGATCGCCCCCATCTGGTTGATGTCGAGCGCCTTGCCCTGTGGCAGGCCTTCCTTGATGTCGACGAGGACGATGTCGGCGTAGTCGCGCTGCGCCAGGACCTGCGCACAGGTCGCCCCGACCGCGCCGGCGCCGACGACCGTGACCTTTCGGCGCTTGCTCAAACGCGGGCGCCCATCTTGTCGATGATCGCGTCCGCGACGTCGCTCGTCCCGACAGCGGTCGGATCGTCGCGCGACGGCTTCATGTCGTAGGTGACGCTCGCACCTTCGCGGATCACGTCGGCGATCGCGCTCTCGAGCCGGTCGGCGGCCTCGCTCTCCTCCAGGTGGCGGAGCATCAGCACGCCCGAGAGCATCATCGCCGTCGGATTGACTTTGTTCTGCCCTGCGTACTTGGGGGCCGAGCCGTGGGTCGGCTCGAAGATCGCCGCGTCCTCGCCGAAGTTGGCACCGGGCGCCATCCCAAGACCGCCGATCATCCCCGCCGCGAGGTCGGAGACGATGTCGCCGTAGAGGTTCGGCAGCACCAGCACGTCGTACTCGTCAGGGCGCTGGACGAGCTGCATGCACATGTTGTCCACGATCCGGTCGTCGAACTCGAGGTCGGGGTTTTGCTCGGCGACCTCGCGCGCGACCCGGAGGTAGAGCCCGTCGGTGAACTTCATGATGTTTGCCTTGTGGACGGCCGTGACCTTGCGGCGGCCGTTGCGGCGGGCGTAATCGAAGGCGAACTGGACGATCCGGCGCGTACCGGAGACGGAGAGCGGCTTGATCGAGATGCCCGCGTCGCTGTGCCGGAGCTTGCCGCCGTGCGCCTCGATCCACTCGACGAGCTCGCCCGTCTCCGGCGACCCCTCCTCGTACTCGATTCCCGCGTAGAGATCCTCGGTGTTCTCGCGCACGATGATCAGGTCGACGTCGTCGAAGCGTGTGCGAACTCCTTCGTACGTCTTGCAGGGCCGGACCTGCGCGTAGAGATCGAGCGCCTTTCGGAGGCCTACGTTGACGGACCGAAAGCCGCCTCCCACGGGTGTCGTGATCGGCCCCTTGATCGCAACGCCCGTGCGGCGGATCGAGTCGAGGGTCTGATCAGGCAGGGGATTTCCGCCGAACCGGTCCATCACGTCGGCGCCGGCCTGCTGGACGTCCCAGTCGAACTCGACGCCTGTTGCCTCGAGTACCCGGCGTGTCGCCTCGGTCAATTCGGGCCCGGTGCCGTCGCCGGGGATCAGCGTGACTTCGTGCGGCACGGTCTGGGAGCCTACCCAAGGTTCTGCCGAGCCCGGTCCCGCTAGATTCTGGGCCGATGGCAGAGGATTTCAAGCCGGGTCTCGAGGGCGTGGTCGCCGTCGAGACGGAAATCGCCGAGCCGGACCGCGAGGGCGGCTCGCTCCGCTACCGGGGAATCGACATCGAGGAGCTCGTCGGCCGCTACCCCTACGAGAACGTCTGGGGACTGCTCGTCGACGACGACCTCGACTCGAAGATGCCCGATCCGGAGCCGTACGAGCCCGCGGCTCTCACGGGCAAGGCGCCGGCGGACCTGCAATCGGAGACGGCACGCCTCTCCGGCGCCTGGGGGCTCGGGAAGCTGAACGAGATCTCGGACGAACAGGCTCGGGACGACCTCGGCCGGCTCTCCGCGCAGATGATGTCGATCGTCGCCCGCTCGGCGCGGGTCGCCGACGGACACACGGACGTCGTCCCCGATGAAGTCGTCGCCCGTGGCGAGACTGCCGCCGAGAAGTTCCTGCTCCGCTGGCGCGGGGAGGCCGATCCTCGCCACGTCAAGGCGATCGACACGTACTGGATCTGCACGGCGGAGCACGGGCTGAACGCGTCGACGTTTACGGCGCGTGTGACGGCTTCGACGGGCGCTGATTGCGGCGCTTCGCTGTCGGCCGCTGTCGGCGCGCTCTCCGGCCCCCTCCACGGCGGGGCCCCCGCGTACGTGAAGCCGATGCTCGCCGAGGTGGCGAAGATGGGTGACCCGGAGCGGTGGGTGAGCGAGACGCTCGAAAGCGGCAAGCGGATCATGGGCTTCGGGCACCGCATCTACCGAGCCGAAGATCCGCGCTCACGCATTCTCAAGCAGACGGCGAAAGAGCTCGGCTCGCCGCAGGTCGAGGTAGCCGAAGAGCTCGAGCAGGTGGCCCTGCGGGCGCTTCAGGAACGGCATCCCGAACGCGTGCTGGCGACGAACGTCGAGTACTACTCGGCGATCGTGCTCGACGTGGCCGAGATCCCGCCGCCGCTCGCACCGGCGATGTTCGGCTGCTCCCGCGTCGCCGGCTGGTCGGCGCACATCCTCGAGCAGAAGCGCACCGGTCGCCTCTTCCGGCCGTCGGCGCGGTACATCGGTCCGGCCTCGCGCTCGTTGCAGCCCGTCTCTTGACGCTCGCCCAGGCCGCCGCCCAGGCTGACGGCCTCGCGCAGCAAGGGGCGGAACGCGACCTCGCCCAGCTTCGCTCGCACTGGGATGAGGAGCTCGAGGCTGCCGCCCGCAGCGCCGACTACCGCGAGCGCGCGGTTGCCTACCGGGCGATCGGACAGTTTCGGTTTCGCCAGAAGCTGGAGCTCCTCCGGCGGGGCTTGGAAGACGAAAGCCCGGCGTGCAGGGGGTCTGCGCTGCTCGCGCTCGAGCTCCTGTCCCGCGATCACCCCGGCGCCGTCAACGCGGAGCGCTCGCGCCTCCACACGTTGGTCTCCGACGCCGAAGAGAACCCGGCCGTGCGCCGCCTGGCCGTCATGTGCCTGAAGAACGGCTCGCTCCAGCGCGACACGATCGTGATCCTGGACGGACTGTCGGGCGACGACGACGCGGATCGCGAGCTCCGTGCTGCCGCCAAGCGGGTGTCGGAGATCTTGAAGCGGAAGGGCCGTTAGCGCATTACTGGCTGCAGATGCAGCCGCTCCGCACGTCCCTTCCACAGGATGGACAGAAGCGGCGGCGCTGCTTCCACTCGAGGACGCTCTTGTGGACGCCCGCGAGCGCCATCAGGAGCGCAGCGCCGAAGGTCAGGGCGAAGAGGCCGACAAGGTGCGGCTCCAGCGTCATCAACTTTCTTTTCGACAGTTACCGGCGCTTTGAAACCCGGTCGCGACGGCGTGCGTGCGGGTGTGCGCTGTAGTACAGCTCCCGGCGCCGCCGGTCGCTCACGTGGGTGTAGAGCTCGGTCGTCGCGAGGTCCGCGTGGCCGAGCATCTCCTGGACGCTGCGGAGGTCGGCGCCGCCCTCGAGCAGGTGGGTGGCGAACGAGTGCCGAAGCAGGTGCGGATGCACCCGCTCGGGCTCCAGCCCCGCCTTCTCCGCGAGCCGGCGGAGGACGAGGAAGACTCCTGCGCGCGTAAGCCCGCCACCCTGCGCGTTGAGGAAGAGTTCGGGTCGGTGGCGGCGATCGAGGTGGGGCCGCCCGCGGGAAAGGTAGCGGCGGACGGAGTCAGCGGCGGGTCGGCCGAGCGGCACGATCCGCTCCTTCGATCCCTTTCCCGTTGCGCGGACGAGGCGCTGCTCGAGATCGACATCGGTTTTTGACAGGCCGACGGCCTCGCCGACGCGGAGCCCGGCGCCGTAGAGGAGCTCGACGAGCGCTCGGTCGCGAAGCGCGCGCGGCGTCGTCCCGGCGGCGGCGTCGATCAGGCGCTCGGCCTCCGACGGCGAAAGCGCGCGAGGCAGCCGGCGGGCCTTCCGCGGCAACGAGACGGCCGCGGCCGGGTTGTCGGGTCGGCGGCCGAGAAGGACGAGGTGGCGGAAGAAGGCGCGCGCCGCGGCCGTCCGGCGGGCGATCGTCGCGGACGAACGTCCCTCGGCGCGGAGCTCGGCCAGGTAGCGCTCGATCTCCTCGGCGGTAATCGCGTGAAGTCGACGATCGAGCCTGGTGGCAAGGTCGGTGAGGTCGCGGCGGTAGGCATCGACCGTGCGCGGGGCCCGAGTTGCCGCCAGCAGGGCGAGGAAGCCTTCGAGATCCGGGTCTCTGCGCGTCGCGCCCATCCCCCGGAAGGGTTCGCGCCCTCGCGGCGATGGCCTGCCTCCGCAACACGTAGTCGCGTGATCGTGGCGAAGTCGGCGCCTTCGGAGTACAGACTCGCGCGTCGAGCCCCGGTATCGTCGACGTCGAGGGAGGTGGGAAGAGCCCCACCCATGGGGGCGCGCGCACGCCCGCGCGTGAACATCGACGAGCGTGAGGGGTCGTCGAGCCAGAACCGCGACGTCCCGGGGCTATGAACGCGGGTGCGATCGGTCGTAGACCCGCCGCAGCCGGCGGCCGTCTACATGGGCGTACACCTGGGTGGTCGAGAGGGAGCTGTGGCCGAGGAGCTCCTGGATCGTGCGCAGGTCGGCGCCGCCCTCGAGCAGGTGCGTCGCGAAGGCATGGCGAAGGCGGTGTGGATGGGGGAGGAGCCGGCGGAGCGTGCTCGTGTCGAGCCGGCGGCCTCGCGCGGAGATGAAGAGCGCGTTCTCCGCGCCCCGGGCCAGCTCGGGTCGCGCTTCGCGCAGGTAGCGGGACAGCCAATGACCCGCCTCTTCGCCGAGCGGAACCGCGCGTTCCTTCCCGCCTTTCCCGCGGACGTGAACGAGCTCCTGCTCGAAGTCGACGTCGCCCAGGTCGAGGTCGACCGCCTCGCGGCTGCGCAACCCGGCTGAGTAGACCAACTCCGCCAGAGCGCGGTCGCGCAGGCCGAGCGGGCCGCCACGCTCGAGCGCGGCGAGCTCGGCATCGACCTCGGCTGCCCGTGGAGCGTCGGGCAGATGGCGGGGGCGCCGCGGCGCAAAGGACGCCTCGGGAACCCGCTCGGGCCCGAGCGCGAATCGGATGAGCGCCCGCACGGCGGCGAGCTTGCGCGCGATCGTGGTCGGCGCGAGCTTCGGGCGCTGCCGGCCGAGATGTGTCGCGTAATCGGCGAAGACCCGAACATCGACGTCGTCGAGCCGCAGTCGCCCCGCGGACAGCCACTCGGCGAACTGGCGCACGTCGACGCGGTAGGCGCGCCGGGTCGACTCCGCCAGCGCGGGGCTCACGAGGAACCGCTCGACTCGATCGTCCATGGGGCGCGATTCGCCCCCCGGCCGCCGAAGCCTCTAGATCTCGCCTGGAAGCAGAGAAAACACCGCGTAATCGATCCGCCGGTTCTGGCGGTTGTTGAAGCCGGCCGCGCGAAGCGTGCCTTCGCGCCGGTAACCGGCCTT
>DASQWX010000236.1:0-4860 GCA_035640035.1 Gaiellaceae bacterium
ATCCGCCAGGTAGCTGCAGAGGGCGGCGACGTCGCCGGACAACTGCTGGTGTGGACCGCCCATGTGCACGACGGTTGCAGGATTGGTCGAGACGTCGAGGACGAGGTCCCCGGCGTCGAGCAGCACGGTGCCGGCTCCCGGGACTTGGATGTTGTAGACGGTGCCGACCACCTTCACGAGCGACGAGCTCGGGTCGATGAAGATCGTCGCGCTGAAGTTGCTCGTCAGGGTCTTCCCGTTCGCCGCGAGCGTCGCGACTCCATGTCGCTGAATGTGCTCGCTCGTCGGCGAGAGGTCGAGGATCGTGTCGCGCTCCTCGTTCGACTGAACGATTGTGAGCCCGGGACAGGTGCTGGTGTCCTCGAAACTGAAGCTCGAGAAGAACGTGTCCTTCGTCGGCGTGGCGGCCGTGCCGATCGATGCCGTGATCAGCGTCGCGATCACCAGCGGTGCGAGTGCGATGAGCCTGTACATGTCAGTGTCCTTTCTTCTTCGCGGATACGCGCGGGCCCCAGTCGGCCGCGCTCTCCCAAAGTGGCGACTTCGTGACGACGCGGGCGTGCGAACCGTCGGCTCGCATGACGAGGATGTCCGCGGCGCCGTCCACGCCCGTGCCGGGAGTCCTCGCGGTCACGACCATGCGCCCGTCCGGCGAGAACGAGGACGAGAGGTAGTGGAACCCGTTGGCCGCCTGCTTCGTCAGATTGAGCAGGCCGCTTCCGTCGGGGTGGGCCTTGTAGACGTTCGACGACCCATCCGCCGGCTGGCCGCGGAACAGGATCCACTTGCCGTCCGGTGACCAGTCGGGGCCGTCGCCGGCGTTCAGCTCCCACGGCGTCACTTGGGCGAGGCCGCTCCCGTCGACGTCGACGGTGAAGACGGCATCCGCCTGCTTCTGGAGTTCGGCCCGGACGAAGACGAGCTTCTTCCCGTCCGGGGACCACTGCGGCCCCGAGTCCCAGGAGGTACCCGGCGTCAGTTGCGTGACCTGGCGAGCGCCTTTGCCGTGCGCGTCCACGACCCAGATCGCCTCGTCGAAGTTGAAGCTCCCCGTGTACCTCGGATCGGAGACGCCGTACGCGTAAGCGATTTTGGAGCCGTCCGGCGACCACGCGGGCGTGTCTACGAGGTGGCAATGCTCCGCGAAGTCACACGGGACGAGCGGCTTCACGCCCTTCCCGTCGCGGCCCACGGTGTAGACGACGTCGCACTTGTTGTCGAGACCGTTCTTCGGGCCGTCCGCCGGGCAGGGGGACCTCCGCTCGAAGGCGATCCGCTTCCCGTTCGGAGCCCAGTCCGCCTCTTGGTCGATCACGCCGTGGGACGGATGCGTGATCTGGCGGATCTTCGACCCGTCGGGGTTCGAGACGAAGAGCGGCCCCGTCGTCCTCGCGGCGTCAAGGTAACGCCGAAACACGAGCTGGCCGTTCTTTCCGGGAGCCGTCGCCGAGGCGGTGGAGACGGCAATCCCTAAGGCTACGAGTGCCGCGAGCACGAGCGGCAGTCGAGACATGGTCGTTCCTCCTTCCAGTCGGCGTGGGACGTATCCGGCTTGCACGACCGCGTGGGTCGTGCGTCTTCGGGGCGCGTTTCCGCCGACGCCGGCAGCAGCGCGAGCAGCGCGAGCGCGATGAGCGCCACGCCGCACGTCCTGGCGAGGTGCCTGCGAAGGGGATGCAAGCCGAACACGCCCGCGACACTGCATCGGACGCCTCTCTGCGACCTCTCGAACCGCTCTCGACGTTTTCTCGGGGCGGTGCTAGCGTCGGCGGCAGGACGCCGCAGGAGAGCTTCGAGTTCCGGCTTCTCGGGCCGATCGAGGTCGTTCGGGACGACCGTCCCGTCGCGCTGGGCGGAAAGCAGCGCGCGCTCCTCGCCCTGCTCCTCCTGCACGCGAACGAGGTCGTCTCCCGCGACCGCCTTCTCGACGCCCTCTGGCGAGAACGGCAGCCCGGGAGCGCCGAGCACAGCCTCGACGTCCAGGTCTCGCGACTGCGGAAGGCGTTCGCGCCCGACGAACTCGTCCTCACGCGGGCCGGCGGCTATCTCCTGCAGGTCGACCCCGGGCAGATCGACGCCCACCGCTTCGAGCGGCTCCTCGAGCAAGGTCGACGCGCAAATGCGGAGGGCAAGCCGCGAGAGGCGCTCAGCGCACTGCGAGCAGCGCTCGCGCTCTGGCGCGGGGCTGCGCTCGCGGACGTCTCCTACGAGAGCTTCGCGCAGAGCGAGATCGGTCGCCTCGAAGAGTTGCGCCTCGTCGCCGCCGAGGAGCGGATCGAGGCGGAACTCGCGCTCGGGCGGCACGATCGAGTCGTCGCCGAGCTCGAGTCGCTAGCAGCGAAGCACCCGCTGCGCGAGCGGCTGCGAGGACAGCAGATGCTCGCGCTGTATCGCGCCGGGCGACAGGCCGAGGCGCTGCAGGTCTATAGCGAGACGCGCCGGCATTTCGCGGAGGAGCTCGGCATCGAGCCGGGACGTTCGCTGCGCGAGCTCGAGCAGGCAATCTTGCGCCAGGATCCCGAGCTCGGCGGCCGCCGACCGCTCGCCCCCGCGAGGCCGCGACGTCTGGCACTCGGCGCCGTTGCGCTCGCGTTCGCGGGAGCGGCCGCGGCAGCGATCGTGCTCCTCACGCAGGGCGGCGCGGAGACCGCGAGCGCGCTCGGGGAGAGCCAGTCCGCCGTCTTCCTGTCGACCGTGACTGGGAGGACGGTTGCAGAGACACCCGTCCGTGACACCGTCGCCGTTCGCTACGGCGCCGGCTCGCTCTGGAGCCTCTCCGCGGAGGCGCAGCTGACCCGGGTCGAGCCGGCGACGGGGAAGGTCGTCGCGACGATCGGGCTCGGGATCGTGAAGCCGGGCGGGCTCGCCGTCGGCGAAGGATCGGTCTGGGTCACCGACGCGGACTCGCCGACCCTCCTGCGGATCGATCCGGCGTTCAACGAGCCCGTCGACCGCATCCCGCTCCCGACGAGAGCGGTCGTCACGTCCCTGACAGGCGGGGTTGCGGTCGGCGCGGGCTCGGTCTGGGTCGGGCACGGGCAGTTCAACCCTGGGGCCTGGGTCGAGCGGCTCGATCCGGCGACGGGTCGCGTCCAGCACCGCTTTTCGATCCTCGGCGGCGACGCCGACTCGCTCGCCTTCGGGGACGGTGCGCTTTGGGTCGGGAGCCATGCGGCCGGCGAGCTTCGGAAGATCGACCCGCAAACGAACACGATCGCCTTCACGAAGCCACTGCGCCCGCAGACGAACCTCTGCTGCGTCGCCGTCGGGGGCGGCTTCGCCTGGGCCGCGCTCAATCCCGGCGGCGACCTATGGAAGCTCGCTCCGGACGGGAGCCTCGTCGAGACGATCGAGCTTCGTGGAGCCGTCAAGAGCCTCACGTACGCGGCCGGAGCGCTCTGGGTTGCGCTCGGCGAGCGAGGTGCCGTCGTGCGAGTCGACCCGACGACGAACGCGACGAAGACCTACCCGGTCGGCCACGAAGTCATGGACGCGGACGTCCGGAACCGGCGGCTCGCCGTGGGCCTTCAGCCGAGCGCCGCGGACATCACCGCCGGTCTCGGGGGGAACGTCGTGCGCGTCGGGCTCAAGTCGCCGTTGCTCTTCGAGATCGGAGGACCGAACCTCCCGTCCACCGACCCGGCGCTGTACGCGCCCTGGGACAAGAACCTGCTCCAGTTCGACTACGCCACCTGCGCCCGGCTCTACAACTACCCCGACGTCGACGGCGCGGCGGGCCGGCGCGTCGCGCCGGAGCTCGGCGCCGGCTTTCCGCATATAGCGGACGGCGGACGAACGGTCACGATCAGCATCCGGCCGGGCTACCGCTTTTCACCGCCTTCGAACGCGTCGGTCACGGCCGCCTCCTTCCGCGACGCGATCGAGCGCGAGCTCTCGCCGAAGTTCTCGCCCGACTACCTCGACCCGAGGTGGAAGGTGCTCGTAGGCGCGGTCGAGTACAACGCGGGCAAGACTTCGCACGTGAGCGGCGTCAGCGCGGGCAGAAACACGCTCGTGTTCCGTTTGACACAGCCGGTGCCGGATCTCCCGAGAGTGCTTGCGCTGAACGTCTTCTGCGCCGTTCCGCCGGGCACACCGATCGTCGCGCACGGTCTCGACGCCCCGATCCCCTCCGCCGGGCCGTACTACCTGGCCGCCGAGACGGACTCGGTCGTAGTGCTGAAGCGCAACCCGAACTACGCGGGCCCGCGGCCGCACCACCTGGACGCGATCGTTTTCGAGCTCAACGTCGCTCCGCGGGATGCGGCCGCGCGGATCGCGAGCGGCACGCTCGACTACGTCCTCGAGAACGATCCGGCTCTGGCATCGCAGACGGAGGCCGCGCGAACGGCGGGCTCCCGCTATCGGCTGACGGCCGACTCCACGGGTCACGTCTTCTTCTATGCGTTCAACAGGAGTCGACCGCTCTTTGCGAGTCTGCGGATGCGGCGAGCCGTCCAGTACGCGCTCGACCGCGTGGCGCTGGCCCGAGTAGATCCGACCGGAGCGGCCATTCCGGCCACGCGCCTGCTCTCTCCGAAGGTCGAGGGCTACAGCGAAAAGCAGCTCTACCCGCTCGGCGGCGACCTCGACCTGGCGCGCGGGCTCGCCGGTCGGCACCGTGCACACGCCGTCCTCTACACCTGGAACGACGCGTACAGCGCCGGCTTCCTCCGCGTCCTCCGCCGGCAGCTCGCTGCGATCGGGATCAGCTCGACGATCCGCACGATGACGAACGACGATTACGCGAACGGCTCGCTCGCGACCAAGGCCGCCGCCTCCGACCTCGTCTGGGGCGGGCTGAACGCCGAGACGAGCGACCCGGTCTCGTACCTGCAGCAGATCGAGGACGTCCTTCCA
>DASQWX010000237.1:0-17672 GCA_035640035.1 Gaiellaceae bacterium
GCGAGCGTGATCACTGCGAGAACGACGCCGTACTCGGCCATCGTCTGACCCTCCTCACGCTTCTTCAGCGCCTCAGCCGCCTCGGCGGCATAGGCCTGCGCGAACGCGAAGAGCTTCAGCATCTAGTTCACCTCCCTTCTACTGCGGCGGGGGCGAGAGGACGGCGCCCAATTGCCAGCCGAATACGCGGCAAGGAGAAGGCTTTCTGAGAGGTCGAACCGATAAAGCTCGCGGCAAACGTCAGTCACGCCGGAATTCCTTCCGTAATCGTCTCGGCGTGGCCGCGCCGCCTTATGGCTCAGTTGGAGCGATCATCGTGACGGCCGTCGCGAGGGCGTATCCCTCGGTCTGGTGATTGGTCGGCCAACTCACCACTTCGGGGGAGCGACGGGCCGGTCGCCGGTCGATAGTCAGGTCAGTCCGTACGGCCCGCGGATTTCGAACTCAGAAAATCCGCGTCGAAGTGGCGGCCTCGGCGCCCGACCAACGGAGCGAAAGGCATGCCACGACGGAATTCTTTGATCAGCAGGCTGCGCCACGGGCGGGCCTGGGACGAGTGGGACGAGCAAGGCGGTGAAGACCCCGGCGCACCGCCCCCCGCGGCGGAAAGCGCGAACCCAAGGTCCCGGCACCGCCGGATGGCCGTCGCCTTGACGTTTGCCGCCCTCTTCGTCGCGGGCGCCGCCTTCTCGGCCGCAGCCGGCGACCAGGTTCGGCTCGCGCTCGAGAACTCGGCGGTCAACGCTCAGACCGCGACCGGCGCGACCGCCACCGACACCACCGCGCCGACCTCGACCGATCCGGCCCCGGCCACTGATCCGTCCTCGGCCCCGCCTGCCGACAGCAGCTCCACCCCGGCGGCCGAGACGACGGCTGACACGGGCGAGTCTTCGCCGGCCCCGAGCGGTTCCGAGGCGCCGCCCGCGGCGACGCCCCCCGCCGAGGCTCCGCCTGCCGCGGTTGCGCCGGTCGACGCTCCCGCCGCGTCAGTCGCTGCGAAGGCAGCCGTCCAACAGGCCGCGACACGCTCGGGCACGGTGTCGCGCGCAAGCACCTCGACCCACCCGAAGCGCAGCTCGGGGCGCAAGTACGAGCGCATCATGCGCTCGCAGGCGCGGCAGCATCACTTCCCCAAGCGCGCCCGCCGGGCACCCGCTCCCGAGCTCGAAGGGGCAGCGTCGGCGGTCGTCTACCTCAACCGGGCGCTGCCGGACCCGACTCCGCCGTCGCTTCGGTTGACGCCGCGCTTCGCCAGGCACCTCCGGAGCGTCGCTCGCGCGAGCAACGTCAGCTGGTCGCTGCTGCTCGGCGTCCTCCGGGCGGAAGGCCACTACGGCTCGGCGCCGGCGGACGTCGCCGGGCTTCGTGCCGTCGCGTCGCAACTGTCGAACCTTGGAGCTAGGAGCGCGAGCCCGTGGGCGACCATGTTCTCGCTCTCGAGCAATGCGTCGTTCGCGGACCGGGCGCTTGCCCTTTCGCACTACTACCGCGCCGTCGGGCTCTCGGCTCTCGTCGACGGGCTCCTCGCCGAGAAGACCCAGCTCGGGCAGAAGGTCCTGAACGATCCGCGCGTCTCGATCTACGCAGGCGGGCGCGGCGACATCGCGTCGGGCCGCGTGAACGTGCGGGTGCTGGCCGTGATCGAGTATCTCGCCGACTCGTTCGGCCAGGTGACCGTCTCCTGCCTGATCAGCGGCCACCGCCTCTATGCGCGCCCGGGCGTCATCTCGGCGCACATCTACGGGCTCGCGGCCGACATCAGCGAGGTCGGCGGCGTCGCGATTGCGGGACACCAGCAGCCCGGCGGAATCACTGAGCGCGCCGTGCGCGACGTGCTCCTGCTGCCGCCGGAGATGATGCCGAAGCAGGTGATCTCGCTCCTCGGGCTCGGCGGGCCTTCGTTCCCGCTGGCCAACCACTACGACCACATCCATATCGGCTATTGAGCATGGGGGGAACCCGGTTCCCCCCATGAGCCCCCTCGTTATGTTGAGAGCCCTAGGCCGGTAGTTTGCGCTCCCGCCGGGCCAAGCCCGGCTCCGCGCACGAGACGCTCTGGCGCGAGAACGACATTCATGAAACCGATCGAGCTCAAGACGGTGGACGGTCGCGTCGTATGCGAACGCTGCTTCGTCGCCGATAACGCTTGGACGCGGATGCGCGGCCTCTTGGGGCGGAATGGGCTGGAGACTGGGGAGGGGCTCCTGCTCCGGCCTGCCTCGTCGATCCACATGTTGTTCATGCGCTTTGCGATTGATGTCGTTTTCGTGGCGCGGGATGGGGCGGTGGTGAAAATCGCGTCGAACGTGCGGCCGTGGCGGATTGCTGGTGCGCGGGGGGCGAAGCTGGCTCTCGAGTTGCCGGCGGGGGAAGCGGAGCGTCGCGGGATCGGGGTCGGTGACCGCCTGGATCTGTCTCAGGTTTAGGCAACCGTGAAAGTTGCATAGGGCATGTGCGAACCGCCATGGTTTGGCGGTGCTCGACGTTTCCTCCGTCGAAAAACGCGCACGCGGAGAGAACTTCCCTGTCGCGTCGCTCGCGTTTCCGCGTGAGCTGAGGCCTCACATCCGGGCGCTGTACGCGTACGCGCGGCTCGTCGACATCCTCGGCGACGAGCTCGACGGCGGCCCGGAGGCTCGGCTCGAAGCCCTCGACGAGCTCGAGCGGGAGGTCGACGCCGCCTTCAGGGGGACGCCGTCCTGGCCCGTACTGGTCGAGCTGCAGCCGACGATCCACGAGTTCGAGCTCCCTCGCGAGCCCTTCCTGCGACTGATCGAGGCGAACCGCATGGACCAGCGGATCTCCGAGTACGAGTCCTGGCTCGACCTCAAGCGCTACTGCGTGCACTCCGCCGATCCTTGCGGGCGGCTCGTCCTCGGGGTCCTGCGCCGTCTCGACGACTTCGAGGCGATCGCGCTGAGCGACGACGTCTGCACCGGCCTGCAGCTCGTCAACTTCCTCCAAGACGTCCCGCGCGACCTGGCACTCGGGCGCATCTACCTCCCGGCGGAGGACCGGCGGCGGTTCGGGGTCACCGCGCTCGACCGTGCGAACGAGCCGCTGCGGCGGCTCCTTGCCTTCGAGGCCGAACGAGCTCGAGGCCTGCTCGGGTCGGGAGAGCCGCTCAGGCTGAGGCTCGGCGGCCGCACCGGGCGCGCCGTCAGGGCCTTCGCGCGTGGCGGGCTTGCGGCCGTCGATGCGCTGGAGCGCGCGAGCTTCGATGTCTTCTCGCGTCGGCCGAAGCCTTCGCGTGTCCGGCTCGCGCGGACGGCAATGGGAGCGCTCGTGCCGTGATCGTCGAGGAGGCGTATTCGCAGGTCGAGCGGCTGACGCGTCGGCGGGCGCGGAACTTCGCCTACGGGATCATGCTCCTGCCGCGGCCGAAGCGACGGGCGATCGCGGCGATCTACGCGTTCGCGCGAGAGGTCGACGACATTGCCGATGGTTCTCTGCCTTTGCGCGAAAAGCGAAGCCGCCTCGAGGAGCTTCGTATGCGGCTCGACGAGCCCCCGCGGGAGGACGCGATGCTCGTCGCGCTCGCCGACGCGCGCGAGCGGTTCCCGATCCCGGCAGATGCGCTGACCGATCTCATCGACGGCGGCGTCCAGGACACGGAGCAGAAACGCTACGCCGATTTCGACGACCTGCGTCGCTACTGCTCGCGGGTTGCAGGGGCTGTGGGCCGTGCTTGCGTCCCTGTGTATGGCGCCGACGAGCCGGGCCGCGCGGAGATCCTCGGCGTCGCGCTGCAGCTGATCAACATCATTCGCGACGTGGCGGAGGACTGGGGGCTGGGGCGCATCTACCTGCCGCAGGACGAGCTCGCCCGCTTCGGCGTCGGCGAAGACGACATCGCCGAGGCGCGAGTGACGCCGGAGTGGCGTGCCCTGATGGCCTTTCAGGCCGAGCGCGCGCGGGCGCACCTCGCGGAAGGGTTGACGCTGCTCGACCGTCTCGACCGCCGGAGCGCGGCTTGCGTCGGAACCTTTGCCGGCCTCTACCGATCGACGCTCGACCGGATCGAGGACGTCGGGTTCGACGTCTTCGACGGCGCGCCCACGCTCTCGCCGGTCGCGAAGCTTCGCGTGGTCGGAGCCGCGCTCGCGAGGTGAGGACTGTCGTCGTTGGTGGCGGCCTCGCCGGGCTTGCGGCGGCGCTCGAGCTCGTCGATGCGGGCCACGAGGTGACGCTGTTCGAGGCTCGGCCGACGCTCGGGGGCAAGGTGCAGACGCTGCCGGAGCGTGCGGGCGATCCGGAGCCGCCGCCCGACAACGGCCAGCACATCGCGCTCGGCTGCTTCGACTCCTACCTCGGCTTCCTGGAGCGGATCGGGAGCTCGAAGGAGGTGGAGCGCCTGCCCTTGCAGCTGACGGTCGTCGACGAGCGCGGCCGCTCGGCAACGATCGGCTACGGGCTCGGCCCGCTGCTCCGCTACCGGCACGTCGGCTTCGTCGATCGGCTCCGCATTCTTCGAGTCCTCGCGCGTGCCCCGCGCCTCCAGCCCCGAGGCGGCGAGACGTTCGGGGCGTTCCTACGGCGTCACGGCCAGACGGAGGCGGCGATCGAGCGCTTCTGGGATGTGTTCATCCGGCCCGGGCTCAACCTCCGGACCGACGACGTCGATGCCGAGGCTGCCTGGTTCACCGTCGTCCGCGGTCTCCGTTCCGGGCGTGCTGCGAGCGATCTTGTCCTTCCGACGGCGCCGCTTGGACAGATGCACGGGGAAGCCGCCGCGCGGGCGCTCGACCGAGCCGGGGCGCACGTCCGGACGGGCGCACGCGTCGAGGATCTCGCCGAGCTCAATGCCGACGCTGTAGTGCTCGCCCTGCCGCCCGACGAAGCCGGCCGGCTGCTCGGCGAGGAGTGGACGTTCGAGTACTCGCCCATCGTGAGCGTCCACCTGCTCTTCGACCGCATCGTCCTCCGCGAGCCGATGGCCGCGCTCCTCAACAGCCATGCCCACTGGCTCTTCGATCGCGGGCGGTTGACCGGGCATCAGCCGGTACGGGGCCAGTACGTCACCGTCGTCTCGAGTGGCGCGCCCGAGCTCCTCGAGATCCGCGGGCGCGAGCTCGTCGACCTTATTGCCGGGGAGGTGACCGCCCGGCTCGGATCCGCTGAGGTCCTGTGGTCTCGTGTGAGCCGAGAGCCCGAGGCCACGATCGCCGTTCGGCCCGGGCTCGCGCGTCCGGCGGCACTTCGCGACGAGGCGGCGCTCGCCGGTTCCTGGCTGGCGCCTCCCTGGCCGCCGACGATGGAGGCCGCTGTTCGCAGCGGCCGAGCGGCCGCTCAGATGTTGTCCGGCGTGACAACTAAGGTGGCAGTCTGACAGTCGCGCCGGACAGAATCGGGACGACGCTGGACACGGCCGTCGACCGTGCCTCGGCCCGCCTGCTCGAGCTCCAGCACCCGGACGGCTGGTGGGTAGGCGAGCTCGAGTCGAACGCGACGATGATCGCGCAGCACCTGTTCTGGCATCACTTCCTCGGGCTTCGCACGGACGACCTCGACCGCAAGATCGCGAACGAGTTGCTCGCGCGGCAGCGTGACGACGGCACGTGGGCGATCTGGTTCGACGGGCCGGGCGACCTCTCGACGACGATCGAGGCGTACACCGCGCTGAAGCTGACGGGCGTCGATCCGGGTCCTCGCGCGCGCGAGTTCATCCAGGCCGAAGGCGGCGTCCCGCGCGCGCGCGTGTTCACGAAGTGCTTCTTGGCCCTCCTCGGGCATTGGCCCTGGCAATGGGTGGCGCGGATGCCGCCCGAGGTCATCCTGCTCCCGCCCGACGGGCCGTTCTCGGTCTACACGTTCTCCTGCTGGGCGCGGCAGACGGTTGTCCCGCTCTCGGTCGTGCAGGCCCTTCGTCCTATGCGCCGGGCGCCGATCGACCTGCGCGAGATCGGGGCTCGGCCGGGGCAGACGAGGTCGCCGTCGAGGCCGGGGCCGATCCGACGCGTTGCGTTCGCCACTGCCGAGCGGTGGGTTCGCGACAGGCAGGAAGCCGACGGCTCCTGGGGCGGAATCCAACCTCCGTGGGTCTGGTCGATCATCATGCTGGCCGCGCTCGGGTACGGGTTCGAGGACGAGACGCTGCGCGCTGCCGTCGAGGGTTGGCAGGGGTTCACGATCGACGAAGGCGACCGCCTCCGGCCCGAGGCGTGCCAGTCGCCGGTCTGGGACACGGCTCTCGCCGTGATCGCCCTGCTCGACGCCGGCGTCCCTCGAGACCATCCGCAGCTACGGCGGGCGGGCGAGTGGCTCGTCGGCGAAGAGGTCACGGTGCGCGGCGACTGGGCCGTTCGGAAGCCGGACCTCGCTCCCGGCGGCTGGGCGTTCGAGTTCGACAACGACCTCTATCCCGACGTCGACGACACGGCGGTCGTCGCCCTCGCCCTTCGCGGCCTCGGCCTCGGCGCCGACGCCGTCGACCGCGGTCTCGCCTGGACGGCCGGGATGCAATCGCGGAACGGCGGTTGGGGCGCATTCGACGTCGACAGCGAGGCGCACTGGCTCTACAAGCTCCCGTTCTGCGATTTCGGCAAGGTGACCGACGAGCCGAGCGCGGACGTGACCGGGCACGCGCTGGAGGCCCTCGCGCCCGAGGCGCGCTACGCACGCGAGGTCGAGCGCGGCCTCGACTGGCTGCTGGCCGAGCAGGAGCCCGACGGCTCCTGGTTCGGCCGCTGGGGTGTCAATCACATCTACGGCACCGGCGCCGCGCTGCCTGCGCTCGCGGCGGCCGGAGTGGCCTCGGATCACCCGGCGATGCGACGTGCGGTCTCGTGGCTCGACTCGGTCCAACAGCCGGACGGAGGCTTCGGCGAGGACATTCGCTCGTACGCGGATCCCGGCTGGCGCGGGCGCGGTCACCCGACTCCTTCTCAGACCGCCTGGGCGCTATTAGGCTACGTCGCTGCGGGCGAGGCCGGGTCGCCGCAGGCCGCGCGCGCAGCAGACTGGTTATCTGTCGTACAACGATCTAATGGAGATTGGGTTGAGGCGAACTACACAGGAACCGGTTTTCCGCTCGACTTCATGATTCGGTACCACCTGTACCGTCTGCACTTTCCGCTCATGGCCCTCGCTCGTCTACGAGAAAGGCTCGCCGCATGAAATTCCCACTTCGCTCGACGATCCAGATCGGCAGCTACGTCGCCAAGCAGAAGCGCGCCGGCGCGCGCTTTCCCCTCGTGCTGATGCTCGAGCCGACGCTTGCCTGCAACATCGCGTGCATCGGCTGCGGGAAGATCCGCGAGTACGAGTCCAACAAGGCCCGGCTCTCCGTCGAGGAATGCATCGACGCCGGCGTCCAGTGCCCGGCTCCGGTGGTCTCGATCTGCGGCGGCGAGCCGCTCGTCTACAAGGGGATCGAAGACGTCGTCGTGGGCATGCTCGAGATGCAGAAGAACATCGAGCTCTGCACGAACGCGCTCAAGCTCGAGCAGTTCCTCGACGTCTTCAAGCCGAACCCACGACTCACATTCGTCGTCCATCTCGACGGGATGCGCGAGATCCACGACTACATCTGCGACTACCCGGGTCTCTGGGACACCGCCGTCGACGCGATCAAGGCCGCCCGCTCGCACGGCTACCGCGTGACGACCAACACGACCATCTTCAAGGAGACGAAGGTCGAGGACGTCCTGGAGATGATGGATTACCTGACGAACGAGGTCGGGATCGACGGGATGCTCGTCGCTCCCGGGTACCAGTACTCGCAAATCGACCCGAACCTGACGATGACGCGGGCCGAGCACGAGCAGAAGTTCCGGATCGTCAAGGCCGCGGCGAAGAAGAACGGCTATCGCTGGCTCGCCAGCCCCGTCTACCAGGAGTTCCTGGCCGGCGAGCGGAAGCTCGCCTGCGCCCCGTGGGGGTCGATCACCCGCAACCCCTACGGCTGGAAGGGACCGTGCTACCTGCTCACCGACGGAATCTTCCCGACGTACGACGCCTTGCTCGAGGGGACCGAGTGGGAGGACTACGGGCCGGGCAACGATCCCCGCTGCGAGCATTGCGGGATCCATTCCGGCTTCGAGCCGTCGGCCGCGCTGGTCGCCGCCGACAGCCTCAAGGAAGGCGTCCGGAGCATGGCTTGGACGCTGACCGGGTAGCGGATGGGCCACTCGTCTTCGCCTGCGCGATGAGCGTCGAGGAGCGCATTGCGAAACGTCTCGGCCCGACGGTTCGGCTCGGTCTCGGGGCTGCAAACGGAATTCCGTCCGAGAGACGCTTGGTCTCGTTCGGGATCGCCGGTGCGCTCCGGCCGGGGCTCGAGATCGGGACCGTGATCGACGCGACTCGGGTCGTGGACGAGGACGGCGCGGTGCTCTGGGAAGGCACGCCGCTCGGCGTTCAGCCGGCCCGGACGGGAACGATCCTCGGCGCCGCCAGGATCATCGACGACCCGGCGGAGCGCGCGCGGCTCCACGAGTCGAGCGGGGCAGACGCCGTCGATATGGAGTCGGGGCCGCTCGCGCGCACGGGCCGGCTCGCCGGTTGCATCCGAGCGATCAGCGACACACCCGACCGGAAGCTGGCCGGGCTTGCCAAGGGCGCCAGGGCGAACGGCGACGTCGACTATCTGGGCCTCGCGCGCGGATTCATCCGCTCTCCTCTGCAGACGGCCCGCGCTGCCCGCGACGCGCGGCGTGCGCTCAAGAGTCTCGAGGCCGTGGCATGAGCAAGCGCGTCCTCCTCGCCGCGCCGCGGTCCTTCTGCGCGGGCGTCGACCGGGCGATCGAGATCGTCGAGCGGCTGCTCGGTCAGTACGGGCCGCCGGTCTACGTTCGCCACCAGATCGTCCACAACGAGCACGTCGTCCGGCACCTCGAGGGACTCGGCGCGGTCTTCGTCGAGCACGAGGACGAGATCCCGCCCGGCGAGATCTGCGTGCTTTCGGCCCACGGCGTCGCGCCCTCGGTGAAGGAGAACGCCGAGCGTCGGGGGCTCCGCGTCGTCGACGCCGTCTGCCCGCTCGTCTCGAAAGTGCACGCCGAAGCGCGCCGCTACGCGGACAGCGGCCACCTCGTCGCGCTCGTCGGGCACGCCGATCACGTCGAGGTGATCGGCACCCGCGGCGAGCGGCCGGACTCGACGGTCGTGATCGAATCGGCCGAGGACGCCCGGAAGCTCGATCCCGGCGGCAAGCCGGTCGCGGTGATCACCCAGACAACCCTGTCGCTCGACGACGTCGCGTCCACCGTCGATGCGCTCGCCGATCGCTTCGGCGACCTCAAGCGGCCGGCCGCGGACGACATTTGCTACGCGACGCAGAACAGGCAGGACGCGGTCAAGGAGATGGTTACCCGGGGGGCCACGCTCATCCTCGTGATCGGCTCGGAAACGAGCTCGAACGCGCAGCGGCTCGTCGAGGTCGCCCGCCTGCACGGCGCCGAGGCAGCGCTGATCGATGGCGAAAGCGGCCTCGAATCGAACCTCGACGACCACGCCACGATCGGCCTCACCGCAGGGGCTTCCACACCGGAGGAGCTTGTCCAGGCGGTCGTCGCCCGACTCGCCGAAGCCGGGTACGAGGACCTCGAAGAGGTCGAGGTCGCAAGGGAAGACGTCCACTTCCGTCTGCCGCGGGAGGTCGTGGCGTGACGTCTGTGGAGATCCCGTATTCGATCGCTTGCGCGCTGCCGTCGCTTACCGTCATCGACATCACCAACGACGTCTCGCACGAGCTCGAGCGAAACGGCCACAGCGACGGGATTGCCTATATCTCGCCGACCGACGAGAGCGGGATCGTGCGGGTCAACGAGCGCGAGATGGGTTTCTTCGAGGACCTCGAGGACATGCTCGGGCGCCTCGTCCCGCTCGAGCTCTCCGACCGCGAGCGCCTCGTCCGATTCCTGATCGGTGCCCGGACGGAGCAGATCCCGTTCCGCGACGCGCAGCTCTGTCTCGGCCGGTGGCAGCGCGTGCTCCTGCTTGGGTTCGACGGCGCGTCTCCGGGCGGCTGGCTGCTGACGACGATCGGCTGAGGCGCTAGGAGGGTTTGGCGAAATACTCCCGGTGCCACCGGGCCGCGCTGTCGCCCCCTGGCACCGTCCTCAGTCGCGCCCATATCTACGGATATGGACGCTCCCTGCGTCCTCCCCAGGAAACGAGCATCGCACCCCGGTGACGAGTGGCACTCCGCCAAACCCTCCGTGGTCGGGGCGGTTGGCCTTTGTCAGGCCGCAGTTGCCCAGTACCATCGGGACATGGATCGGGCGCGTCGGCACCAGCGCCTCCTCTCGGTGCTCGCCTTCGGGCTGTTGGCGCTCGTCGCCGAGCTGGTCGGTCGCAGCCTGACCCATCGCCTCGATGTCGGCAGGCACGTCGCTGCGCCGGGATACGCCGGCGCCGACTACTACCCGTTCCTGCTCGCCGCGGTGAAGGTCGGGATCGCGCTGCTGCTCGCACGCCTGGCCTGGCGGTTCGCGCGGGCACACGCCGCAGCGCGGGCCGCTCGACGGCTCCTCGCCGCTGTCGGCACCCGGCCGGCACGCGCACCACGCTTCCGCGTCGAGTTTTCCGGACGCTTGTGGCTCGCGTCCTTCGTCGTGACCGCGCTCTTCTACCTCGTGCAGACCGACGCGGAGGAGATTTCGAGCGGCCGCTGGCCGCTGCTCGCGCCGTGGCTGCATACCTCCGCACTGCCGGTCTTCGCCGTGCTCGCGGTCTTCGTCGCGGTGGTCTGGGGCGCGGTCGCAGGCTGGCTCGCGGACTACGAGCGGTTTGCCGAGGCAACCGTCGCGCGGGCGGATCGGGCAGTGCACGATCTGCAGGCCCCTCCGGTCGACCGACCGGCGGACGCGCTCGGGACGCCTCGCCGTCTCTTCGGCCTCGCGTTCGAGAGCCGGCCTCCACCCGCACCGGCCTAGCCCGCGCGCGCCGTCCGCCCGCGGGCCTCGTGCTTGACGTCGACCTTGCGGGAGGAAGATGGAGTCTCAGTACGCAACCGAGGCGGCGGCGTCACGACGACGATCGCTGCGGGCCTGGACGATCGAGTTCCTCGGGCCCTTGACGATGCTCGCGGGCGTCGCGTGGGCGTTCCTCCAGCCGTACCGGCTGACGATTCTGCATCCGCACGGGCAGGGGTTCTGGTGGCTGCTCTCCGAGCCGCCGCTCTACGTGATCCTCGTCGGGCTCGGCTTCGCCGTCTTCGTCGCGCCGGCCCTGATCGAGGACCTCGAAGAGGCAGAGGATGCTGCCGAAGGCTGAGTTCGTCCACTGGTGGTTCGCCACCGGCTTTCTGATCATCGGCCTTCTGCTGCTCGCGGAGGCGGTGGTCGGCGAGGAGGTTTGGCGGCGGCGGCCCTGGCGCGCATACCTCTGGCCGTCGTTCGCCTTCCTGATGGGGGTTCTCATGTGGCCGGTGATGGTGTTCTTCACCAGCTCGACCATTCACATGCTCGCCCACGGCTCGTGGGCGCAGGTGATGATGCTCGCCGGCGCAGCGGAGCTCGGGCTCGTCCGCGGCAAGCTACGGAGCCCGTACTGGCGGCTCTGCACCGCGCTCGCGTTCGTCGTCTCGGGCGCGGCGTTCCTGATCCACGAGCAGAACAGCTGGCTGTACGCCCGTTCGGCCTTCCTGCATCACCTGATCGGCTGGACGCTCGTCGGCGGCGCGATCTTCCCGCTGTTCCGGACCGTCCGACCGCGCGCCGCGGTGCTGCAGACGGGCTTCGCGCTCGTGTTCGTCGTCCTTTCGATCTGCCTCTTTTGCGACCGCGACGTGGCGCCGGTGTTCGGCCACCTGTCGCCGTTGGCTGGCCCACCCCACCGATGAGACGTCTCGGGCTCGTCACTCTGCTCGCGCTCGCCTTCCCGGCGACTGCCTTCGCCCACGCGAACCTGCAGTCGACGTCGCCGAAGTTCCGGGAGCGCGTCGGACGGGCGCCCGCGGCGGTCGTGCTCCACTTCGACCAGAGCGTCCAGGCCCAGCCGAACGCGATCGATGTCAAGAACGCGTTCGGCAAGACGCTCTCCGGCACCTCGCGCGCGACCGGCCAGGATGTTCGTGTTCCCCTGAAGCGGCTGCCGCGTGGGGCTTACACCGTGCGCTGGCACGTTCTCTCGGAAGACGGCCACGTCGTCTCCGGCGTCTTCACGTTCGGCGTTCGGGTGAAGGCGCCGCCGCCGACGGAGGCCTATGGCGCCTCGGGCCCGACCAAGGCCGAGCACCTCGTTCGGTGGCTCTATTTCCTCTCGCTCGCGCTGCTCCTGGGCGGGCTCGGCTTCCGGCTCTTGGTCGCCCGCGGTGAGCTTCCGGTTGCGGCCGAGCGGCGCTTCTACCTGCTCGCCGGCGCCGGGGTGGTCGGAGCTCTCGAGGTCGGGATCCTCGCCTTTCTCCTCCGCGCCGAGGACGCCTTGCAGCTTCCGTTCGGTCGGCTGCTCTACGGCGACCTGTCGTCGATCGCGGGCGGTACGCGATTCGGCGAGGCGTTCATCGCCATGACCCTCGGCTACGCGGTCGTCGCGGCGTTCCTCTTCCTCGCCTGGCTTACCGACCAGCGCGCCTTCCTCTGGCCCGCGCTCGCGCTCGGCATCGGGTTCGCGTCCGGGCTCTCGCTCTCGGGCCACTCGGCCGTCGACCCCGGGTCGTCGTGGCGTTCCGAGCTCGCCGACTGGGCGCACCTGTCCGCGGCCGCGCTCTGGATCGGCGGGCTCGTCCAGCTCGCGTTCGTCGTCTGGCCGAAAGCGCCCGAGTTCCGCCGTGCAGCCTTCCTGCGCTTCTCGCGGTTGGCCTCGGCGCTGATCGCGATCGTCCTCGCTGCGGGCGTCTACCTGAGCATCGTCCGGCTGCCGCAGCTGAGCGATCTCTGGTCGGCGGGCTATGGACGCGTCCTGCTCGTCAAGCTCGGCCTCGTCTCCCTCGCGCTGACCTGGGGCGCCGTGCACCACTTCGTCGCGCGGCCGGCGCTCGAGCGGGGCGGCGGCCCGATTCTCTCGCGCCTGCCTCGCAGCCTCGCCGGCGAGAGCGCCGTGGGGATGGCGATCCTCCTCGCCGCGGCCGTTCTCGTCGATTCGAAGCCACCACCACGACCGGTCGTGCGGCCGCCCGCCGCCGTGGCTCAGAAATAGACTCGGTCCGTGCAGCCGCTCGAGAGCTACCGCGAACGTTTTCCGATCCTCGAGCACACGACCTACCTGATCAACCACTCGCTCGGCGCGATGCCGGCGGCGGCCGAAGATCGCCTGCTCCGGTACGCGCGCGAATGGCGTGAGCGAGGCGTGCGGGCCTGGGAGGAGGGTTGGTGGGAGAGCCCGATGAGCGTCGGCGATCGGCTCGGCCGGATCGTCGGAGCTCCGCCCGGGACGATCGTCATGCACCAGAACGTCGCCGTCGCCCAGGCGGTCGTGCTCTCCTGCTTCGAATTCGAGCGGCCGCGAAACCGGATCGTCTACGGCGAGGGCGAGTTCCCGTCGGTGCGCTACATCTACCAGGCGCAGCGGCGCCGAGGGGCGGAGCTGGAGATCGTCGAGAACGACGAGGCGGTGATCGCCGCCATCGACGAGCGGACGCTCCTCGTGCCGAGCAGCCACGTTCTCTCCATGACGAGCGAGATCCAGGACGTCGGGCGGATCGTCCGGCGGGCGCACGAGGCAGGCGCGCTGGTCGTGCTCGACGCGTACCACTCCGCCGGCACGGTCCCGCTCGACCTGACCGCCCTCGACGTCGACTTCGCGGTCGGGGGAAGCGTCAAGTGGCTGTGCGGCGGGCCCGGAGCCGGCTGGCTCTACGTCCGACCCGACCTGGCGGAGCGGCTCGAGCCGACGTTCACCGGCTGGCAGGCGCACGCGCGCCCGTTCGCGTTCGAGCCCGAGCAGGACTATGCCGCCGGTGCCGCCCGGTTTCTCACCGGGACTCCGAACGTGCCTGCTCTCTACGCGGCCACGGCCGGGTACGAGGCCATCGAGGAGGTCGGGGTCGAGCGAATCCGTAAGCACTCGAAGCGCCAGACCGCCTTGCTCGTCGAGCTGCTCGACGGCGCTGGGCTCGAGGTCGTCAGCCCTCGGGACCCCGGTCGCCGCGGAGGGGCAGTGGTTGTCCGCACGCCGGCGGCGGAGGCCGTCCACCGGGAGCTCGATGCGCGCAACGTGGTCTGCGACTACCGCCCCGAAGTCGGGCTCCGTCTCGGCCCGCACTTCTTCAACACCGACGACGAGCTCCGGTTCGCGGTGGAGCAGATCGCCGAGATCGTCGAGAG
The DNA here is from genome assembly GCA_035640035.1 of Gaiellaceae bacterium. Taxonomy (GTDB): domain Bacteria; phylum Actinomycetota; class Thermoleophilia; order Gaiellales; family Gaiellaceae; genus 13-2-20CM-68-14. The sequence goes on from DASQWX010000237.1 coordinate 14,208, forward strand.
CGGCGCGTACGAGCGGCACCTCGACAGCGCGCCCATCGAAGCCAGCTCGTGACCGTGGTGCAGTTCGTTCGGGTCTGGCACCAACGAACTGGCAGCACGGCCACGGCCTTCGCAACGTTTGTGTGACAAATCGGTGCCGCGGCTGCGCGCTGCCCTGAATCGCGCAACGGTCGGAGGGACAATCCCGCGGGGGCCCTGCGCGCGAAGACGTGTCCGCGGCGCCACGGTCTCGCGCGGTCCACGAACCCGCCGCTCGACCCGGCCGGCCAGCTCGCAGTCCCCGCTCGATTTCGCCACACGGCCTTCAATGACTAGGCTTGCCGAAACCTTTGGCGTCAAGAGGGAGGACGGAACGATGGCGTTGCAAATCGGCGACACGGCACCTGATTTCGAGGCGGACACGACCGAGGGACGGATCCGCTTCCACGACTGGATTGGCGACTCCTGGGCGGTGCTGTTCTCGCATCCGAAGGACTTCACCCCGGTCTGCACGACAGAGCTCGGCTACATGGCGAAGATCAAGCCCGAGTTCGACCGCAGGGGCGTGAAGATCATCGGCCTTTCGGTCGACTCAGAGAGCGACCACGAGGCGTGGGCGCGGGACATCGAGGACACGCAGGGCGCGGCCCCGAACTACCCCCTCATCGCCGACCCTCTCCTCACGGTCGCAAAGCTCTACGGGATGCTTGCCGCTGAGACCTCGGGCGATGCGAAGGAGCGCACGCCTGCGGACAACCAGACCGTGCGGAACGTCTTTGTCGTCGGCCCGGACAAGAAGCTCAAGCTGATCCTCGTCTATCCGATGACGACCGGGCGCAACTTCGACGAGGTCCTGCGCGTGATCGACTCGCTGCAGCTGACGGCGAAGCACAAGGTGGCGACGCCGGTGAACTGGCAGCAGGGGGATGACGTGATCATCGCCGGCTCGGTCTCGGACGACGAGGCGAGGGAGACCTATCCGGAGGGGTGGCAGTCGCCGCGGCCGTACATCCGGATCGTCCCGCAGCCTGCGGAAAGCGTGCGCTAAGCGAGCACCCAGGCATCGTTCTCGATCACGGGAACCTCCGCGCCGCGGGACTCGACGCCGTAGACGTTCACCTCGGGCGCGCCGATCATCGCGTCCTGGTGCACGTCTGAGAGGTTGAAGCCGAGCTCCTGCCGCGCCGCGTTGTCGGACGGGAGCTCCGCCACGGTCACGTCGTAGGCGCGCCCCCATGCGATGTGCGACGCCGCGTTCTCGTCGAGCAGGACGTCGCCGAAGACGAGCCCGCTGCGGCCGACCGGGGAGGACCCGTCGACGAGCGCGACTTCGCCGAGGCGCGAAGCACCCTCGTCGAACGACATCTGCTCGCGCGCCGCGCCGCCGTTGGCGTCCGCGTCGACCTCGACGGCGCGCCCGCCTTCGAACCGGACCCGAAGACCTTCGACGAGAGCGCCGCCCGCGAGCAGGACAGGCCGAGTCATCCTGACCGTTCCTTCGACCCGGGCGCGGTCCGGGGTCGTGAACACCTCCTCGGTCGGAATGTTGACGATCGGCGTGGCGCCGTTGTTCGTCTGAAAGTCCGCTGCCAGCCAGCGGTGGCCCTGAATGAGCCCGACCTCGAGCTCGGTGCCGGGGCCTCGGAACCGGATTGCGTCGAACTCTCGCTCGTTCAGCCGGCGCGCGCGGTCGCGGAGCATCTCCGCATGGCTGCGCCACGCCTCGGTCGGATCCTCCGAATCGAGGCGAAGGATCGGAGCCAGCGTCGCCCAGAGGCGATCGACATCGGGCTCGCCAAAGAGGCGTTCGGCCCAGCCTGCGTTCGGCCCGGGGATGCACGTCCAGTTGACCTCGCCGCTTGCGATCAGCTCGTGGATCTCAGGAATGAACGGCATCAGGTCTCGCCCGAGTCGAGCGGGGTCGACGCCGTCGAAGACCGCCGGATTCGGGTCGCCGAAGATCGAGATCGCCGCGCCGCGCCGATCGATCGCCTCCGTGACATTGCGCCGGAACCAGTCCGGGACGAAGTCGAGCGAGTCCTCAGGGGCGTGACGGATGCGCGAGGCCTTCGCGGCTCCGTCCCAGTAGAGGACACTTACGTAGCGCGCGCCGGCGGCGTACGCCGCCTCCGTGACGGCCCGTGCGACGTCGGCCTGGGCCGGATCCCACGCAGTCACGAAGACGTGCTGGCCCGGCTGGACGTCGGCGCCGGCGCGGACGGCAAGGTCGGCGAGCCTCGTCAAGTAGTCGGGCATCGACTGGAACCTATTGCAGGAGCTCGAGCAGGCGCGTCGCGTACTGCGGCGCCGTCGGCTCGTCCTCGTGCTTGAAGTAGCAGTAGACCCGCATGCCGCCGGCGAGCAGCGGGCGGAAGCGGTCGGCCCACGCGCCGAGTGCCTCGTCGTCGTAAGGCGGCTCGCGCAGCCGGAAGTAGCGGAAGGGGGCGTCGCCGTCGAACGAGTTGATGCGGAGCGGGACCTCGGCGCCGTCCCACGACTCGTGGCGGAACTCGAACGCGTACTCGAGCTCCGGGTCGAGCGAGTCCAGCAGCAGCCGGAGCAGCCCGTCGTCGCGAGCGCGCGTCTCCGGGAACTGAACCAGGATCGGCCCGAGGCGCTCGCCGAGGAGCCGCACCCGCTCGCAGAACGTCTGGATCAAGTCGAGCCTGCCGGAGTGCGTGATCCGCCCGGTCATCTTGACGGCGAACCGGAACGCCGCCGGCGTCTGCTCCGCCCAGGCGCGGAACTGCTCCTCGGCGGGAAGCTGGTAGAAGCTCGTGTTGAGCTCGACCGACGGGAGGCGCGCCGCAAAGAACTCGAGGAACTCCGACGGCTTCGCCTTTTCCGGGTAGAAGCCGCCCTTCCAGGATGAGTATCCGAAGCCGGAGGTGCCGACATACGCCCCGGTTAGACTCGCCGGCGTGGCGACCATGGCCGAAGTGATAACCGAGAACACGATCCGCGTCCTCGATCACGGCTTCGTCAGGCTCGACGACGCGATGGCGAGCGACCTCTCGGTGGTCAACGGCGCCCGCGTCAGCTTCGCCCGCCACAAGGCCGAGATGGACGAGTCGGACGAGGGGCTGATCCGCTTCCTGATGCGAGACCGGCACGGAACGCCCTTCGAGCACAACGCCTTCCGCTTCCACGTCCGGGCGCCGCTCTTCGTCGCGCGTGAGTGGTTCCGGCATCGCGTCGGGTCGTTCAACGAGTTCTCGATGCGCTACGCGAAGGCGAGCGACGAGTTCTACGTCCCGGAGCCCGAGGACGTGCGCTCTCAGGTCGGCAAGCCGGGCGCGTATTCGTTCGAGCCGGTCGAGCCGGAGCTCGCTGAGCACACGCGGGAGGAGCTGCAGGCCGTCTACGACGCCGCGTACTCAACGTACAACCGGCTCGTCGAGCAGGGAGTGGCCCGCGAGCTGGCACGGCTCGTGATGCCGATGGGCGCCTACACCGAGTTCTACTGGACCGTCAACGCTCGCTCGC
>DASQWX010000238.1:0-16891 GCA_035640035.1 Gaiellaceae bacterium
GCCCGTCGACGTGATCTCGGTCGAGCGGACGCATGAGTACCGCGGTCTGTACCACGTGCTCGGCGGCGCTCTCTCACCTCTCGACGGCGTCGAGCCGGAGCACCTGCGGATCGACGAGCTGCTCGGCCGGGTCGATCGGAACGGGATCGAGGAGGTTGTGCTCGCGACGAACCCGAACATGACCGGCGAGGCAACCGCGGCCTTCCTCGCCGACCGACTGCGCGGACGCGTGCGCGTCACGCGGCTCGCGAGCGGACTTCCCGTCGGCGGCGATCTCGAATACGCCGACGAAGTGACGCTCGGACGCGCGCTGGCCGGCCGGCGGGAGATCTAAGCCGCTGCCGGCGCCCGCTCGACGACGTCGGCGACGGCGTCGTCGATTGCCGTAAGCGTGTCGTCGTCGAGCTCGACGCCGGAGGCGGCGGCGTTGTCCTCGACCTGCTCCGGCCTGGAGGCGCCGATGATGGCGGAGGCCACGTTCGGCTCGCGAAGGACCCACGCGATTGCGAGCTGCGCCATGGTGATACCGAGGCCGTCGGCGATCGGGCGCAGGCGCTGGACGGCCGCGAGGACGTCGTCGTCGCGGAAGCGGTCCATGGCCCAGCCCATCGTCTCGCTGCCCATGCGAGTGCCGGCCGCCGGCGGCTCGCCGGGTCTGTACTTGCCGGTCAGCACACCCTGAGCCAGCGGCGACCAGACGATCTGCGAGACCCCGTTCGCCGCGCAGAGCGGGATCACCTCGGCCTCCGGCACACGCCAGAGGATCGAGTACTGCGGCTGGCTGGAAACGAACTTCTCGTAGGGCGGACTGAGATCGAGCGCGGCCCGGATCTGATCCGGCGTCCACTCGCTGAAGCCGAGGTAGCGCACCTTGCCCTGCCGGACGATCTCCGTCAGCGCTTCCATCGTCTCCTCGAGCGGAGTCGATGGGTCGTAGCGGTGGCACTGGTAGAGGTCGACGTAGTTGGTGCGGAGCCTGCGGAGGGAGTCGTCGATCTGCTTGAAGACCTGCCGCCGCGAGAGCCCTTGGTTCTCGCCGGTGTCGTCCATGGGGAAGAACAGCTTGGTCGCGAGGATGTAGGAGTCGCGCGGCCGGGTCTGGAGGGCATCGCCGAGCAGGGTCTCGGCGGCGCCGCGGCCGTAGACGTTCGAGGTGTCGAAGAAGTTGATGTCGACGTCGAAGGCCTTGTCGATGCACGCACGCGCGGCGTCGTCGGCGACCCCGCCGCCGTAGGTGAGCCACGATCCGAGCGCGATCTCGGAGACGTGGAGGTCGCTGGAGCCGAGCCGGCGGAATCGCATTGGGCATTCGTACCGGAACGGAGTCGGGCTGCGTCGCAGCGGGCGGGGTCGGCACTCCGGTGAGGACTGTCCACCGCGAACTGCCGCCCACGGACATGGCAACTGCAACAAGAGCGTGACTTTTCGTCCACAGGCACGCCTCGAAAGGCGGCGTCATGACCCGGCGGAGCCGCCGCAGGGCCGCGCCTACACTTCAGCCGGTGTCCACGACCGAGTACGAAGCCGTCCCCGCCGTCGCCGGCGAGGCCACGGCCCGCGCCGGCACGGTGGTGATGAAGTTCGGCGGCACCTCGGTCGGCGATTCCCAGAAGCTGAAGGACGTCGCCGCGCGAATCGTCGCGGCCCGCACGGAGGGCAGCCGCGTCGTCGCCGTGCTCTCCGCGATGGGCGACACCACCGACGAGCTGGTCCGTCTCGCGTACGAGATCTCGGCGCGCCCGAAGCCGCGGGAGCTCGACATGCTTATCTCGGTCGGAGAACGAATCTCGTGCGCGCTGGCGGCAATGGCGATCCACGATCTCGGCCACGAGGCGATCTCGTTCACCGGCAGCCAGGCCGGGATCGTCACGGACACGGCCCACGGCAAGGCCAAGATCGTCGACGTGCGAGCTCGCCGCATCCACGAGGCGCTCGACGAGGGCCAGGTCGTGCTCGTCGCCGGCTTCCAGGGCGTCTCCACGACCCTCGACATCACCACCCTCGGCCGCGGCGGCTCCGACACGACAGCGGTTGCCCTCGCCGCAGCCCTCGCCGCGAGCCATTGCGAGATCTACACCGACGTCGCCGGCGTGTTCACGGCCGACCCGCGCATCGTCCCCGACGCCCGCAGGCTCCACGCGGTTACGTACGACGAGATGCTCGAGCTTGCCGCCTCGGGCGCGAAGGTGCTTCAGCTACGCTCGGTCGAAGTCGCGCGAAACTACGGAGTCAAGCTGCACGTGCGCTCAACGTTCAGCGACGAAGACGGCACCTGGGTCACCGAGGAAGACGAACGGATGCTCGAAAAGGCGATCATCTCCGGCGTCGCGCACACCTTCGACGAGGCCGTCTACCGGGTTCGGTCGGTCGACCGAGCCGACCTCTTCGAGGCGCTTGCCGACGCGGGCGTCAACGTCGACACGATCATCCAGACCGGCGACGAGATCGTCTTCTCGGCGCCCCTCGGAGACCGCGGCGACGCCGAGGCGGCGCTCGACCGGGCTTCGGCCGACCGCGAGTGCATCGAGGGGCTTGCGAAGGTGAGCCTGATCGGCGCGGGGATGAAGAGCCACCCTGGTATCGCAGCCCGCACGTTCGGGACGCTGCGCGAGATCGGCGCTCACCCACGCTTCATCGTCACGTCGCCGATCAAGATCTCGTTCTTCGTCGATCAGGCAGACGCGGAACGAACCGTGCTCGCCCTCCACGAGGCGTTCGACCTCGCCTCCGCCGGGAGCGAGCGAGAGCATGTGTAGGAGGGTTTGGCGAAATAAAGTCTGTGCCGCCGGGCCGCGCTGCTCGCCCGCTGGCGGCGTTCTCAGTCGTGCCAATAGCTTCCTGCTATTGACGCTCCCTGCGTCCTTGCCAGCGAACGACCATCGCACCCCGTCGACGAGCGTTATTCCGCCAAACCCTCCTGACCGCTGACCGACCTCGCCGCGATTGCCGCCGAGGTCGGGACGCCGTTCTACGCGTACGATCTCGACCTGCTCCGAGGGCGGATCCGCGCCTTCGAACGCAGTCTGGAACGCGTTCCTCACCTCACGTGTTATGCGGTCAAGGCGAACGACGCGCTCGCTGTCCTCGAGGTTGTTGCCGACGAGGGGCTCGGCGCCGACGTCGTCTCCGGCGGCGAGCTCGACAAGTGCCTGCGGGCCGGGATCTCGCCGCGCCGGATCGTCTTCTCAGGGGTCGGGAAGCGCGAGGACGAGATCCACGCGGCGGTCGAGGTCAGCATCCGCTCGCTGAACGTCGAATCCCTCGACGAGCTCGAGGACGTCGCAACGGCCGCTCGGGCGCTGAGGCGGGTCGCGCCCGTCTCGGTACGACTGAACCCCGGCGTCGTGGGCGGTGCGCACGAGTATCTGGCAACCGGCGGAGCGGCCAGCAAGTTCGGGCTCGAGCGCGCCGACGCGGCGGAAGCCGTCCGGCGCGCGGCCGCCGACGACGCGCTCACGCCGGTAGGCCTGTCGTTCCACGTGGGCTCGCAGCTACTCGACCCCGCCCCGGTGGTCCTCGCCGCCCGTCACGCAGCCGGGCTCTGGCGCGCGCTGACCGACCAGGGAATTCCGCTGCACGACTTCGACGCCGGCGGCGGCATGGGTATCGCCTACGACAACGGCGGCGGCGAGCCGGACCTGGGCGCGTATACCGCGGCGCTGGGAGAGATCGCGGGCTCGCTCGGCGCGACGCTCGTCCTCGAGCCCGGGCGCCATCTCGCCGGCCCGGCGGGCACGCTCGTCACCCGCGTCCTCCGCGTCAAGCACGCGGGCGGGAAGACGCTCGTCGTCTGCGATGCGGGCATGAGCGACCTCGTCCGCCCCGCCCTCTACCAGGCCGAGCATCCGATCGAAGTCCTCGGCGCCGGCGACCGAGACCGCGCTCGCGTCGACCTGGTCGGGCCGCTCTGCGAGAGCAGCGACTTCCTCACGCTCGGGCGGGAGGTGCCGCTGCCGCAGCGCGGCGACCTGATCGCGGTCGAGCTCGCTGGCGCCTACGGACGCGTGATGTCGTCGACCTACAACGCACGGCCGCTTTGCGCCGAGGTGGTGCTCGAACGAGGAACCTGGCGGGTCAGCCGCGAACGCGGCACCTACGACGATCTCGTCCGTAACGAACGCTAGTGGTAGGCACAATGTCGCCGTGGCGAGCGACGCGGCGATCGGAGTCGTGGGCGCGACCGGCGCAGTCGGCCGGGTCACGCTCTCGCTGCTCCGAGAACGCGGTTACGAGAACGTTCGTGCCTTCGCGAGCGCGCGTTCGGCCGGAACCGATGTCGAAGGCCTGACCGTCGAAGAGGCGACGCCTGAGGGGCTCGCGGCCGGCGACCTCGACGTCTGCTTCTTCTCCGTCGGGACTGCCGCGAGCCGTGAGCTCGTCCCCCACGCCGTCCGCGGCGGCGCGATCGCGATCGACAAGTCGGCCGCCTACAGGCTCCAAGAGGGGATTCCGCTCGTCGTCCCCGAGGTCAACGGTGACCGCGCATTCGAGCACGACGGGATCCTCGCGACGCCCAACTGCTCCTCGATCCCGCTCACGTGCGTGCTCAAGCCGCTGCACGACGCGGCGGGACTCGCCCGTATTCGAATCGCGACGTACCAGTCGGCCTCCGGTGCCGGTGCGAAGCGAATGGAGCGCCTGCGCGCACAGGATCCCGTCGACGGCAACCTCGAGATGGACTGGGACTTCGACGGAGAGGAGTTCGACGAGGAGACGAAGCTCCGCGCCGAGACTCGGAAGATCCTGGAGCTGCCCGAGCTCCCCGTCAGCGCAACCTGCGTCCGCGTCCCGGTCCTCATCGGCCATGCGGAATCGGTCTGGATCGAGACCGTGGAACCGCTGGCGCCCGACGACGCTCGTGCAGTGCTCGCCGCGGCGCCGAGCGTTCGCCCGGAGGAGTTCCCGAGCCCGAGAGCAGCCGCCGGCGAGGACGACGTCCTCGTCGGCCGGATTCGTCGCGACCGCTCATCGGAGGGCAACGGGCTGACGCTCTTCCTTGCGTGCGACAACCTGCGCAAGGGCGCGTCGCTGAACGCGATCCAGATCGCCGAGCTGCTACTCGCTCGCCGTGCGATCGGCGCCTAAACGCCATCGCTTAAAAGCAACAACCAGCGGATTCCGTTGCAAGCTCAAGGAATCCGATTGCGGCGACGATTAATGACCGAATGCGGCCTCCGAACCTCAACGCAGTTCGGTTCGACGAGAAGCCCCGCGCCCAGCTGGGTGCGCTGCTGCTCGGCAAGGGGCTGATCACCGAGGAACAGCTCGACGAAGCACTTGCCGAACGACGCATCAACGGCGGCCTCCTGGGCGAGACACTCGTTCGGCTCGGGTTCGTCTTCGAGGACGAGCTTGCCCGCGTGCTCGCCGAGCAGACGGACATGCCCTTCCTGAATCTCGATGCGATTCCGATCGACCGCTTTGCCGCCGCGACGCTGCCGCGGGAGCTTGGCGAGTCGCTGCTGGCGCTGCCGGTCCGCTTCACACCCGAGGGCAGCCTCGTGATCGCCGTCGCCGATCCGCTGGACGAGGCGGTGCTGCCTCAGCTGCAGCTCGCGCTCAGCTGTCCGATCGTGATCTCGATCGCGACCCCGTCGAGCATCCGTGCGGGCTGGCGCAGCATCACCCGCGGTTAGGAGCGTCAGACCTTCCTAGGGCCGCTGCGGCACCGGCGCCGGCGAGAAGGCCTCGCGGACGAGTCGGAGCACCTTCGCGCGGCGCCCTTCGGCCACGGGAATGAGGCCGCCGAACTCGAGCCGGACAAGCTCGACCGGCCCGGAGCTCCGAATGGTTCTGAACCCGAAGTCGGATAGGAAGTCGCGCGGAAAGATCGTCTTGTGCACCTGGAAGCGCTCGTACTGCGACTCGCCTTCCGGATAGCTGTACGCGAACGTCTCGAGCGCCTTGGCGCCCTTGTCGCGCGCCTCCCCGATCGCCGCGAGGAAAAGCGATTGCAGGACCCACGGGCTCGTGCGGTCGACCAGGTACGCGCACGTGACGAGCACGGCGTCGTCCGACGGCGGTCCCGCCGGGAGCTCGAAGGCGCGCGGGAAGAGCGCCGCCGGCCCGTACTGCATGGAGCCGATCACCCGCTCGTCGTCGTCGACGTAGAGCGATCCCCAGGGGCCGAACTCGTCCTCCGCGCGATCGATCCAGCGGTCCTTGTTCGCGCGCCGGCCCGTCTTCGACTGCCACCAGACGCAGCTGTGGCAGACGATCGGAGCCTCCTCGAGCGTCAACCGCGTGAGACCACGGATCCGTGTCGTCATCTCGCCGGCCCGACCGAATCGACGACAACGTTGACCGCGGAAGGCCGCGAGCCGGCCATCCGCTCGAGGTACTCGAGCACTCGCCGCTGAACGTCGCGCCCGACCTCCGGAATCGAAGCGCCCCACTCGACGTCGAGATGGAGCTCCACCGTCACGGCCTCGTTCTCGCGGGCGATCCGCACGCCGCGGTGCCTGTGGCGCTGGCTCGCGACGAGTCCGCGGATCCCCTTGCTCTCACGGGCGACGTCCGCCGCATAGCGGGCGAGAACCTCGCTCGAGATGCTCGCCTGACCCTGCACGGTGCCCCTTTCAGTGATGCCGTCGGTCCTCTCGGTCGCGAGCGCCAAGCCAGAGGGCGCACTCGCTCGCGGGCAAGGCTGATTGCCTTGGCAACAGCGAGGGTGGTCTCTGGCGCCGCGTGATCGCGGGCGAGAGGCCGACATGTGTCGCTGGAAGGGGCACTAGCTTGATTGTACGAGCCGAAGCTCGGTCGCCTCGGGCCGCGCCAGGAAGCGAAAGGGCACAAACGTCGTGCCCAGCCCGGCCGAGACGTGCAGGACAGCGTTCTCCCGACGGTAGAGGCCGTGGACGTAGCGCCAGCGCGGATGCGCGAGCGGGATCCGGCCGCCGGGCAGCGGAAGCATGATCTGGCCGGCGTGGAGGTGGCCCGAGAGCACGAGATCGAACGCACCCGGCGGAAGCCGGTCGACGACGTTCGGGAAGTGGCAGAGGAGGATTCGCAGATCCGCATCCGGGTCGGCCAGGCGCGCCGGTTGGGCGCGCCCGCGCCGATACGAGCGCGGATCGACCCCGACGATCTGGACGCGCCGATCGCGCAGGTCCACCGTCACCGCTTCGTCCCGCAAGAGCTTCGCGCCACGCAGGTCGCCGACCGGCGAACGCGTGGAGAACGGATCCTTGGTCTCGGCGAAATCGTGGTTGCCGAGGACTGCGTAGCAGTTCGGAAGGCGGGCCATCAGCTCCTGCAGCAGGTACTCGCCTCGCCGACGCGAGAGGAGGTCTCCCGAGACGAGAGCCAGATCCGGTGCGCGGGTCGAGACCCACTCCACCGCTCGTCGAACGGCACGCTCACCGCGAGAGGGGAAGCCGAGATGGAAATCCGAGACGTGCGCGATCCGGAGTCCCACGAGCTCCGGCGGTAGGCGCTCGAGTGAGCATTCGAGCTCGTCGAGCCGCACCCACCCCGCCTCGAAGTGGCCCCAGCCGACTGCGCCCGCGGCGAGCGCGCCGGCGCCGATCGCGATCGCGGTCAGCATCGCGCGACACTGTAGATTCGCTTGGTGGCCGACCCCCTCGCCCAACCCGCGGACAGCCTGGCGGCGCTCGAGCGGGTGGTCTCAGAGGCGGAGGCGTACCTGGCGTCACTTTCGACCGGGCCGGTCCGGCTGCCGAGCTCGAACGAAGCGGCAGAGACCTTCGACGGCCGGCTGCCGGAAGACGGGCTCGGGACGCTCGCCGCGCTCGACGAGCTGATCCAGCGGGGCCTCGACGCGCACGTCCGTTCCTCTGGCCCCCGCTTCTTCCACTGGGTGATGGGAGGCGCGACGCCGGCGGCGCTGGGGGCCGACTGGCTGACCTCGCTGCTGGACCAGAACGCGGGCGGTTGGGACGCAAGCCCGCTCGCCGCGCGCCTCGAGCTCGTCGGCCTTCGCTGGCTCCGCGAGCTCTTCGCGCTTCCCGCCGAATGGGACGGCGTCCTCGTCACGGGCGGGCAGATGGCGAACTTCACGGGGCTCGCCGCCGCGCGGCAGTGGTGCGGCGAGCGGCACGGAGTCGACGTCTCCGTCGACGGGCTCGCCGGCCTGCCGCCGATACCGGTGCTGTCGAGCGGGTTCATCCACGTCACGGGACGGAAGGCGCTCGCGATGCTCGGCCTCGGGCCCGGTCGACTGACGACCTGCGCCGACGGCGACGGGGCAATGGATCTCGCGGCTCTCGAGCGGGAGCTGCGTAGCCTCGATGGGGCGCCCGCGATCGTGATCGGCAACGCGGGCGAGGTGAACACCGGCCTGTTCGATCCCATCGAGCGGATCGCCGACCTCTGTAAACGTTATGGCGCCTGGCTCCACGTCGACGGCGCCTTCGGCCTATTCGCCCGGGTCTCGCCCCGGACGGCCGAGCTCGCCGCGGGCGTGGAGCGCGCGCAGTCGGTGATCGCCGACGGCCACAAGTGGCTCAACGTCCCGTTCGACTGCGGCTTCGCGTTCGTTCAGGACCCGGAGATCCTGGGGCGCACGTTTGCGGCGGGCGCCGCGTATCTGCCCGAGGCCGCCGAGGACCGGCCGATCTTCGCCTTCCGGGCGCCCGAGCTTTCGCGCCGGGCGCGCTCGCTCGCCGTCTGGGCAACGCTGGCCGCCTACGGACGGAACGGCTACCGCGCGATCGTCGAGCGCTGCGTCGACAACGCCGCGCGGCTGGCCGCGCAGGTGGAGGAGTCGGACGATTTCGAGCTGCTGGCGCCGGCGCCGCTGAACGTGGTTTGCATGCGCTACAGGCCGCCCGGGGTCGCCGAGCCCGAGCTCGACGACCTGAATCAGCGCATCGCCGAGGCGGTCCTGACGGACGGCCGTGTCTACGTCGGCACGACCAGCTGGCAAGGGAAGGTCGCCTTCCGCCCGGCGTTCGTCAACTGGCGGACGACGAGCGACGACGTCGACCTGATCCTGGAGACGCTCCGCGACCTGGGAACCCGGCCGGCTTGATCTAGATCGCTCGCTAGATCTCGAGCTTCTCGAGCACCGGGTCGACCGAGACGACGTGGCGCTTGAACTTGAGCTCGGATTCCTCGAGCCCGGCGGCGGCGCCGATCAGCTGCGAAAGGTGGAGGATCGGCATCTGGAAGTCGCGCCCCGTGGCGGCCTTCAGCTTCGACTGCCAGGCGTCGAGCGAGAGGTGGCAGAGGGGACACGGCGTCACCATCGCGTCGGCGCCGGCCTCGGAGGCTTGCTCGATCGGCTGGATCAGCTCGCCCATCGCCACCTCTTCGCGGGCCTGGATGATGGGGAAGCCGCAGCACTTGATCTTGGCCGGATAGTCGATCGCCTCCCCGCCGCAGGCCTCGATGATCGCCTCGAGCGACCAGGGCCGGTCCGGGTCCTCGAAGCCGAGCAGCTTCGAGGGCCGGAGGATCTGGCAGCCGTAGAACGGTGCGATCTTGAGACCCTTGAGGCCCTTGTGGGCGACCTCGCGGAGGCGCTTGGCGCCGTCGTCTTCGACGACCAGCCAGAGGAGGTGCTTGACCTCGATGTCCTGCTCGTACGGCGGAACGCCCACGGTCGCCAGGTTCCGGTTGACGCGCGCCCGGAGCTCGGGATCGTTCAGCAGCTGCCAGTTCGCCTGCCGCAGATTGAGGGTGCAGACGTTGCAGATCGTCATCAGCGTCTCGGCGCCGGTGGCGGCCCCGTAGGCAAGGATCCGCGCGTTCAGGTGCAGGTAGTAGTCCGGCTCAGCCTCATGGATGTCGCCTGCGCCGCAGCAGGTGACCGACTCGAGCTCGTCCAGCTCCAGGCCAAGCTTCGGCGCCAGCGCCTGCGTGGAGGTGTCGAGCTCCTTCGCCGAGAGGGAAGCCAGACAGCCTTTGTAGTAGGCGACTTTGGTCATCCTTCGGCCTTCGGGGGCTCCTCGCCCGGCGTCACCTCGGGCGCGTCGCGCCGTGCCGCTCCCTCATCGGTGTGCTCGATCCGTGCGAGCGCCCGCTCGCCCTGGACGATCCCGAGGGCGCCTTCGCGACCCTGCTCGCGCACGAGCTGGTGCAACGCGCGCGCCTCGCCAACGTCGGCAGCGACGTGCGGCGGCACCGGCGGCGGAACCTTGCCCTTCTTCGCGAGGCCGATCGCGAACTTCGTCTGCTTGACCGCCGAGACGATGCCCTGCGTCTTCGGCACGAGCTCGGTCTCGCGCAGCCATCCTGTCGTCTCGGCCGACTTGACGAACCACTTGGCGTGCTTCGCGCCCATGTCGCGGTCGATCCCCTCCTTGATCGACTCGGCGCCGAGCTTCGCGATCGCGTCCCGCGGGTCGACCCCCTTCGGGCAGCGCTCGTTGCAGAAGTAGCAGCGCGTGCAGTCCCAGATCCCGTGCTCGTCGTTGTAGCTCTCGAGCCGCTCGACCGCCGCGTTGTCGCGCGCGTCGCCGACGAAGCGGAAGCCCTTCGCGAGCGCCGCCGGCCCGAAGAACTCGGGATCCGACTCCATCGAGTTGCACTCGGAGACGCAGCAGCCGCACATGATGCACAGCGCCTCCTTGTGGATCACGTTCATCTCCTGCTGCGAGACGATCCGCTCCTTCTCGAGCACCTCGTCGTAGCCGGGGTCGAGCCAGGGCTTCATTCGCCGGATCTTCGACCAGAACGGGTCCATGTCGACGACGAGGTCCTTGACGATCGGCAGGTTGCCCATCGCCGAGATCACCGGCACGTGGCCGCGCTCGACGATCGGTTTCATCCGCTCCTTGCAGGCGAGGACGGCACGGCCGTCCATGCGCATGCCGCACGAGCCGCAGATCATCATCCGACAGCTCTTCCGGTAGGCCAGCGTTCCGTCCTGCTGGTCCTTGATCAGATCGAGCACGTCGAGCAGGCACGCCCATTCCGGCGCCTCGAGCTCGTAGTCCCGCAGCTCGCGGTCTCCGCTCTCCGGGTCGTAACGCCAGATCTTGAGGGCGACGTCCATCAGCTGTTCGCGCCTGGTACGGCTCCGGTCAAGTCGGTGACGTCCGCGGCCGGCGGCACCGGTGCGACGACCGGCGAGCCAAAGCCGAAGAGCTCGACCGAGGCCTCGACGGCTGCCTTCTGTCCCCGCAGCTCCACTTTCTCCGTGTACAGCTCCTTGCGGACGTAGCCTTGCTTGTCGATCCAGACGTCGATCGGGATCGTGGACGAGCCGGTCAGCGCGATCAGACGGTTGATGTTCTTCCGCAGCTCGTCGCGGCGGTCCGCGGCCGCCTTGCCGGCCACCTTGCGGAGATCGACGGCGACCTTGTAGCGCGTCGTCGCGACGCCGTGAACATCCGCCTTGCCCTCCTTGTTGACCTTTCCGGCGGCGCGGAGGTACTCGAGCGCCTGCGTCGGGTCTCCGCCCTGGCTGAATTGCAGGAACGAGCCGAAGTCCAGCTGCTGCGTCCGGCCGGCCTGGCCGAGATCGAGCTTCACCCAGGGCCTCAGGTTCGGGTTGAGCTGCTTCAGGATCGGGATGCGCATATAGAGGGCGTCGCCGTCGACGATGAAGAGGGCGTAACCAAGGTTGTACGGGCTTCCCTGAGCACCAACGATCTGGTTCAGCGCGGACATGTCGAGCGACAGGCGGCCGCGCCGCGCCTTTGACGCGAACACCCCGTCGCCCTTGAACGTCAAGTCGCGGCTACCGAGCTTGAACGTCGTCGTCGTGTGGACGCGGAAGCTCTTCAGCGTCGATGTCTTCGTCGCCGCGTTCGCGACCGAATCCGGATCGACGCCCGAGCTGCTCGAGCTGCCGCAGGCGGTCGACGCGATCATGACGGCCGCGAGCGCGGAACCGAGGAGGGCTCGCCGCATCAGTACGTGCGCTCCATCGGCTGCCACTTCGTGAGCGTCACCGGCTTCCAGTCGAGCACGGGCCCCTCCCTCCAGCGCACGAGCGTGTGTCTGAGGAAGTTCTCGTCGTCGCGCTCCGGGTAGTCGTACGGGCGCGCGTGGGCACCGCGGCTCTCCTTGCGCGCGATCCCGCAGACGACCATGCACTCGGCCAGCTGGAGCAGGAAGTCGAGCTCGAGGGTTTGGGTCAGGTCGTTGTTGAAGACGTCGCCCTTGTCGTCGACGACGACGTGCTCGAAGCGCTCCCGCAGGCCTGCGACGATCTCGCCCTGCTGCCGCATCTGATCTTCCTTGCGGAAGACGCCGAAGTTCTCGTGCATCGTCTCCGCCAGCTCGTTGCGGATAGCCCACGGGCGTTCCCCATCGGAGCGGTCGAGGAGCGTCCCGAGCGCACGCTCGGCATCGCTCTCGACCGAGCGCGGGACCTCGATCGTCGTGTGGGTGAGCGCCCACTCGGCCGCGTGGCGGCCGGCTCGCTTGCCGTAGGTGATCGTCTCCATCAAGGCGTTGCCGCCGAGGCGGTTCGCGCCGTGAACGGACACGCAGGCGCACTCGCCCGCAGCGTACAGGCCCTCGAGCTCGGTGCGGCCGTCGAGGTCGGTGTCGACGCCGCCCATGTGGTAGTGCGCGCCCGGCCGGACGGGGATCGGCTCGTGGATCGGATCGACCCCCGCATAGGTCATCGCGAGCTCGCGTGTTCCGTGCAGCCGTTCGATGATCTTCTCGGCGCCGAGGTGGCGCATGTCGAGTAGCACGTTGCCGTCGACCCCGCGGCCCTCGTCGATCTCCGTCTGTTCCGCCCGAGAGATGACATCGCGCGAGGCGAGCTCCATCGCGTTCGGCGCGTACCGCTTGAGGAAGCGGTCGCCCTCGGAATTGAGCAGGTAGGCGCCTTCACCGCGCGTTCCCTCTGTAATCAGAATTCCGGTCGGCGCGAGCGTCGTCGGGTGGAACTGCATCATCTCCATGTCCTTCAGCCGCACGCCCGCCCGCAACGCCATCGCCATGCCGTCCCCGGTGCAGGCGTAGGCGTTCGTCGTCCCTGTATACAGCCGGCCTGCGCCGCCCGTGGCGAGGATGACTGTTTTCGCGCCGATCGTCTTCAGCCCGCCGTTGAGGAGATCCCACGCGATCACGCCCTGACAACGGTCGTCGTTGACCACGAGCTGCCACGCGAAGTACTCCTCGTACGTCGGGATGTCGCGCTTCATCACCTGCTCGTAGAGGACGTGGACGAGCACATGGCCCGTGATGTCGGCGGCGTAGGCCGTCCGCGGCTCGCCGGCTGCCCCGAAGGGCCGCTGGGCGATGCGTCCGTCCTCGGTCCGCGAGAACACCGCTCCCCAATGCTCGAGTTGGTAGACGTCGTCGGGGGCTTCGTCGCAGAGAACCTGGATCGCGTCCTGGTCGCCGAGGTAGTCGGAGCCCTTGACAGTGTCGAATGCGTGCTTCTCGGGATCGTCGTCCGAGGCGTTTCCGAGAGCCGCGTTGATGCCTCCTTCGGCCGCGCCGGAGTGACTCCGGACGGGGTGGATCTTCGAGAGAAGGGCGACGTCTGCGCCTGCGTCGAAAGCCTCGATCGCGGCGCGCATCCCTGCGCAGCCCGCCCCGACGATCAGCACGTCGTGCTTCGCTTCCACCGCGAACGGACGCTATCGAAAGCGGTTCGGCTGCGGCTTCGTTTCAGGTGCGGCGACCGCCCGGCGCGAGGCGATCGCCGCGTCGAGCTTCCTACGGGCAGCGAACCCGGCGCTCGGCCGAGCAGCGGTCGCGTCCCCGGCCGCCGTCGGCGAAATCGCGACCGGCATTGCCCGTCAGGACGTCGTTGCTCCCGAGCCCGATCAGCCGGTCGGAGCCGCCGCCGCCTTCCAGCCTGTTCACGGCGGCGGTGCCGACCAGGCGATCCGAACGGCGCGACCCCTCGGCGTCCTCGAGGTGCTGCAACCGATCGGTTCCCCAGCCGACTGCCTTGCCGGTTGCGAGATTGACGACCACTCCTTGGGGCGACTGGTAGTACGAGACCTCGTCTCGTCCCGCGCCGCCGTCGATCACGTCGTCGCCGGCGTCACCGCTGAGCAGGTCGGTGGATCCGCCCGCGCTGATGTTGTCGTTGCCGCCGCCGCCGACGATCAGGTTCACCTGACCGTCGCCGTCGAGGACGTCGTCGTACTGCGAGCCGATCAACGAGTTCACATTGGCGAGCGTGTCCGTCCCGTCGCCCGTCACCTTTCGGGCGGCGAGATCCGCCGAGACGGGCCCCTGAGAATCGTCGTAGATCGCGAACGTGAACGCTGCGTCCCCGCCGTCGATCCAGTCGTCGCCGGGACCGCCGTCAATCCCGTCGAAGAAGCCGTCGCCGCCGTCGATCCTGTCGTTGCCGTCGCCTGCACAGACGAGATCGTCGCCGTCGTGCGCGCTGATCACGTCGTTACCGGCGAGCGCCACGATCACGTCGTCCCTGCTCGTTCCGGCGATCGTGTCGTCGCCGTCCGTTCCGACGATCGTCGCCCTCTCGCCCATGCAGGTCGGCGTCACCTCCGCCGCCCCCGCGCCGGTTGCGAGCAGTGCCAGCGCGGCCACACTCAGAACCGTCGTTGCCTTCAGCCTGCCTTTCATCACGCCCTCCTTGGCCCCGTCCGGATGCCTCGGTCCGATTCCGAACCTAAGCGGGCGCTGTTAGGGCCCGATCAGCGGCACGTAACGGTTACGGCAGGGCGACGTTTGGATTCTGGTCAGACGCGGGGAGCCGCCGCGGCCACGGCTTTGCCCGCATCTGCTTCGAATTGCTCGAAGTTGTCCCGAAACATGCGGGCCAGCTCGCGGGCTTTGACGTCATACGCGTCGGGATCGCGCCATGTCCCGCGAGGGTCGAGCAGGCGCGGCTCCACGCCCGGCACATCGAGGGGAACGGAGAATCCGAACAGCTCGTCCGTGCGGTAGGCGACATCGGCCAGCTCGCCCGAGAGCGCCGCACGCAGCATCGCCCGCGTCGCCACGATCGGAATCCGTTCGCCCTCGCCGAAGGGGCCCCCGATCCAGCCGGTGTTGACGAGCCAGACGGCCGATCCGTAGCGGTCGAGCCGGTCGCCGAGCATGTGCGCGTACACCGCCGGCGGCTGCGGCAAGAACGGAGCGCCGAAGCAGGCCGAGAACGTCGGCTGGGGCTCCGTGACACCGATCTCCGTACCCGCGAGCTTCGCCGTGAAGCCCGAAAGGAAGAAGAACATCGCCTGCTCGCGGGAGAGGCGGGCGATCGGCGGCAGGATTCCGAAGGCATCAGCGGTCAGGAAGACGACCGAGCTCGGATGCCCCGCCCGTTTCGTCGGCAACGCGTTCGCGATCTGCTCCAGCTTGTAGGCCGCGCGCGTGTTCTCGGTCTTCGAGTCGTCGTCGAGATCAAGGACGCCTCGCTCGTCGACGATGACGTTCTCGAGCACGGTGCCGAAGCTGCGGGTGGCCTTGTAGATCTCAGGCTCGGCGTCCGCCGAGAGGCGGATCGACTTCGCGTAGCAGCCACCCTCGATGTTGAAGATGCCGTCGTCCGACCAGCCGTGTTCGTCGTCGCCGATCAAGTGCCGCTCCGGATCGGCGGAGAGCGTCGTCTTGCCGGTGCCGGAAAGGCCGAAGAAGATCGCCACGTCGCCCTCATCACCGACGTTCGCCGAACAGTGCATGGGC
The DNA here is from genome assembly GCA_035640035.1 of Gaiellaceae bacterium. Classification (GTDB taxonomy): domain Bacteria; phylum Actinomycetota; class Thermoleophilia; order Gaiellales; family Gaiellaceae; genus 13-2-20CM-68-14. Next base: position 15,538 of record DASQWX010000238.1, read on the forward strand.
AGGACGCCCTCCAGCGGCAACCGGTCGTTCATGAGCGTGAAGATCGACTTCTTGATCTCGCCGGCATAGAACGTGCCGCCGATCAGGATCTCGGCACGCGTCGGGTGGAGCACGACGAACGTCGAGCTACGCGTGCCGTCCTCGGATGGATCGGCCTCGACCGCGGGGGCGTGGAGGACGACGGCGTCCGGCTCGAACTCGCCGAGCTCGTCCGTGGTCGGGTCGATGAACAGCGTCTTTGCAAACAGCGCGTGCCAGGGGCTGTACGTGATCACGCGGACGGCGAGCCGACGCGCGGGATCCGCGCCCGCGAAGGAGTCGACGACGTAGAGATCCTGCCCCTCGAGAAACGCCGTCACCTTGTCCCGCAAGCCTTCGAAGCGTCCCTCGTCGATCGACTGGTTGACGGTCCCCCACCAGATCCGGTCTTCCGAGCCCGGCTCGCGGACGAGGAACTTGTCCATCGGCGAGCGTCCGGTGTGGCGTCCGGTATCGACGACGAGTGGCCCGCCCTCGGCGAGCCGGCCTTCATCGCGCTTCAGGGTGTGCGTGTAGAGGAGGGAGGTCGACGGATGGAGATAGACGCGCCCGGCGGCGTCGATGCCGTGGTCGCCGAGATCTGCGCGTCCTTCAGCTCCAATCGTCGTTGCCACGCGGCCGTCTCCTTCCCGATGGCGCAAAAAACGAGACCCAGCTGTGGCGGGTCGCGCGCCGCGTATCGTATGCACGGAGGCATTCCTCGGCGGCTTGTAGCGTGACCGCGGTGGCCCTCCGCCCTCCTGATCCACCGCTCTCCGATGAGCTCGTCTCGCTGCGCCCGTGGACGCTCGACGACGTCCCGGCCGTGGCGGCCGCATGCGACGAGGCCGAGATCGCGCGATGGATCCATCAGATTCCGAACCCGTACGGCGAGCAGGATGCGCGCGAGTACGTGCTGGGGACACAGGCCGCGTGGTGCGAGGGAACGGGAGCGTTCTTCGCCGTCGTCGAGCTGGCCGACCAGCGCCTCGCCGGGTCGATCGCGATCCGCATGATCGACGCGGAGGCCGCGACCGTCGAGGTCGGCTACTGGACGGCGGCGCCGGCGCGCGGGCGGGGCCTGACGACACGCGCCCTGGTCCTTGTCTCCAGGTGGGCACTTGACGTCGTCGGCGCGAAGCGAATCCAGCTCCGGGCGGATGTCCGCAACGTCGCCTCTCTCCGCGTGGCGGAAAAGGCCGGTTACCGGCGCGAAGGCACGCTTCGCGCGGCCGGCTTCAACAACCGCCAGAACCGGCGGATCGATTACGCGGTGTTTTCTCTGCTTCCAGGCGAGATCTAGAGGCTTCGGCGGCCGGGGGGCGAATCGCGCCCC
>DASQWX010000239.1:0-7176 GCA_035640035.1 Gaiellaceae bacterium
GCGCGTAGGCCGCCGTCGAACATCAGGTCCCAGTGGCGCCACTCGATCTCCCAGAAGGGGAGGTCACCCCACGGGGTGATCTCGTAGCCACTCCAGGCATTGTTGACGAGCACGTCAAGCCGACCCTGCTCGCTGCGGATGCGGTCGAATAACGCCTCGACCTGTGCGTCATCGGTGTGGTCGCATCGGACGGCGATGCCGGTGCCGCCACGAGCGGTCAGCTCCTCCGCGGTGTCGTCGATCGTGCCGGGGCGGCCCAGCGTCGTCGGCTCACCTCGGACGCTGCGACCGCTGACATAGACAATTCCTCCGCGCTCCCCCAGCACGAGCGCGATGCCCTTCCCGCCCCCGCGGCTCGCGCCGGTGACGAGCGCGACCTTTCCCTTCAAGCTTGCTTCGGTCACAGCAAAGGCCTGGCGTACTAGTGGCGCTGAGACTAGCGTCACCGCGTGCCTGCCGTCCCTCTGCGACGAAACCGCGACTTCTTGCTGCTCCAGGTCGGGCAGCTGCTTTCGAACCTCGGCACGCAGTCGACGTCCGTTGCTTACCCGCTCCTCGTGCTGGCGGTCACTCACTCGGCAGCGAAGACGGGAATCGTCTCCTTTGCGCGTCTCTTGCCGGCCGCGCTGCTCGCGTTGCCCGCCGGGCTCGCGGCCGACCGCTGGAATCGCAAACGGCTGATGATCGGCGCCGACGCAGTCCGCGTCGCGGCCGTCGGGAGCCTCGTTGGGCTGATCCTGGTCCACGAGGCCGTCTTTTGGGCGATCGCGCTCGTAGGTTTCGTCGAAGGTGCCGGGGCCGCGCTGTTCGTCGCGGCTCAGGCGGGGGCGCTGCGTGCGGTCGTGCCCGCGCGACAACTCCCGGCCGCGATCAGCGCGCGGACAGGTCGCGAGGCGGCCGTCAACCTCGCCGGGCCGCCGCTCGGCGGCGCGCTCTTCGGGCTTGCCCGGGCGCTGCCGTTCCTCGTCGATGCGGTGTCATACGCGTTCTCGAGCCTCTCCCTGCTGGGGATGCGGACCCCGTTTCAGGAGGAGCGGCGGCCCGAGCTCGCGTCGCTCAGATCGCGGATGGCCGAGGGCTTCCGCTTCCTTTGGAGCCGACCGTTCCTGCGCACGTCTGCGTTGCTCCTCGGGCTCGCGAACTTCGTCGACCCGGGCCTTCTGTTCGCCGTCGTCGTGATCGGGACCCGGCAGGGCCTCTCCGGTGGGGAGGTGGGCGCGCTGGTGGCCGCGTTTGGCGCCTGCGTCCTGATCGGCTCGTTCCTGTCACCGCTCGTTCGCCGCCGTCTCCCGGTCAGGGCCGTCGTGCTGCTGGAGCTGTGGACGTGGACCGGGTGCGCCCTCTTCCTCATCTGGCCGAGCGTCTACGTCTTGACGGCCGGCATCCTTCCGAGCGCGTTGGCGATTCCGTCCACCGACTCGGTTGTGCACGGGTACCGGATCGCGATCACGCCGGACCGGCTGCTCGGCCGCTCCGAGTCGGTGCGGAGCACGATCTCGCTTTCGATCGCTCCGCTGGGGCCGCTCGTCGCCGGCGTCCTGCTGGGCGCGGTCTCGGAGCGCGCCACGATCGCCGTCTTCGCGGCGTTCGGGCTGGTCCTGGCCCTCTGGGGAACGCTGAGTCCGTCGATCCGCGCCGCGCCGAGCCTCGAGGAGCTCGACGCGGTACCAGCTCGCCTCTAGTTCGACGAGCGCATCGCCGAGAGCCGCTCGACCAGGACGTCGACGAGCTCGCTCTTCAGGAGGACGCCGTCGGCCCCGGCTTCCCGCACCGCGTCGTGCAGCTTCGGCTCGTCGTCGCCCGTCAGCGCGATGAGGCAGAGAGACGGGTGGTCGTGGCGCAGTCGCGCGACCGCCGTGACGCCGTCGAGCAGCGGCATGTGGAGGTCGATCACGACCGCGTCGGGGTCGAGCTCGTCCGCCTGCTCGATCGCCTCCAGGCCGTCCTTCGCCAGCCCCACCACTCCCAGCTCGGGTTGGCGGTCGATCAGCTGGCGCACCGACTCGAGGAAAGCTCGGTCGTCGTCGGCCAGCAGAACTCGGATTCCCTGACGGCGGGACTCCTCCATTTCGTGCAACGGTAATTTCCGCTCCGTGCGTGTGCAACCGGACGGCAAGCCCGTCGCGCTCATCGGCGCCAGCCTCGACCTCGGCGCCGGCCGGCGCGGAGTCGATATGGGGCCTTCGGCGATCCGCTACGCGGGTCTCGCTCCTCGGATCGAGCGGCTCGGCCGCTCCGTCATCGATCGCGGCAACGTCGAAGGCGCCGTCGCCGAGGCAACTGCGATGGGGAGCGAGCGCGTGCGCTTTCTCGAGCCCATCAAGCAGGCCTGCGAGGAGGTCGCGCACCTCGTCGCGGAAGCGGTGGAGGAGGGACAGCAGCCGCTCGTCCTCGGCGGTGACCACTCCGTCGCGATCGGCACCCTGGGTGGCCTGGCGCGGGCATTCGGGCCCGGCGGCGTGCTCTGGATCGACGCCCACGGCGACCTGAACCGGCCGGAGACGTCGCCGAGCGGGAACGTGCACGGGATGCCGCTCGCCGTGGCGCTTGGTCTCGGGGGCCCTGAGTTCGAGAGCGATGAGTGGACGCTGCCGGCGGTGGCTCCCGACCGGGTCGCGCTGGTCGGGATCCGCTCGCTCGATCCGGCGGAAGCCGAGCTCCTCGCTGACCTCGCGGTGCACGTGTACACGATGAGCGACGTCGACCGGCTCGGGCTGGAAGAGGTGATGCGCGAGGCGCTTGCGCAGATCGCCGGGCCCGGCTTCGTCCACGTCAGCCTCGACATGGACGCGCTCGAGCCCGACATTGCTCCCGGCGTCGGGACGCCCGTTCGCGGCGGCCTCTCCTATCGTGAGGCGCACCTGGCGATGGAGCTCGTCGCCGAGTCCGGCCTTGCCGGATCGCTCGAGGTGGTCGAGGTCAACCCGATTCTCGACCGCGAGAACGAGACCGCGAAGCTCGCGGTCGAGCTGGTTGCGAGCGCGCTCGGCGCGCGGATCCTCTAGGCGAGCGCCTCGAGGAGCGCGGGTGTCAGCTCCCGCCAGTCGCCGACCAGGCCGACGTCCGCGGCGGCGAGGAGCGGGGAGCCCTCATCCGCCGCGATCGCCGCGATCGCACCCGCCTTGACCGTGCCGGTCAGGTGCTCGAACCCCGCGTCGGTCTCGACGGCGACGTAGATCCGCGGTGCCACCGCCCGCCCGAGCAGGCCGATCTCCCGGCTCGGCGGGATCGTGCCGGCGGCGCAGGCGGCTCCGTCGCCGCCGATCGCCGCTCCGGCGCGCCCGGCCGCTTCTTCGAGCGCGGACGGGTCGACCGAGGCGCCGACGCCGACAACGATGTCGGCTGAGTCGAGCAGCCACGGCTGGGGGTCGGCCTGGCGGCGCTCGACCAGCCGCGTTGTCGTGTCCGGGAGGACGTCGAGCTCGACGCGACGGACTTCCACGTCGATCTCGCGCGGCTCGAGCAGCTCGAACATCCGTGGCCGCACCGTCGCGAGCTGGGGCGTCGTCGCGCCCATGATCACCGAGACGATGTTTCCGCCGTACGCCGGCTTGTGCTGGATCAGGCGGCCGCCACGATCGATGCCGAGGTCGACGCAGTCGCCGGTCATTCCGAGCCGCAGCTCCCCGGCGACGCGCGGGCCGAGATCGCGCCCGCGCAGGCTCGCCGGGATCAGCACGACGTGCGGGCGCTCGCGCGCGACGATCGAGCTGACGGCCGCGACCCAGCGCTCGGGCACGTAGTCCCGGAGAGCCTCGTGTTCGGCGACATGGACGGCCTCGGCGCCGTGGCGCGAGACGTCCTCGATCGTTCGTTCGAGGTCGTCGCCTACGAGGAGGGCGACGTTCGAGCCTCCGAGCTTCCCGGCGAGCTCGCGGCCCTTCGCGAGCAGCTCGAGCGAGGCCCGGCTCGCGCCGCCGGCGATCGTCTCGACGAGTGTCCAGCAGTCGAACGACGCGCCCGGCTCCTCGCCGAGATGGCCGGGCTTGTCCCAGGCCGTGTCGCCGGCTGGACGCTGGGCCGCCAGCTCGCGGAGCCGTTCGGCCGCGTCTGCGACCGAGGCCGGACGCTCGGCGAGGCGGTCGGGCGTCACGTCGCGCACGGCGAGGACCCGGGTCGGTGAGCCGGTCTGGCCGAAGCGCTTGTCGTTCTCTCGCACATCGTCGACGAGATCGGTTGCCGTCCAGACGTCGATCCGGCCCTGGCGTCCATTGGCCGCACGGGCGTCACGGGTGGCCCGCGCGAGCGAGACGACTGCCGGCAACGGCAGCTCCACGGTCTCCTCGCCTTCATCGGTCTCGCGGCGGATCTGCAGGCTCTCGTTCTCGAGCGCCAGCGCGGTCGCGTTGGTGGCGTGCGGCCGGCCGAGGAACGCCGCCACTTCGGGAGGCACCTGCCAGGTCTCCGAGTCCAGTGTTTTTCGGCCGCAGAGGACGAGGTCGCAGCCCTCTTTCTCGATCGCCATCGCCAGTGTCCGCGAAGTGCCGAGCGTGTCGGCGACGGCGAAGACGCGGTCGGACAGGTGGATGCAGCGGTCGGCGCCGAGCGCGAGGCACTCCCGCAGCGCCTCCTCCGCCTGCGGCGGGCCCATCGTCATCGCGATCACCTCGCCGCCGCGCTCGTCCCGGAGCCGCGCTCCTTCGGCGACGGCCCGGGCGTCGAAGGGGTTCAGCTCGAGCGGCACGCCCTCCCGGGTGAGCGTCTTCGTCTCCTGGTCGAACGTGATCGCGTCCGGGCGGGGTATCTGCTTGATGAGGCAAATGATCTTCAACGGCGGGAGACTAATAGGGAGTGCTGGGAGTCCTCTACGACATCCACGGCAATCTGGATGCGCTCGAGGCGGTGCTTGTCGACGCGGATGCCGTCGGCGTGGACCGGTGGCTGCTCGGCGGCGACTACGGGACGCCGAGCCCGCACCCGCACGAGACGCTGGCGCGCCTGCGCGAGCTCCCGAACGCGACCTGGATCCGGGGCAACGGCGAACGGTGGCTGCTCGACCCGCCCGAGGACCGGCCGGAGGTGATGGAGACGTACGAACGTTTTCGGGATCAGATCTCGGACGACGAGGCGCAGCGGCTCTTCTCCCTCCCGGCTACGGCCGAGCTCGACGGCGTCCTCTATGTGCACGGCTCGCCGCTCTCAGACGACAAAAGCTTCGCCCCCGAGCCGCAGGACGGTGAGGAGCGGTTGCTCGCCGGGATTCGCGACCGGACGATCGTCTTCGGCCACAGCCATCTCCAGTTCAGGCGCGCGGGCCCTGTCGGGACCGACCTCGTCAATCCCGGGAGCGTCGGGATGCCGCTCGACGGCGACCGGCGCGCCGCCTGGGCGACATGGGAGGGCGACTTCACCTTCAGGCGGACGGAGTACGACGTCGAGCCCGCGGCTGCCGCGTACCGCGCGATGGGCGGCGATTTCGGCGAGTTTGCGGCCCGGCGGATCGAGAAGGGTTCGGACTAGTGGCTGTCGGGATCCTCTACGACGTGCATGGCAACCTGCCCGCTCTGGAGGCGGTGCTCGCCGAGGCGGAAAGCGAAGAGATCGACGAGTGGCTGCTCGGCGGCGACTACTGCGCCTTTGGGCCGTGGCCGGTGGAGACGCTGGAGCGGCTGCGCCGGCTCGAGAACGCGACGTGGCTCCGTGGGAACGGGGAGCGTTGGCTCGTCGATCCGCCGCAGGACATGCCCGAGCCGCAGCGCGAGTTCATCATCGCGGCGTTGTCGTCCTCGATCTCTCAGCTGCCGGCGACGGACGTCGACTGGTTGGTCGGTCTGCCTACGCTCGTCGACCGGGAGGATGCGTTCTACTGCCACGGCTCGCCGCTCTCCGACGTCGAGAGCTTCGCGCCGGAGGCGGGGGACGACGATTCGCGGCTGCTCGCGGGCGTGCGCGAGCGGCAGGTGGTTTTCGGGCACAGTCACATCCAGTTCCGCCGCGGTGGGGCGGCCGCGACGGATCTCGTCAACCCGGGGAGTGTCGGTATGCCGCTCGACGGCGACACGCGGGCGGCGTGGGCGATCCGCCGCGACGGCGGTGAGCTCGAACTGCTCCGCACGGAGTACGAGGTCGGTCCCGCAGTCCAGCGGGTGCGCGAGTACGACTGGGGCGAGCTCGTCGCGCAGCGGTTGTTGAACGGCCGCGATGCTGGCTAGCGATCGCCGGCACGCGTCGCCGCGCCGTGGTCAAACCGTCTCCGAGGGCGGCGCCCGCACTCCGACCCGGCGTCCGACACCGGGACCAGGCCAGATCGTGGCTGCGAAACGCCTGCTCATCCAAGCGCCGTCACAGTCTCGGCGCAGTCCCGCCCGAGGAAAGTAACTGCGTCCGACACCAGGACTGGTCTAGTTGCGGCTTGTCCTGCGCGGTCTCGGCTGGCCTGTGCCCGACGGCGAGGGACTGGGCTGTCCCCGCGGTCGTTACGAGCCTAGCGAGGCGTCGAGCGTGATCTCCGGAACGGCTGCGAGCGCCTTCGAGACCGGGCAGTTCTCCTTGGCCTCCTCGACGGCCTGCTGGAACCCCGCCTCGTCGAGGCCGTCGACTTGCCCGCGGACGGTCAGGTGAATCCCCGTGATCTCGAAGCCGCCGTTGGTCTTGTCGAGCGTCACCTGCGCATCAGTCTCGAGCTTCGTCGGGGCGTGCCCGGCCTGGGCGAGCCCGTTGGAGAGGGCCATTGAAAGGCACGTCGCGTGTGCGGCGGCGATCAGCTCCTCGGGACTGGTCTTCCCGCCCGGCTGCTCGAACCGCGACGCGAAGGTGACCTGCTCGTGCTCGACGGCATGGCTCGACTCGAGATCGAACGCGCCCTGGCCACTCTTGAGATCGCCCGTCCACGTCGCGTGTGCCTTCCGCTCAATCGCCATCCTCAGCCTCCTCTTCGCCTGATCCACTCGGCCGGTAGTACTTCCGACCCCGCAACTGTTCCGGCAGGTAGTCGACCTCAAACCCAGCCGGATCGCTGTGAGGGTAGACGTAACCCTGCCCCCGGCCGAGCTTCTTCGCGCCGTAGTAATGCGCGTCGCGAAGCTCGTCGGGCGGACGCAGGTGACCGTGCTCGCGCACGTCCTGGGTCGCTTCCTTGATCGCCACGTAGCTCGCGTTGGACTTCGGCGCGCGGGCGAGGTAGATCGCCGCCTGCGAGAGGTTGAGGCGCGCCTCCGGCAGGCCGACGTGCTCGAC
>DASQWX010000240.1:0-13702 GCA_035640035.1 Gaiellaceae bacterium
CCGACAGCGCGCTCTCCCGGCGCACCTCCATGAACCAGCCGCGCTCGTCTTCGCGGCGCGTCAGCGGAAGGACCTCGACGCCCTCGATCACGACTTGTTCACTCCGTTCGCGCGAACGAAGTCATTCACCTCGTAGTAGGCATCGATCGACTCGCCGGCGTCGCCCCAGAACCCCTCCAGCACGTCGTACTCCATCGTTCCCTGCTCGACGTACCAGTTGTTGACGTCGGTGATCTCCAGCTCGCCGCGGCCCGACGGCTTCAAGGTGGGGATCACGTCCCAGACCGACTCGTCGTAGAAGTAGATCCCGGTGACCGCGAACTTGCTCGGCGGATCGGCCGGCTTCTCGACGATCCGGACGACGCGCCCGTCCCCGTTCAGCTCGGGCACGCCGAGATGGCGGAGGTGGTCGATGCTCTCGACCGGCGACAGCAGGATCCGCGCACCGCGCTCCTGCGCGGCAAAGTTCCCCACGGAGGGCCGCAGCGATCCCTCGAGCACATTGTCGGCGAGCATGACGCAGATCCGGTCGCCCGCCCCGAACCGTTCCGCCAAGCCGAGGGCCTCCGCGATCCCGCCCGCCTCCTCCTGGTAGGCGTAGAACAGCCGGTCGATCCCGTGCTCGTGGCCGTTGCCGAGCAGCCGGAAGAACTCGCCGGCGTGGGTCCCGCCCGTGACCAGCATCATCTCCTCGATCCCGGCGTTGACCAGCGCCTCGATCGCGTATGTGACCATCGGCCGGTCATGAAGCGGCAGCAGATGCTTGTTGGTGATCCGCGTGAGCGGATGGAGCCGCGAGCCGGTGCCGCCGGCGAGGATGACGCCCTTCATCGGGCGGAAACGCTATCGCGCTGCGGGGCGAAGCGCGGGGCGCGGATGGTGCTCGAGCGGAGACTCGGGGACCCGCACCAGTCGTGCGAGCCGACCGGGCAGCCACCAGTTGTAGCGCCCGAAGAGCGCCATCAACGACGGCACGAGCAGCGCCCGGATGAGCGTCGCATCGACGAAGATCGCGACCGCGAGCCCGATCCCGAACTCCTGCAGCCCGACGATCCGGCCCGCGACGAAGCCCGAAAACGCCGCCACCATCACGATCGCCGCCGCCGTCACGATTCGACCCGTCCGCTCCAGCCCGTAAGCGACGGCCCCGCGGTTGTCGCGCCCGTGGTCCCACTCCTCGCGCATGCGCGTGACCAGGAACACCTCGTAGTCCATCGAGAGGCCGAACAGCATCGCGAAGAGGAAGATCGGGATCCAGCCTTCGATCTGGCCGAACTGGTACAGCCCGAGCACGTCGTTCCCGACGCCCCACCGGAAGACGACAACGAGCATCCCGTAGCTCGCCGCAACCGAAAGCAGGTTCAGGATCACGGCCTTCAGCGGCAGCACGACCGATCGGAACGCGCGCATCAGCAGGACATAGGTGAGGACGAGAACCGCCGCGACGAGCCAGGGGAAGTAGCGGTAGGCCCGGTCGAGGAAATCAACTCCCTGCGGCGGCCCGCCGCCGGCGAGCACCCGTACGCCCGACGGAAACCGCGACGCCTGGACGAGCTTCCCGCGCAGCCGGTGGACGAAGCTCTGAGCGGCCTCCTCGCCGTATTCGTGGTGACCGGCGACGATCAGCTCCTCGTATCGTCCGCTCGAATCGACGAACGGCGGGCGAGCCGCCGCGCGCACTGACGCGGTCTCCCGGTCGGCCCGGAGTCTCTCGACGAGGCGCGCGACCGCCGCCTGAACGTCGGGGCGACGGACACCGCCGGGCCGGCCCGAGTCGACGACGATCTCCGTCGGCGAGATCGCTCCGGGACCGATCGAATGCTTCAGCAGGTCGAAACCGCGCACCGACTGGGGGAACCGCGGGATCCCGGACGCCGACCCCGGCGTCAGCTTCAGGCCGAAGACCGGAATCGCCGCCGCGACCAACAGGGCCGCTCCGACGCCTAGGAAAGCCAGCGGCCGATGCATGATCGCGCCGGCAAGTCGGTGCCAGAACCCGGTGTCCGCTTCGGCCCTGAACCGCCGCGGCAGGAGCGGAATCCGCGCCACGCCACGGCGGCCGTAGATCGAGAGCAAGGCCGGCTGCAGCGTCACGGCGGCGCCGATCGAGGCGAGCGGGATCAGAAAACCGCCCATGCCGATCGAGCGCATGAACGGCAGCGGCATGAACAGCAGCAGGGCGAGCCCGATCGCGACGGTCGCGCCGGAGAAGACGACCGCACGGCCGGCGGTCTGCATCGTCCGCACGATCGCGTCCTCTACCTCGCGGTGCCGGAGCTCCTCGCGGAAGCGGTAGATCACGAGGAGCGAGTAGTCGATCGCGATTCCGAGCCCGATCAGGAAGACGAGGTTGGTGACGTACGTCGCCGTCGTCAGGAAGTGCGCGTAGACGTAGACCCCACCGAGGGACGCCATCACCGTGCAGGCAGCGAAGAGGAAGGGCATCGTCACCGCCACCGAGATGCCGAAGACGGCAAGCAAGACGAGCACCGCGATCGGGAGCGCGATCATTTCGCCCTTCCGAAGATCCGCCGAGAAGATCGGGTCGAGATCGTGCTGAATCGCCGCCTGGCCGGTGACGTATGAGGCCACCGCCGGCGTGTGCGGAAGCGCCGGGTAAAGGTCGTCCGTATACCCCTTCGCTTTCGCAAGCGTGAGCGTCGAGACGATGTCGCCGTAGAGGATGCGATCGCCGGCCGGGACGAGCCGGCGTGGCGTTGCGTGCGGGACTCGCCTCGCAGCCCGATCGGCCGCCTCCTGAAGCCGGAAGTACGCGGCGCGGTCGACGGGATCGCGGAGGCGGAAGACGACGGTGAAGGCGCCGTCGCTGCGGTCACCGAAATGGCGCTCGAGAATCGTCCGCGCTCGCTCGGAGTCTGTCCCTGGGACGGTGAACTGGTTCGAGAGCAGCGAGCTCAGCCGCGTGAACACGAAGCCGCCGGCGAGCAACACCACGAGCCAGCAAGCCAGGATCGGCCACCGAAACCGCAACACGAATCGCGTCCAGCGCTCCATGCGCCAAAGCTAGCCGTTCACCCCCGGGGGAATCGGCAGCGGCGCCACCGCCGTTCTACCCTTAGCGTGGTGCCGCGCAAGAAAGATCAGCTCGACCGGCTGCAGGGGGAAATCCAGGAGCTCATCGACGACCTCTGGCAGGTCCCGCGCTTCTCGGGGCTGCGCCGCGGCTTCCGTCCGCAAGTCGACGTGGTCAGGACCGACGATCCGGCGGAGTTCCACGTCGTGATCGAGCTTCCCGGCGTCGACCCGAAGGACGTCAACCTGTACGCGGACGACCAGACGCTCGTCGTCGCCGGCGAGCGGCGGCGGACCTCCAAGGGCCGTTACTTCCACATGGAGATCGACCACGGTGCCTTCCAGCGGCGAATCCAGTTCGCAGAGCACGTCGATCCCGAGAGCGCGCGCGCCGAGTACCGGCGCGGCCTTCTGACGGTCACCCTTCCGATCGCGCAGCGGGCCGCGGCGCACGAGCGGGTCGCGATTCACGTCGGGAGGGCTCGATGAGCGAGCTGTTGACGGAAGACCGGATCGAAGAGCTCGAGATCCCCGGCGAGCTGCCCGTGCTGCCGCTGAAGGAGACGGTGGTCTTCCCGCAGTCGATGACGCCGCTCGCAATCGGGCAGGAGCGCTCGATCAAGCTGATCGAGGACGCTGTCGACGCCGAACGGGTCCTCGCCCTCGTGACGGTCGAGAACGGCGAGGCGGAACAGCCCGGCTGGGATGATCTCTACGAGGTCGGCACCGCGGCGGTGATCCACAAGATGATCCGCGTCCCCGACGGGACGCTGCGGATCCTCGTCCAGGGGGCGAAGCGCATCAGACTGAGCCAGCGGCTTCACGACGATCCGTACCTGATCGGGGAGTTCACGGAGGTGCCGGACGAGGTCGTGGACACGCCGGAGACGGAGGCGCTCACGCGCAACGTCCAGACGCTCTTCGGCCGGGTGATCGCATCGGTTCCGTACCTGCCCGACGAGCTCGAAATCGCAGCCGCCAACGTCGACGACCCGAGCGCGCTCTCGTACCTCGTCGCCTCGACCCTCCGGATCAAGACGGAGGAGAAACAACATCTGCTCGAGCTGACGGACGTCGCTGCCCGGCTGCGCGAGACCTCGGTGATCCTGAATCGCGAGCTCGAGGTCGTCGAGCTCGGCTCGAAGATCCAGTCTCAGGTCCAGTCGGAGATGGAGAAGGGTCAGCGCGAGTACTTCCTCCGCCAACAGCTGAAGGCGATTCAGGACGAACTCGGCGAGGGTGACGCCGAGCAAGCCGAGGTCAACGAGCTGCGCGACCGGCTGGCCGAGCTCGACCTCCCCGAGGAGGTTCGCAAGGCCGCGGACCGCGAGCTCGCCCGGCTCGAGAAGCTGCCGTCGGCGGCCGCGGAGTACGGGGTGATCCGCACCTACCTCGACTGGATCGCGACGCTTCCCTGGAACAAGACGACCCAGGACAACCTCGATCTCGAGCGCGCGCGCACGATCCTCGACGAGGACCACTACGACCTCGAGAAGGTAAAAGAGCGGATCATCGAGCACCTCGCGGTCTCGAAGCTCCGCAACGACGCATCCGGCCAGATCCTCTGCTTCGTCGGCCCACCGGGGGTCGGCAAGACTTCGCTCGGGCAGTCGATTGCCCGCACGCTCGAACGCAAATTCACGCGGATCTCCGTCGGCGGGGTGCGCGACGAGGCCGAGATTCGCGGCCACCGGCGCACCTACATCGGAGCGATGCCCGGGACGATCATCCGCGCGATCCGGGACGCCGAGTCCACCAACCCGGTGATGCTGATCGACGAGATTGACAAGATGGGCGCGGACTTTCGGGGCGATCCCGCGAGCGCAATGCTCGAGGTGCTCGACCCCGAGCAGAACAAGACCTTCCGCGATCACTACCTCGACCTGTCGTACGACCTCTCGAAGGTTCTCTTCATCTGCACCGCCAACCAGGTCGAGACGATCCCGGCTCCCCTCCTCGACCGGATGGACGTGATTTCGCTCTCGGGTTACACCGACGAGGAGAAATTCGGGATCGCCCGCAAGTACCTCGTCCCCAAGCAGCTCGAGGCGCACGGGCTCGACCCCGATCAGCTCTCGATCACGGACAAGGCGCTCAAGCTGGTCGCGCGCGAGTACACACGCGAGGCGGGCGTCCGGAACCTCGAGCGGCGGATCGCAGATCTCTGCCGCAAGGCTGCGCTCGAAGTCGCCGAGGGGAAGAAGACCAAGATCCGGGTCGACGAGAAGAAGGTGCGCAAATGGCTCGGCCCCCGGCGCTTCTCGGGCGAGGTGCGGAAGCGAACCTCTGAGCCCGGCGTCGCAACCGGCCTCGCGGTCACTGCCGTCGGCGGGGACGTCCTCTTCATCGAGGCGACGGCATATCCCGGCAAGGGCCGGCTGACGATCACCGGGCAGCTCGGCGAGGTGATGCAGGAATCGGCCACCGCCGCGCATTCATGGGTCCGCTCGCACGCAACCGAGCTCGGTCTCGACCCGGCCTGGTTCGCCGACCACGACGTCCACGTGCACATTCCGGCGGGCGCGATCCCGAAGGACGGGCCGTCGGCGGGGATCACGATGGCGACCGCGATCGTGTCGCTCGTCCGTGGGCAGCCCGTTTCGGACGAGGTCGCGATGACGGGCGAGATCACGCTCACCGGCCAGGTGCTGCCGATCGGCGGGGTCCGGGAGAAGGCGCTCGCCGCCCAGCGCGCGGGCATCAAGCGCGTGATCATCCCGCGCGAGAACGAGCCCGATCTCGAGGAGCTCCCGAAAGAAACCCGTGAGGATCTCGAGTTCGTGCTCGCCGACACGCTCGACAACGTGCTCGCCGCCGCGTTCGACGGCCCGCCCGCGACGCGTCGCGCGGGCCCGGTCGCAGCCGAGCGACAAGCAGCGTTACCTGTTTAGGCGTTAGTTTCCGCCGGGTAGGGACAGCGGAAGCGACGGAAAGGAACGCTGGTGATGGCGAAGACGAAGGACCGCGTCTCGGACGTGAAGCCGTACGTCGAGCGCGCGATCAAGGATGAGGAGTTCCGGGATAGCCTCAAGAGCGCGTTCGTTGCTGCGCGCGACGTCTACGACGAGCTGATGGGGCCCCGCGGCGTCAGCGGCAAGGCCGTCCGCGTGGCGACAGACAACGAGCTGCGCGACACGCTGCGCTCGGCGATCGACGACCTGCGAAACGCCGCCGACCGGATCCAGCACGGGCCAAGCCACAAGGGCAGGAACCTCCTGTTCGTGACGGGGATCGCTCTCGGAATTCTCCTCTTCAACCCCGTGACGGGCTCGGACACCCGTAAGTGGCTGAAGGAAGCGATGCTCGGCGAGGACGACGAGTTCGGCTACCAGGGCAATTCGAGCTCTTAGCCGGTCGTCGAGCTCGCGAGAAATCGACCGCTGTCGCCGCCCACGGGCGGTGCGAACAGCGCACGCCTGAGCGAGGCCGGGTCGAGCCCGCTCGCCTCCGAGATGTCCGAGGCCTGGAGCAGGATCGCCCCCGGCTTCGGCGCGTTGCCCGCCACGCCCCGAATGTAGCCCGCGACCTGAGCGAGGTAGAGATCCTTCTGGTGCTGCCAGGCGAGTAAGTACGGGGTCGGGTCGACCGCGCCGTCGTAGCCGAGGGCGAGGTAACCGACGGGATGGATCTCGAAGTGAAGGTGGTACGGCGTTCCCTCAGCGTCGCCCGTGTTGCCGACAAAGCCGATCACCTCGCCGGCCTTGACGCGGTTCCCGTTGCGCGCCGCAGGCGAATAGGCCGAGAGATGTGCGTAGTAGAACTCGTTGCCCTCCCCGTCGCGCAACCACAGCCGGTTGCCGCCGACGTTGTTCCAGCCGACGGAGAAGATCGCGCCGTCGGCGCAGGCGAGGATGGGAGCCCCGAGCGGCGCGAAGATGTCGTCTCCGTGATGCCAATTGCCCGGCACGTCGCCGCGGAAGGCACCGAACGTATCGCTGAACGAATGGGGCCCGTACACCGGGAAGACGTAGCCGCCGGCCGTGAGCTGCGGCTGGAGCCCGAACGGGATCGGCCTGAAAGTCGGCGCGAGGCCCTGCGACTTGGCGCCGCTGGTCGGCGCCGCCTCCGTCTGCTTCTGCTGCTTCTTCTTCCCCGTCGGCTTAGCGGGAGCGGGAGGAGGCTTCGGCGCGGGCGTCCCGGCCTGCACCCAGGTCTCCGCGTAGCCGACGAGGATCTCGCTGCCGGCTGGAAGACCGCCGTGCTCGCTCGTCAGGTGAACGTCGAGCCCGGTCACGTACCCGCGGTAGGTCTGGCTGTTCCCTGCCCCTTGGACGGTCGCCTGTTCCAGGGTGATCGCATATCCCCAGTCGCCGAGCGAAACCCGGCCGTTCGGCGAGGCAGTCTGGGCGGCGCCGCCGACCGTGAGCCCGGTGACGGACGATCCCGCGAGGCTGCCGCTCGCGCTCTGCCCGCGAGTGCCCGAAGCGGCACGGCTCGTGATGCTCGACGCGGTGACCTCGCCGCCGAAGAGCGAGAACGAGCTGACGGAGATCGTGGCCAACGAGTGTGCGGTCGCGGCGATCGACGTCGAGGCCGAGGCCGTAAGGGCGCCGGTCGTGACAGCGGAGCCGTCGCTCGGGTAGGCGAAGCCCCCCGCAGACCCGGACGCGTTCGGTGGCGCCGAGACGGAGGTCGAGCTCCCGCCGGCCTGTCCGGGTACGACGACCCTGATTCCGTAGGCGCTTGCCGTCGCCCCCGGCTGCGAGCCCTTCGACGACGCGCCGGCGGAGCCCGCGAGGAGCAGAACTGAGCCGAGCGCGAGGACGAGCGGAAGCCGCATCGCTGCGCAGCATTATGGCTCAGGATCCGAACGGCGTGAGCGTGTCAGGCCTGATGGCGCTGGCGCTTGGCGAACTCCCGAAAGCGTTCGCGGGCCGCCTCGTCCGGGCCGAGCGGCAACTCATCGCCGACGTCACGCGCAACCTCCTCGGCAACCGCTTTCACTTCGGCGACGACCCGGCTCCTGTGCTCGGGGTTGGCGAGCAGCTTCTCGATCCAGGTCTCGGAGCCGTTGTAGGGATCGATGTCGTTCTCGATAAGAAGCTCGCCGAGGAGGAGGCCGACGCGGATGTAGGCGAAGGTCTTGAACGCCAGCTGCCGCTGGGGCGTCTCGACGAGCCTCGCGATCTCGGGATGCTCTTGCTGGACCTGCTTGACGATCCTCCCGATCGGCTCGTCGACAAGCGGGATCCAGACCTCCTCAGGACGCGTCATCGCGGAACGCATTATCGCGCGCCCGCAAGACTCTCCAGGCGAGATTCGTCGCGACGACGAGCAACAGTGCGCCGAACAGTCGCCGGAGCACGTCCTCCGGGAGCGCCCGCGCCGCCTGAACTCCGCCTTCGACCCCGCCCACTGACGCGCCGCCGACCAGCAGCGCCGCGCGCCAGCGAACGTTCCCGTAGCGATGCTGGCGCAGGGCGCCCGCGACAACGGTCGGGATGATCGCGAGGAGGGAAGTCGCCTCGGCGTGCACCTGCGTGAGGCCCAGCACGAGCACGAGGGTCGGGACGAACAGTACGCCGCCGCCGACGCCGAACAACCCGGCGAGGACGCCGCCGAGAAGTCCGAGGACCGCTGCGAGGAGGTCGGTCAAACGAGCAACCTGATCCCGATCCCGGTGAGGAAGAGGGCGAAACCGAGGGTGAGCGTTCGTGTTGCAAGGCGCTGTTGAAGCGCGACTCCGGCGACCGCGCCGAACGCAGCGGGAATGCCGATGATCGCCGCGGCCCCAGGTTTGACGTCGCCGTGGGCCCCGTAGGCGATGGTGCCCGCCGCGGCGGTGATCGCCAGCGCCGCGAGCGAGGTGCCCGTCGCGGCGCGCGGCGGGAGGCCGAAGACGGCGACGAGCAATGGAACGACAACGATCCCGCCGCCGACGCCGAACAACGCGCTGAAGACACCGGCGACGAAGCCGATCGCGAGCAGGCGCACCATCCACTCGTATCGTATGAAGGTGGGTACGGACGACCTGCTCGCCTTGCTGGCGGAGCGCCCGGCGGAAGCGGGGATCCTGCTCGACGTCGACGGGACGCTCGCCCCGATCGTCGCAAGGCCAGAGCTTGCGAGCGTTCCGGAGCCGACGCGGGACGAACTGCGGCGGCTGCTCGGGCGTTACGGGCTCGTCGGGTGCGTCAGCGGCCGCACCGGAGCCGACGCCGCACGCGTCGTCGGCGTCGACGGGCCCGCCTACGTGGGCGTCCACGGTCTCGAGCTCGCACCCGAGGCGGAGCGCTGGCGCGGTCCGTTGCACGAGTTCGCCGCAAGCGTCGACTGGCCGGTCGAGGACAAGGGGCTCGCCGTCGTCTTCCACTACCGGGGCGCCGACGACGAGCGGGCGGCGCTCGCGATGCTGCGGCGCGTCGCCGAGCGGGCGAGCGAGCTCGGCCTGGAACCTCAGTTCGGCCGCAAGGTGCTCGAGGTGCGGCCGCCGGTCGCCGCGGACAAGGGGACGGCGGTTCGCACCCTCCTCGCGCGGCACGACCTCCGCAGGGGCCTCTACGCGGGCGACGACACGACCGATCTCGACGCGTTTCGGGGGCTCGACGGTCTCGAGCTAGGCGTCCGGATCGCGGTTGCGTCGGCAGAGGGACCGGCCGAGCTGGCGGCCGCGGCCGACATCGTCGTCGGAAGCCCTGCTGAGCTCGTCGGCTTGTTGCGCGCGCTCTAGAGGCGAAGCCGCTCGCGGATCGCGCGCGTCTGACGACGGGCGACATCGAGCTCGGTCTTCTGCTGGTCGTCGAGGGCGAGCCGGAGCCGATCCGGGCCGGCCCTCCGCACGGCTGTGACCTTGGCGAGGTTGACGATATGGCCGCGGTGGATCCGCGAGAACCGAGTGGCCGGAAGCAGCTCTTCGAGCTCCCGTAACGACGAAGTCGAGAGGTACGCGCGGTCGTAGGTGTGAACGCGGCTGTAGTCGCCGTCCGCCTCGATCCAGTGAACGGCGTCGTAGTCCACGAGCGTCTTCGCGCCGCCCGCGCTGACGACCGGGATCTTCTCGACGGCCGGAGGCTCGCGGGTTCGCGCCTGGGCAAGCCGCTCGACCACGCGCGCGAGTCGTTCCGGATCGACCGGCTTGACGAGATAGTCGAAGGCTTCGACGGCGAAGGCATCGACGGCGTAGCGCTCGTGCGCGGTGACGAAGACGACGGCCGGCCGCTCGCTGCGGTCCAGGATCAGGCGCGCCACCTCGAGCCCGGTCAGGCCGGGCAGCTCGATGTCGAGGAAGACGGCGTCGTAGCGCACGCTCTCCGCAAGGCCGAGCGCCTCGCCCGCGGTTGCCGCCTCGCCGACGACCTCGACCTGCGGGTGCGCGGCCAGCAGGTAGCGGAGCTCGCCGCGGGCCGGCGCTTCGTCGTCGACGATCAACGCCCGGATGGTCACTCTGCCGGAACCTCGAGCCGGACGACGGTGCCGAAGGCGCCTGACTTCAAGCGCACGCCCTCGCCGTAGAACGCGGTCAGCCGGCGGTGGACGTTCGCGAGGCCGACGCCCGCTCCGTCGCCTCCGCCGATGCCCGGCTCGAGCACGCGCTCGACGGCCTCGCGTGCGATTCCCCGGCCGTTGTCGCGGACGGTGACGCGGAGGCGGCCTTGGCGGACACGGGCTCGGATCAGGAGCCTGAGAGGCCGCTCGGTCTTTCCGTGCTTGACGGCGTTCTCGACCAGCGGTTGGACGAGGAACGGCGGAAGGCGAACGCCGAGCGCGTCTGCCGAGGCGTCGATTTCGACGTCGAGCTGTGGCCCGAAGCGCGCCTGCTCCAGCGCGAGATAGCTCTGGACGTGCTTGAGCTCCTCCGCAAGCGGCACGAACTCGCCGGGCCGCGCGAGCGTCCAGCGGCAGTAGTCGGCGAACGCGAGAATCAACTCGCGCGCGCGATCGGGGTCGGTGCGGATGAAGCTCGCGATCGTGTTCAAGCAGTTGAAGAGAAAGTGCGGCTCGATCTCGGCCTGCAGCGCCTTGAGCTCTGCCGAAGCGGCCGCGAGAGCCGAGCCGGCGAGCTCGGAGAGCTGCAGCTGCGCAGAGAGCTGATCGCCGAGCGCAGCGAGCAGGTCGACGTCGGTATCGGCGAGCGGAGAGCCGTCGGTCGCGTAGGCGACGAGCGCCCCGACGGGGCCGTCACTCAGTCGCAGCGGCACGATCGCCGCCGCGCCGAGCGGGCAGGCGGGATGACGGCACGCGACACGGAGAGCGAGCGGCGCCACCCTGGTTTCGTTCGCCGCCAGGGCTTCGAACACCGGGCGGATCGGATCGTCGCCGGCCCGATGGTGGTCGGCGCCGGCACCGACGAAGGCAAGGACGCGGCTCGTATCCGTGACCGCGATCGCGCCGAAGCCGAGCTTCTCGAAGACCTCGTACGCGACCGCCCTCGCCGCGGCGTCCGAGAGGCCGAGTCTCAGCTCGGGGAGCGTCGCGGCCAGCAGCTCGAGGATGGGAGCCTCGCGGCGCAATCGGCGAACGCGGGGCATGGTTTCCGGACCGTACCATCGGGCTCGTGCACGTCGACGAGACGGTCTTGGCGCCGTTGCGGAAGCGGTACGGCGACCCGGTGCCGCTCGCGTGGGAGGGCGCGATCTCGGAGCGAGAGCATGCGCTGGTGACCTACGACCCCCGGCGCACGCACGACGTCACGCTGTTCATCTTCAACGGCGACCGCCTGGCGCTGATCCGCAAGCATCAGTTCGAACCCGGGATCTGGCGGCCGCCGGGAGGCGGGGTGAAGGCGGGCGAGGAGTTCGTGGCCGGGGTGCAGCGCGAGGCGCTGGAGGAGACGGGGCTGCGAATCGAGCTGCAGCGCTATCTCGTCGCCGCGACCGCGCGATTTCGGTACCAGACGCTCGAGGTGCCGTGGCGGACGCACGTCTTTCTCGCGACGACCGGCGATCCGGACCCCGCGCCGCGCGACGTGGACGAAATCGAGGCAGCACGATGGGGCACGCTCGCCGAGCTCGGAGGCCCGCTCCGTGAGCGGCTCCTGGCGACCGGCCGCGCGTTCTGGCGCTACCGCGTCGCGCTCCATGATGCCGCGGCCGACGCGATCGCGCCCAAGTTCGTGTAACGAAAGCGCGACGGTTCTTCCACACCCGTCCGGTGTGGCAGTCCGTCGGTGCCAGACCCGAACGAACTGCGCTGCGGTTCCGCGGCAGCCGAGCGGCGCTACTCGTCCAGAAGCGGCAGCAGCTGCGGGATCGCGGTGATTCGCGGGCCATCCCACTCGCGCAGCTCGTCCCAGGGCGGAGCTTCCCCCTCGCGGTGGATGAGGACGGCACGCATGCCGACGCGCTCGGCCCCCGCAAGCTCGTCGTTCGCTCCGTCGCCGACGAAGACGGCCGCTGCGGGCTCGACGCCCAAGCGCCGGCATGCGATGTGGTAGATCCGCGGATCCGGCTTCAGCACGCGCTCGAAGCACGAGAAAACGGTCGCGTCGAAGAGATCTGCGAACGGCGTCTCGCTCCAGAGGTCGGGAACATCCTCGCTGCAGACCGTGATCAAGCCGAGCCGGTAGCCGCGCTCACGTAGCTCGCGCAACGTCTCGACCGCTCCGGGCCGCGGCTTCAGCATCCTCCGGGTGGACTCGCGCCGGAGAGCGGCGATCTCGTCGACGTGGTCGCCCGCTCTCCCGAGCGTAAGCAAGTACTCGTTCAGCGGCCCGGCCTCACGCCTCGGGCGACCTTCGACCCACAGCGCTGCGAACTCGTCCGGGTCGCGTCCCAGCCGCGCCGCAACCTCGTCCTGGAACGCTCGCCCGCCGGCCGGGTCGAAGTCGACGAGCGTATCCCAGAGATCGAAGATGACGGCGCGGATCAAGCCCTCCGCACTCGCACGGCCGTCCCGTAGGCGCAGATCTCCGTCCACGTATCGCCCATCTCCGACGTGTCGAAGCGCATGCCGACGATCGCGTTCGCGCCCTTTGCCTCCGCCTCCTCGACCATCCGGTCGATCACCTGCTGGCGGCTGTCGACGAGCGCCTTCGTCATGCCTCTGAGCTCTCCGCCGACAATCGACTTCAGACCCGCACCGAGCTGCGAGAAGGCGTTCCGAGAGCGCACCGTCAGGCCGAACACCTCGCCGTACACCTCCTCGATGTCATGCCCGGCGATTTCGTTTGTTGTCGCGATCAGCATCGAGCCTCCCTTCGTAGTGCATCCCAGGCGCGCCGAACATCTTCTTCTTTCGTGCGCGCGTTTCCGATCGCCAGGCGCAGTACATACCGGCCGTCGAGCGCCGTGTGCGAGAGGAAAGCGTCGCCGCTCGCGTTCACGCGCTCGAGGAGCTCGGCATTCTCCTCGTCCGTGCCCTCGCGGCGGAAGCAGACGACCGAGAACGGCCGCGGCGCGACGACCTCCCACCCCGACTCCTCGCGCACCCAGCCCTCGAAGAGCTCCGCCAGGCGCACCGCCTCGCGAATACGTTCCTGGAGACCCTCTCGCCCGTAGCAACGCAAAACCGCCCACAGCTTGAGCGCCCGGAAGCGCCGGCCGAGCGCCGGCCCGTACTCACTGAGGTTCAGCGCATCCTCATCGCCGGTCCGCAGGTACTCCGGCACCAACGTCATCGCCGCATGCAGGTCGTCCGGCCGCCGCGTCCAGAGGGCCGAGCAGTCGACCGGCGTGAACAGCCACTTGTGAGGATTGACGACGACGGAGTCGGCGCGCTCGATTCCTTCCCA
>DASQWX010000241.1:0-6006 GCA_035640035.1 Gaiellaceae bacterium
GAGCGCGCTGTTTCCACTACGGGCGGACGCTGTATTCGAACTACTTTGTTGGCTGTAGGGCGAACGCGGCGGCGCTGTACTGAGTCGGCGCGGATTCGTGGGTGCGTTAAGCACATCCGGCACGTCGTTGTGCCGCGCCGCTCCGCATGCTGATAATCGCAACTGAGGAGTGGCTATTCAGGAACACGCTGCGGCCGTGCCGACCGCGGGTGTCGATGTGCCGGACGTCCGGCTCGTCGGCGTACGCAAGGCGTACGGCGACGTCGTCGCGGTCGACGGGGTCGACCTCGACATCACGAGTGGTGAGTTCTTCACCCTGCTCGGGCCGTCGGGCTCGGGGAAGACGACGACACTGCGCCTCGTCGCCGGCTTCGAGCGGCCGGATGAGGGCCGGATCGAGCTCTCAGGCCGTGACGTGACCGGGCTGCCGCCGTACTCGCGCGACGTCAACACGGTCTTCCAGGACTATGCGCTTTTCCCGCACATGACGGTGGCCGAGAACATTGCGTACGGACTGCGCGTCAAGGGAGTACCGCGCAGCCAGCGCCGTGCGCGGGTCGACGAGATCCTGAAGATCGTCCGGCTGCCAGGCCTCGGCGACCGGAAGCCGGTTCAGCTCTCCGGCGGGCAGCGCCAGCGGGTCGCGCTCGCGCGGGCGCTCGTCAACCATCCCCAGGTGCTTCTGCTCGACGAACCGCTCGGCGCGCTCGACCTGAAGCTCCGCCAGGAGATGCAGATCGAGCTGAAGCGAATCCAGCGCGCCGTGCGCGAGGTCGGGATCACCTTCGTCTACGTGACCCACGACCAGGAAGAGGCGCTGACGATGAGCGACCGCCTCGCCGTCTTCAACGAGGGGCGGATCGAGCAGATCGGAACGCCCGCG
The DNA here is from genome assembly GCA_035640035.1 of Gaiellaceae bacterium. Classification (GTDB taxonomy): domain Bacteria; phylum Actinomycetota; class Thermoleophilia; order Gaiellales; family Gaiellaceae; genus 13-2-20CM-68-14. Next base: position 884 of record DASQWX010000241.1, read on the forward strand.
GCCGTTTACGAGCGGCCGGAGAACGCCTTCGTCGCCGGCTTCGTGGGTGCATCGAACGTGCTGCACCGCTTCGGCCGCACGTTCACCGTCAGACCGGAGAAGATCCGGATGACGCAGAACGGGGGGACCCGACGTGATGACGCCAACGCCGTCACGGGGAGGATCCGGGACGTCGTCTATGCCGGCATGTTCACCAGGTACATCGTCGACCTCGACGACGGCGGCGAGCTCGTGGTCGTCCGCCAGAACCTCGAGACATCCTCGACCGAGGCTCTCGACGCCCGCGGGCGCCGGGTGCTTCTCGAATGGAGCCCAGAGCACGCGATCGAGACGAAACGCCAAGAGGAGGAGACGCATGAGTCGAGCTAGGAAGCGCTACCTGGCATGGGCGGCCCTCGCGCTGCTGACCGGAGCGCTCGCAGTGGCCGCGGCAGGCTGTGGCGGCGGCGGCGGGAGCAAGTCGTCGTCCAAGAGCAAGTCGAACTTGCCGTCGTCGATCGGGAAGGGCGAGGGGGCGCTCAACCTGATCGAGTGGCCGTATTACTCCGATCCGAGCTTCGCGAAGAAGTTCGAGCAGAACACCGGCTGCAAGATCCACCGGAAGGACGCCGGGTCCTCGAACCAGATGGTCGCGCTCATGCGCGCCGGTGGCGGTGGCGGTGGCGGCCAGTGGGATCTCGTCTCGGCGTCGGGCGATGCGAGCCTGCGGCTGATCAAGGGGGGCGACGTCAAAGAGATCAACGTCAAGCTGATCCCGAGCTGGAACGACTTCATCCCGATCTTCAAGTCGCCCGCGCACAACACCGTCGACGGGAAGCACTACGGCGTCTCCCTCCAGTGGGGGCCGAACGTCCTGCTCTACCGCACCGACAAGATCAAGACGCCGATCAAGAGCTGGTCCGCGCTCTACGACCCGAAGTACAAGGGCCAGATCACGATCCCGAACAACCCGATCCAGATCGCGGATGCTGCCTTCTACCTCGAGCACTCGCAGCCGAGCCTCGGGATCAAGGATCCATATGAGCTAAACAAGAAGCAGTTCGACGGGACGATCGCGCTGCTGAAGAAGCAGCGGAGGCTCGTCAAGCTGTACTGGAACTACGACACGGACGGCCGCGCTGCCTTCGCGAACGGCGACGTCTCGCTCGGCGCGATCTGGCCTGTCGACACCCTCGCGCTCCAGGCGAAGGGCGTTCCGGTGAAGGAGGTCATCCCGTCCGTCGGTGCGACCGGATGGGCCGACACCTGGATGCTTGCGAAGAAGGCGCCGCATCCGAACTGCGCCTACCAGTGGATGAAGTATGTGACGACTCCTCAGGTCGAGGCGAAGCAGGCTCTCGTCTTCGGCGAGACGCCGGTCAACCCGAAGGCTTGTCCGTTCATGAACAAGATGGACGCCGGCTCGTGCGCCAAGTACCACCTGAACGAGCCGCTCGACTACTACAACACGATCAAGTTCTGGAAGACGCCGATCGCCGATTGCGGCAACGGCAAGAACGACTGCATGGACTACAACGCCTGGCAGAAAGCGTGGACTCAGGTCACGGGGTAACCCTCGGTGGCTGAGCTGGCAGAGACGGGCGCCTCGTTCCGGGGCGCCCGTCTTCGCCTCTCCGCCGCTCTCTGGCGGCGGCCGTGGTTGAAGCTGGCGCTGCTGCTTGCGACGCCGGTGCTCGCATTCGCCGTCGTCTACCTCGGCTCGCTCGCCTCGCTCTTCATCTCGGCCTTCTGGCAGGTCGACGCGTTCACCGGGAAAGTCGTCCACCACTGGACGTTCTCGAACTTCAGCTCGCTCTACCACGAGAGCGTCTACCGCGAGATCGCGCTGCGGACGCTCTGGATGGCCGCGGCGGTCACGGCGACCGACATCGTTCTCGCCTTCCCGCTCGCGTACTTCATGGCGCGGGTCGCGCCGCCTCGGCTGCGGGCGGTGCTGTTCGTCGCCGTCCTCCTCCCGCTCTGGTCGAGCTACCTCGTCCGCATCTATGCCTGGCGCACGATCCTGGCGAAGGACGGCGCCCTCAACTGGGCGCTGAACGGTATCGGCCTCCCGGACGCGGGGCTCGCATACACAAACACCGCCATGTGGATCGTCTTCTCGTACGTATGGCTGCCGTTCATGGTCCTGCCTGTCTACGCCGCGCTGGAACGGATCCCGGACAGTTACCTCGAGGCTTCGGCCGATCTCGGCGGCCGGAGCTGGCGCACCTTCCGCGACGTGATCCTCCCGCTCGCGCTGCCGGGGATCGTGGCCGGCTCGATCTTCACGTTCTCCCTCACACTCGGCGACTTCATCACCCCGGCGCTCGTCGGCGGCGCCGGCTCGGCCTTCATCGGCAACATCGTCGAGGAGTACATCGGCATCAACGGCAACGTCCCGTTTGCCGCCGCGTTCGCGACCGTGCCCGTCGTCGTGATGGCGATCTATCTCATCATCGCCCGGCGTCTAGGGGCCTTCGAGGCGGTCTGATTGGAGACCCGCGGGACGAAGATCGGGCTCGGCGTCGCGACGCTCCTCGTGGTCGCGTTCCTCTGGCTGCCGCTGCTCCTGATCATGGCCTACGCCTTCAACGGGTCGACGATCCAGAGCTGGCCGATCTCCGGCCTCACGTTCCACTGGTTCCACGAGGCCTGGCACGACCCCGAGGCACGCAGCTCGCTCTGGCTTTCGCTCAAGGTCGGCGCGGCGGCGACGGCGATCGCTCTCGTTTTGGGCACGGCCGCCGCCGCGGCCATCTACCGCTTCCGCTTCTTCGGCCGGGAGGCGGTCTCGTTCCTGTTGCTCCTGCCCATCGCCTTGCCCGGGATCATCACCGGGATGGCGCTGAACTCGTTCTACGTCTTCGGCGGGATCGGCTTCTCGATCTGGACGATCGTGATCGGCCACGCGACCTTCTGCGTCGTGATCGTCTACAACAACGTGCTCGCGCGGCTACGGCGCAGCTCGCCGTCGCTGATCGAGGCGTCGATGGATCTCGGTGCCGACGGTTGGCAGACGTTCAGGTTCGTCGTCTGGCCGGTCCTGTCGACCGCGCTCGTAGCCGGCGGCCTGCTCGCCTTCGCGCTCTCCTTCGACGAGGTGATCGTGACGACGTTCACGGCGGGCGCGCAGACGACGTTGCCGATCTACATCCTCGACCACATCCAGCGTGGGCAGGACCTCCCCGTCGTGAACGCGATCGTTTTCGTCGTCATCCTGGTGACCGTGATCCCGGTCACGATCGCCCAGCGGCTGACGGGAGACACGGGCGTCCTGCGTCGCGGTGCGGCCGCTTCCAAGGCCGCGGCGGCGGCGCCGGGCGGCGGCGCGGTGTAGTTTGACGAGGTCACCGAAGGAGGACATGCATGAGCGTCACGGTCTCGAGCTTTAAGAACTTCGTCGGGGGCGAGTGGGTCGACTCGGCATCCGGCGAGACGATGGAAGTGATCAACCCGTCGACCGGCGAGACGATCGCCGACGTTCCGCGCGGGACGGCTGAGGACGTCGATCGGGCCGTGCAGGCGGCGAAGAAGGCGCTGCCCGAATGGCTCGAGACGACTCCCGGCGAGCGCGCCGAAGTGTTGCTCAAGCTCGCCGACCTGATCGACGAGCACGCGGAGGAGCTGGCGCAGCTCGAATCGACGAACGTGGGCAAGCCCCTGCCGGCGGCGCGCGACGAGATGCCGGTCTCGTCCGACAACCTCCGGTACTTCGCCGGGGCGGCGCGGGTCCTCGAGGGGAAGGCGACCGGCGAGTACATGCGTGGGTACACGTCGATGCTGCGCCGGGAGCCGATCGGAATCGTCGGAGGGATCACGCCCTGGAACTACCCGCTGATGATGGCGGTCTGGAAGATCGGGCCGGCGCTGGCGGCGGGGAACGTCCAGGTCGTCAAGCCCTCGGAGCAGACGCCGCTGACGACGCTGCGGTTCGTCCAGCTGGCGCAGGAGGCGGAGATCATTCCGCCCGGGGTGCTGAACGTGATCACCGGCGACGGGGTTCCCGTCGGCGAGGCGATCGTGAAGCATCCCGACGTTCGCCTGGTCTCGCTCACCGGGGACGTCGAGACGGGGAAGATCATCGCTCGAACCGCGGCGGACAACCTGAAGCGCGTCCACCTCGAACTCGGCGGCAAGGCGCCGGTGGTCGTGTTCGATGATGCCGATCCGGCCGCCGTCGCGGAGGGCATCAAGATCGGCGGCTACTGGAACTCGGGGCAGGACTGCACGGCCGCTTCCCGGGTTGTGGCCGGCCCCAGGATCTACGACAAGCTGCTCGAGGACCTCGTTCCGGCCGTCGAGTCGCTCGCGGTCGGCGATCCCGCCGAGAACGAGGAGCTCGACATGGGCCCGGTGATCTCGAAGGACCAGCAGGACCGCGTCTTCGGGTTCCTCGACCGTGCGAAGGGCGCGAAGGTGCTCACGGGCGGCGAGTCCAACGGCTCACGGGGATTCTTCGTCAAGCCGACCGTGATTACAGACGTCGGCCAGGAGGACGAGATCGTCCAGCGTGAGGTCTTCGGCCCCGTCGTCACCGTGCAGCGGTTCGCCGACGACGACCAGGCGATCGCCTGGGCGAACGACGTCCCGTACGGTCTTGCCGCTTCGGTCTGGACGCGCGACATCGGCCGCGCGCTGAACGCCGCGCGGAAGCTCCAGTTCGGGACGGTCTGGATCAACGATCACATTCCGCTGGTCAGCGAGATGCCGCACGGCGGCTACAAGCAGTCCGGCTACGGCAAGGACCTGAGTGCCTACTCGCTCGAGGACTACACGAACATCAAGCACGTGATGGCCAAGATCGACTAGCTCGATCCGGACCAGTTTGCAGGGACAGGCACCCTTCGGTGCCTGTCCCTTTAAGACGGTGGAATTGACCGGTGGGCCGTCAACGAAGCGACGCCTGGTTCGGACCGGTCCCTATGCCTGGCACACGGACTCGTTCTGAACGGACAAGACGGCTCTCAATTGACGCAATGCGAGGCGATCAGCGACAATCTCCGCGCATTGCGCCAGGAAGGTAATCGCGGCGCCGTTGGCCCGGCGCGGGGGCTCGATTCCGTCGACCAGAGCATCATCGAGGCGCTGCAGAAGAACGGACGCGAGTCGTTCCGCCGGATCGCGGCCGAGATCGGCGTCTCCGA
>DASQWX010000242.1:0-13815 GCA_035640035.1 Gaiellaceae bacterium
AACTACGCCCCCGTCTCCGCGTGCGCGACCGGCTCGCACGCGGTGGGGGAGGCCGCCGAGATGATCAAGCGCGGCGACGCCGACGCAATGCTCGCAGGCGGGACCGAGGCCGCGATCCAGCCGATCATCCTTGCTGGGTTCGTCGCGATGCGGGGCCTGGCGGCCGAGAACGAACACCCGCCGCGGGCCTCGCGCCCGTTCGACGCGACGCGGGCTGGTTTCGTGATGGGCGAGGGCGCTTGCGTGCTCGTGCTCGAGGAGCTGGAGGCAGCCCGGGCCCGCGGGGCAACCCTGTATGCGGAGGTGCTCTCCTACGGCACCTCCAATGACGCTCATCACATGGCGCAGCCCGAGCCCGAGGCAATCGGCGTCGGCGAGATGATGCGGGCGGCGATCGACCGGGCCGGGCTCGAACCGGGGGAGGTCGACTACATCAATGCGCATGGGACGTCGACGCCGCTCGGCGACGCTGCGGAGACGAAGGCGATCAAGGACGTGTTCGGGGACCACGCCTACGCGCTGGCGGTCTCGTCCACGAAGTCGATGATGGGCCACTGCTTCGGGGCTGCAGGCGCGATCGAGGCGATGATGTGCGTGCTCGCCGTGCACGAGGGCCGGGTGCCGCCGACGATCAACTACGAGCATCCGGACCCCGTCTGCGACCTCGACTACGTCCCCAACGAGGCCCGCGAGGCGAAGGTTCAGGTAGCTCTCTCCAACGCGATGGGGCTCGGCGGCCACAACGCGTGCGTCCTGATCGGTCGCGTCGACTGAGACACCGGCCGCTTGCATTCGCGGCCGGGGTGGCGACAATGAGACCGGGTCTAGTGGGGAGGGGTTTTGCGGCTACCGAGGGCCGTTGTCGTCGTTGTCGTGCTGGCTTGCGCGCTGATGCCGGCGTCCTTGGCCGGTGCATCCAACAGCGCTGACTACCTCGACGCGACGGCCGACGCGGCGCCGGCCGCGCCCGACGTGGCAGCGGTCCAGGTGTCGAACGACGACGCGGGAGTGATCACGTTCCGGATCGCGATCCCGAATCGGTCGACGCTCTCGCCGACCGATCTCGTTGCCGTCTTGGTCGACGCCGACGGCAGAACCGGAACCGGTTGCGCCCGCGGCGTCTTCGGGGCCGAGTACGCGCTCGACGTACTCGGTGGGCGCTACGTCTTCGGGCGCTGCGTGGAAGCGCGGTGGAACTTCGCGCGGCGCCCGCCGTCGTTCGACGGCCGCTACGCCGGCTCGACGCTGACATTCAAGGTGAATCGCCGCGACCTGGGTGGCGCCGCCCACTTTGCGTTCCGGATCGGCGCTGCCGCCACCACCGAGGCGGATCCATCCTACGACTTCGCGCCCGACGTCGGCGTGAGACCCTGGCGGTATCAGGTGATCGCCCCACCGGAGGCCGCGATGAAGCCCAAGGCGAAGCGACGCCTCAGCTGCCGCCGCTCGCTCCGGCGCTGCAGATCACACTAGGCGTCAGCTCGGTCAGCGAGCGCAGCGTCGCATCGGCGAGCGCGAGCGCCTCCGGGTCGGGGGGAAAATGCCGGTTTGGAATGGCGATCACGCGCATGCCGGCGCTCTTCCCCGAGCGGATTCCGTTTGCCGAGTCCTCGATCGCCGCGCACTCGGTCGGCGGAATGCCAAGCCTCCGCGCGGCCTCGAGATAGACGTCGGGCGCAGGCTTTCCTCGTCCAACCTCCTCCGAGGAGACGGTCGCCCGAAAGTACGGGGCGAAGCCGCCCACATCGAGAACGAGGTCGATGATCTCGCGGTTCGAGGACGAAGCGAGGCCCAGCGGCCAGCGCTCGGCGAGCCTTCTCACGGCATCGACCGCGCCGTCGAGCAGCGGCAGCCGCCGCCGGTAGAAGTCTTCGATCCGCCTCACGACCTCGGCCGAGATCTCCGCGGGAGACTCCTCGAGCTCGACTACGTCGTGCATGTACCGGGACCACTCGGGCGAGCTCATCCCCATCATGTCCCGTTGGGCGCCCTCGTGCCAGCGGCCCCCGCGCTCACGCGCGAGCTCCTCACGGGCCTGATCCCAGAGCTGCTCGCTGTCGAGGAGCACGCCGTCGAGGTCGAAGACGACTGCGTCGGTCAAACCGAGGCGTAGCCCCGATCGATGTAGACGAGGCGTCGCTCGTTCACACCTTGCTCGACGGAAAGCACGTCGCCGACGAAGAACGTGTGCTCCCCGGCGGGCACCTCGGATGCGATGCGCCCGATCAGCCAGCCGATTGCGCCGGCGATGAGCGGCGGTCCGGACGACTCGCGGACCTCGATTCCCTCCCAAAGCGCGATCGGCGGCACGCCGCGGGCAAAGTGCTGGGCGACGTGGATCTGGTCAGCGGCGAGGAGATTGAGGCCGAAGTCGCCGGAGCGTCGAACCAGCTCGTGAAGAGCGGCCTCACGCCGAACCGCGAAGCCGACCAGCGGCGGTGCAAACGAGAGCTCGACCAGTGTTCCGATCGTGAGCCCGAGCCGCTCGCCCTCGAGGTCGACGGTGACGACGGCGACTCCGGTCGGGAATCGCCGCAGCAGATCGCGAAGCTCCTCGCCGCTCGCTGCCACGAGCGGCGATCTTAGGCGTGGGCTAGTGCTGGCGGCAGAGCTTGTCGCCGTTCAGGATCGAGTCGAGCTGCGCGTTCATCGCTGCCTCGAAGGCGACGTCGGCCGCGTTGCCGGCGCTGAAGTTGTGCAGCCCGGTGGCCGTCCACATGACGTCCGGCGTGACCCCGGGACCGGCGGCCGTCAGCCGGTACATGTCGCCGTTGCCCTGCGGGCGCATACCCGTGAAGCCCGGTGGATGCGCATAGCCGCCGGCGCCGGCCTTGTGCTTGAAGAAGCCGTAGCAGAAGACGCCGGTCGGGTTGTGCGCGACGAAGGAGTTCTCTCGCCGCCAGCCGGAGCTGTAGGCCGAGTTGTGCGTATCGAGGTAGAGCAGCCTGCCGTAGCCGTCGGTCGGCGCGCCGAAGTTGGTCGTGCCGAAGCCGTAGACGGGCTTGCCGAGGTACGTGTACCTCCCGAACAGATGGTGGAAGCGCCCGTGATAGATCCAGTCCTGCCAGACCTCGAGCTTCGCGAGATCGGTGTTCCAGTGCGAGAGATGCAGCTCCCACTGGCGCAGGCCCGCCGTCCACGGCGTGAAGCCGAGGTCCGGAAGCTGGACCTGCCACTTCTGCAGCGCCCAGTAGCTTCCATCGGGCGCCTTGCACGCGGTCACGAGCCACGGAAGCGCGGGGCCGTCGTAGGCACCGCAGCTGTTCCGAAAGGTCTTCCAGTACTGCTTGTGGTACTTGCCCCAGCCGCCGGCGTAATCGACCTTGAAGCGAGACTGCCTGAGCGTTCGGTTCGGCTGGCGGGCATTCATCGCTCCCCAGGCGAGCACGTGTTGCGATCGGCCACGGGCCGTGCGATAGGAAACGAGCGCCTCGCCCTTGTTGTCGACCGCGAGCCTGATGTTCCGGACGCCGCGGTTGATCAACTGCGAGGCGGAGGCGGAGGAGGCGGCTGTCGCCGCGAGGACGACAACGGGAAGCAGGACGAGTGCCCGGGTGCGCACTGAGAGGACCCCTTTCGTGGCGAGGAACGACCGCATGTACGCGCTATCGGCCGCGATCGAGGCCGTCTATCCCCCAGATCGAGGGATGCCTTTGGGCTACTCGTCGCTCAGCTCGTCCGCGAGGAGGGCGCAGGCGTAGGCGCGCCAGGCGAGATCCCGGTCGGCGACGAGCTCGTCGAGGGCACGCCCGACGCGGGGAAGCCCCGTTGCCTCGGCGCGCAAGGCGTCGACGCCGCGGTGGACGACGGCCCGGCGTTCCGGCCGGTCGAGCTCGTCGGCAAGCGCGCTGACAGCGCGGCCGTCGAGCTCCAGCTTCCGGCGCGGGTCGCCTCCGGCGGCGAGGAGCAGCATCGCGCGGCGGAGCGCGGGCGCCAGCTCGCTCGGCTCGATCGCCACCTCGTGGCCGGCGACGAGCGCGAGCGCCGGCCGGACGTCGGCGTCGGTCTCGGCGTCGTTCAGCATCCGCAGGACACCGCCGGTTTCCACCGCCGGCACGCTAAAGGAGACCTGTCGGCTCTAGGACGCGAGGAGGGCGCCGAAGGCCGACCAGCGCTCGCCCGGCAGGGCCATGAATGCTTGCACCACTTTCGGGTCGAACTGGCTGCCCGCGGCCTCGCGTAGCCGCTTGCACGCCTCCTCGACGGACAGGTGCTTCCGGTACGGCCGGTCCGTCGTCATGGCGTGGAACGCGTCGCAGACGAGGATGATCCGCGACTCCAACGGAATGCTTTCCCCGTTCGTACCGTCCGGGTAGCCCCGCCCGTCGAAATGCTCATGGCAGCTGCGGACGATCGAGCGCACCTCCGACAGACGCTCGATCGGCGCCAGGATCCGGGCGCCCAGCTCGGGGTGCTGCTCCATGGTCCGGCGCTCCTCGGGAGTCAGCGGCCCCGGCTTCAGCAGGATGCTCGCCGGGATCCCGATCTTGCCGATGTCGTGGAAGAGGGCTCCGAGCTCGAGCTGCTTCAGCGCCGCGGAGTCGAAACCGAGGCTTGCGCCGACCTTCAGAGCCGTGTCCGTGATCCAGCGCGTGTGCGAAGAGGTGTACTCGTCGTTCGCCTCGAGCGCGTTCGCGAGCGCCTCGACCGTCGAGACGAACGTCGCCTCGAGGTTCTCGAAGCTGCCGGCGTTCGTGATCGCGAGCTTCGCCTGGTGTGCAAGCCCCGCGAGAAGCCCGATCCTGTCCTCGTCGAAATCGTCGATCGCCTCCGGCGGGATCGCCGCGACGATGCAGCTCAGGCGGCCGCCGTCGAGCTTGATCGGCGCGACCGCGAAGGCCGTGCCGTCGTCGAGCTCGGGCATCCCGTGGATTGCCGCTGCCTGCGCGTGGTCGAGCACGAACGGCTCGTCCCGCTCGGCCAACTCCTCGATCGTGGCGGGGTCGATGCTGATCGCGAGCAGCTGCTCGTGCCGGGCCCGCTCGAATCCCCAGACGGCAGCGGGGATGAGGCCCCCGGTCTCGGTGTCCTGGAGCCACACCGAGGTTCTCGGCGCCCCGAGGATCGCCGCCGAGAGCTCCACGACCCTGCGCAGGACGTCCGGCAGCCCGGATGCCGTCGCGAGCTCGCGGCTGAACTCGAGCAGCTCCTTGAGGTGCTCCGCCTCGCGTCGCTGCGACTCGTAGAGCCGTGCGTTTTCGAGCGCGACGGCTGCATGGCCCCCGAGCACTTCGAGCAGGCGGACATCGTCCTCGTCGAACTGGTCGCGACCGAGCTTCGAGATCACGATCACGCCGATGACGCGTGAGCCGTAGCAGAGGGGCACCGCGACCAGCGATTCCTCCAACGGCTCCGTCCCGGGAATCGTGACGGCGTACTCGCAGTCGAGTGCGTTGCCGACCAAGAGCGACTTTCGCTCGGCGGCGGCGTGACCGGTGATCCCTTCGCCGACCTTCGAGCGCGGGATCTGGACCTCGCCTCCGCCGCTCGAAGAGAGGATGCCGCGGAAGGCGATCGGCACGATCTCGTCGCCGTCGACGATCGAGACGCGACAGTTGTGGTAGTCGATCAGCGCGCGGAGCTCGTCCGCGATTGCGGTGCCGATTTCGCGGACGTCGTTGAGCCGGTTCAGCTTGCCCGCCAGGCTCTGCAGCATCTTCAGGTGCGCGATCGAGCGGCCGCGCGAGGTCGCCACCGAGGCCGTGTCCGGCCGCTCGTCGGTCGACTCGTCGAAGAGGACGACCAGATCCTTGCCGCGGGCCTTCGCGGTCATCATCGCGGCCTCCGCGCAGGCGATCAGCTCACGGGGGTTCGACGCGTTCTTGGGTCCCTCGGCGACGCCGATCGAAATCGTGATCTTCCCTGGGGGCCCGAAATCGAGCCCCGCCAGGCGCTCTGTCAGCCGATCGGCGAGCGAGATCGCGTCGCCGGCGCTACACGAGCCCATCACGACCCCGAACTCCTCGCCGCCGAGTCGACAGACGACGTCGGAGCCGCGAACGGCGGCCTTCAGCTGCTCGGCGAGCTCTCGGAGGACCTGGTCGCCGACGCCATGGCCGTAGATGTCGTTGACCTTCTTGAAGTCGTCGATGTCGAGCATCAGCAGCGCGACCGAGCCTCGGTTCCGGCTCGCCCGCGTCAGCTCCGAGCGCACGTGCTCGTGGAAATACCGGTGGTTGTAAAGGCCGGTGAGGGAGTCGGTCTGGGCCTGGAGCTCGAGGCGGGCCCGGGTCTGGGCGTTGTCGAGTGCCAGCGCCGCGGCGTCGCCGAAGCGTTTGGCGAGCTCGAATTCCTCTTCGTCGAAGGAGGCGGTGTCGCCGAGGCGGTAGATGCTGAGCACGCCCTTGACCGAGTCGCGCGCGATCAACGGGATCGTGATCAAGGCCTCGCGCTCGTCCGGGGGCGTTCCGGGGACGACCATCATCCGCGGGTCGTCGTGCGCGGCGTTCGTCAGGATCGGCTCGCGATGCTTCGCGGCCCAACCAGCCAGCCCCTGTCCGAAGGAGATCCGGTTTCGCATGATCTCCTCCGCCCAGCGGTCTCGTGCGAGCATCGGGACAAGCACGGTCTGCGCCTCGTCCGCCTGGAAGATGCTGAGCGTGTCGTACGGGATCAGGTCGGCCAGCGTGTCCGCGATCCTGTCGAGCAACGTGTCGAGGCTCTGTTCGGAGAGGACGTGGTGGAAGACGTCGGCCAGCCGCCTGTACGAGTCGACGAGGCCGTGCCGATCGGGGAGGCCGTTTCCGGTCGCCTGGAGTTCGCCCAAAGGCGACGCAGAGACAGCCGCAGACGCTTGTCTCACGGGTTCATCTTTGGTCAAAGAAGGCCCTCTTTGACCCCCCTTCCGGGGGATCTGAGCGTCTAGCTACGCGGCTTCTTCGTGCGGTAAATCGCTGCGCCGCCGATCCGCGCGACGCGCCGATACTCGCGCCGTAACAACACTGCGGTGCGACCGCTCGGATCGAGGCTCGCGGGCGGTTGGACGACGAGCACGAGGGCAGCTCGCCGGGTTGCGAGGGCGCGATGGACAGCTTGCAGCGCGCCGGGAATCGAGGCGACGTTTCTCGACCACAGGTAGCGGACGGCGGGGCGCCGGTCGGCGAGGTAGTAGAGGTCGGCGTCGGCCCAAACGGCGAGCACTCGTTGACCCGCGAGCGTATGCGCGCGCACGTAGCGGGCCAGGACCGCGTCGTGGACGAGGTGTGGGTCGCGCGGCCAGATCGTCTCCGCCTGCCTCGTCGGATTTGCCCAGGCGACCGGCATCGCAAGGGCGAGCGTCGCGACCGCCGCCGCTCCGGCCGCGGCGATCGCTGGCCGCGGTGCCGAGAGCCACAGCGTCCGGACTCCGACCGCGGCGAGCAGCGACAGCGGCGGCACCAGTTGGAGGTAGTAGTGCGGATGGAAGTTTCCGCCGCCGAGGACGCCGAGCACGCCCGCGCCGAGCCAGATGCGAGCCAGGAGCGGCGAGCGGCGCCAGCCGACGGCGGCGAGCACGGCCAGGATGCCAAGCGCCTTCCCCGCCGGCGGGAGTGAGAGCCAGAGCTGGTGGACGCGGGCGGGTATCGACCCGGTCACCATTGAGTCACCCTGGAACCGGTAGCCGACGACGGCGTAGAGCCAGTCGCTCAGTCGCGCCGCGCTTGCAGCCGCAATCCCGATCGGGACGAGCGCTCCGGCGAGGAGCAGCGAAGCCGGGGCAACGCCGCGCCTGCGCTCGCGCCAGAGCAAGAACACGATCGCAGCGAGCCCGGCATCGAACGCAGACTGCTTGATGAGCACGGCGATCCCCGTCAGGACACCCGATCCGGCCAGGGTGAGCAACAGCCTGTTCCTCGCCCAGCCGCGATCGCGGCCTTCGAGGTAGAAGCAGAAGCAGAGCAGGGAGAGCACGGCCGGGAGCGACGCGAGCAGCTCTCCCGAGAGCGTGAACGACTCGATGAAGGGCGAGGCGCCGACGGTTCCGGCTAGCAGGCCCGCGGTGACGGCCGTTATCCTGCCGCGGGCCAGCCGGAGGGTGAGCAGCATCGTCGCGGCGACAACGAGGGCTGCGACAGCCGCTGCGGTTGCGCGCATAGCCAGAGGAGAGCCGCCGACCAAATGGAGAGCGCGAAAAACGAGTACGAGGCCTTGCGGGCGGTCGACCCAGGCGCCGCTGTAGAGGGTCGCCCCATGGCTCCACAGCCGAGCCACCTCCCCGTAGCCCCCCTCGTCGGCGGTGAGTGGAGCCTTCCAGAAGGGAAGGCGTACGAGTACGGCGAGGCCGAGGGCGAGGCCGCCGAGAAGTGGGGCGCGCCGCGCGAGGACCTGGATCGCCGCACGACGCTGATCGCGGCGATCGGTTTGCTTGCTGCGCTCGGCCTCGCCGTCTACCTGTTCGGGCTCGGCCTGACGCCCGACCGCTACCTGCTCGTGCTGCTCGTGCCCGCGCTGATCATCCGGCGGCCGCGTCGTTATCTGCTCGATTTCGTTCCCTTCGCCGCGTTGCTCGTCATCTACGCGCAGTCTCGCGGAATCGCGCATCTCTTGCGTCCCGATCCCCATTACCTGCCCCAGTTGAACGCGGACAAGTTCCTGTTCGGGGCGGTTCCCTCGGAATCGCTGCAGGACTGGCTCTGGACCGGAACGCAGCAGTGGTACGACCGCGTCGTCCTCGCCGTCATGCGCCTGCACTTCATCGTGCCGCCGCTGCTCGCATTCATCCTTTGGGTCAAACGGCGGGCGCTTTTCTACCGGTTCGCGGCGACGATGATCACGCTCTCTTTCGCGGGCGCGATCACGTTCCTGCTGTTCCCGGCGGCGCCGCCGTGGGCGGCCGGTGAGCAGGGCCTGCTGCCGGGGTTGATCCGCATCCCGCACAACCCGGCGCCGGATCCTTCCGGTGCACACGGCTATCACTCGATCTCGGTTTCGAGGCTGATCGACCCGAATCCCTATGCGGCGATCCCGTCGCTGCACGCGGGCTATGCGTTCTTGTGCTTCCTGTTCGTCGTCGCGCTCGCGTGGAAGACCCGCTGGCGCTGGCTCGCGCTGGCGGGCGTGGTCTATCCGCTCATGCAGTCGTTCGCGGTCGTCTACACGGGCAACCACTACGTGATCGATCTCGTGCTGGGTTACGCATACGCCGCAGCCGCTTTCGCCGGCATCTGCTGGCTCTGGCGGCGCTGGCGTTTGCCTGCCTGACCGCGCGCCGGGGCCACTCCCTAGGCCTAGGCACCGCTCACTTCGAGCGCTATCGTCAATTTGGCCAAATCGAAGGGACGGGACGTTGATGGCACCGATCGGCGCGGGGGTGACCAGTCAGCAAGTCTTGTTCCTCGTCCTACTCTGGGTCATTCCCTTCGCTCTCGCGGTCTGGTTCGGACGTCAAAAAGGCCGGAGAGGCTGGCTGTATGGACTTTTGCTCGGATGGATCGGCGTTTTCATTCTCGCTTCCTTGGACGTCAAGCCGCGGAGCAGGAGCGATGTCCTCAAGAACCTCGAGTCGTTCGTCCAATGTCCGCACTGCGGCCTTCTTAGTCCCGCTGGTCGAGAGTTCTGTCGGACCTGCAATCGCTCCCTCGCGAAGCCGGCGACCGGCCAGACGCCGCAGCGCCCGACCTCGGGTTCGGGCTGGGGAGGGGTGAGAACGCTCCACTGAGTGGTGCGAGGCGGCGGGGGTGGGATTTGAACCCACGGGCGGCCTTTCGGCCACCAGCGGTTTTCAAGACCGCCCCGTTCGACCGCTCCGGCACCCCGCCGCGGCGAAGGGTAGCCGGGGCGCGTCTGCTCGAGCCTCGTCTGGGGCCTGACCCCGGACGAGACCGAACGCGACGATTCGCCCCCGGGATTGCAACGACTCCCGCGCGACGCCGTGTTGCAGCTCGGCGGCAGGCCTACGGTGGATGCATGCCACGCCAACCACGAGAGCAGGCGGCCGGCGTCACCTATCACGTGATGGCGCGGTCGACCTTCGGCCGGCGCGTCTTCGTCGCGAACGACGACCGCCGCTACTTCGAATACCGGCTCGACGACGTCGTCCAGCGGTTCGAGTGGTCGGTGAAGGCGCATTGCCTGATGGGCACGCACTACCACCTGCTCGTGACGACCCCCGCGGCGAATCTTGCCGAGGGAATGCACCGCCTGAACAGCCTTCACGCGCAGGCGTTCAACGACCGGCATGACGAGTATGGGCATCTCTTTCGCAGCCGCTACCAGTCGGTGATCGTCGAGGCCGAGGGGCACCTGCTCGAGCTCTTCCGCTACCTGGCGCTGAACCCGGTCCGCGCAGGCTTGTGTACTTGCCCCGCAGACTGGCGGTGGAGTAGCTACGCGGCGGCGATCGGCTGGGCGGCTCCGGCACCGTTTCTCGACCTCGCCGAGGTGCTCGCCCTGTTCGCGAATGATCCAGCCGTTGCGAGGAGCCGCCTCCAAGCGTTTGTCGAGGACGGGCTCGACGCGTCCAAAGCGGCGTCGTCCGGGGACTGACCCCGGACTACGCCCGAAGGGCAGGGAGGGTAGCCGCCCCCGCGCGTGAACTAACAAGGCATGCCCGAGCGACAACCGGAGCTGGAGGCGGCCTGGCAGGCGCTTGCCGAGCGCGAGCGGCGCAGCGAGGAGGCGACCAGGCAGCGGGCGGCTGAGCTCGAGGAACGGAGCGCCCGCGTCTCCGCACTGTGGGAGGAGCTCGACGACCGTTCCCTGGCGCTCAACACCCAAGAGGCCGACCTCCTAGAGAGGGAGCACGCCCTTGCCGACGGCCTCCAAGATCTCCAGCGCCGGGAGCGCCTCGTCCGCGACGCGGAGGCGAGGGTCGAGGCCGGACGGCGCCAGCTGACCGAGCTCGAGAGCTGGCAGGCGAAGCTCAGCGCGCGCGCAATCGAGCTCGACGAACGGGGCGAGTGGGTGGCAGCGACCGAGGTCGAGCTCGCCCAGCGGGAGCAGTCGATTGCCGCGCGCGAGCAGCAGCTGCCGCCCCGGATCGCCGAACTCGAAGCGAGAGAAGCCGCCGTCGCCGAGCTCGCGCCGCGCGAAGTGGAGCTGACGCGGCTACGCACCGACCTCGAGGTCCAGCAGAAGCGCCTACAAACCCTCGTCGCCGAAGCCGAGCGCAGGCTAGCGGAGATCGAGCCGCGGGAGGATGACGTTCGGCGCCGCGAAGCCGACGTCGGGGCGCTCGAGCCTCGGGTGACGCGCCTGGCGGATGCTCTCGAACGCCGCGCCGGCCTGCTCGCGGCCGCCGAGGCAAAGGTCGCCAACCAGCTCCGGGACGTTCGCGAGGAGCAGCGACGATTCGAAAACGCCGAGGAGAAGCTGGCCGAGCTAGGTGAGCGAGAGACGACGCTTGCTCAGTTGAGCGCAGAGCTAACCGAGCGCGGCGCCTCGCTGGCCATCGCCGAGCGGGGTCTGGCCACGCGCGAGACCCTAACCGCGGACCTCGAGCACTCAGTCGAACGCCGCCAACGCGCGCTCGACGAGCGCGAGGCGGAGCTCCGCCGCTTCGAGCAGAGCCTGAACGCGCGCGAGCAGGCGCTCGACTCGGCCGAGGGCGATCTCGAGGAACGCCGCCGCCGACTTTTTATCGGCGTGCCGGCGCCCGACGCTAGCTCGGCCTGATCTCGGCCGGCGCGCCGTGCTCTCGGAGCACCTCGGGAATTTCGACCGACCCGTCCTCACGCTGGAAGTTCTCCAGCACGGCGAGCAGCCAGCGATCGGTGGCAGCGGTGCCGTTGAGCGTGTGCACCGGCTGCAGCCCGCCGTTCGGCCGGAAGCGAATCTGCAGGCGCCGCGCCTGAAAGTCGGTCGTGTTCGAGCAGGAGGTGATCTCGCGATAGCGCTCCTGGCTCGGAAACCACGCTTCGATGTCGTACTTCCGCGCCGCCGGCGTCCCGAGATCGCCCGCGGCGACGTCAACGACGCGGTACGGCAGGCCCACCGCCTGGACGAGCTCCTCCTCGACCGCAAGCAGCCGCTCGTGCTCGTCCCGCGAATCCCCGGGACGGCAGAAGACGAACATCTCGACCTTGTCGAACTGGTGGACGCGGAACATCCCGTGTGTGTCCTTGCCGTGGGCGCCGGCCTCCCGGCGAAAGCACGTCGAGTAAGCCGCGTAGCGAAGCGGCAAGGCGTCGCCCTCGAGGATCTCCTCCATGTGGAAGCCGGCAAGCGCGACCTCCGACGTCCCCGTCAGGTAGAGCCCGTCGCTCGGGATCTCGTAGATGTTCGACTTCTCGGTCGGAAAGAACCCGGTGCCGTACATCGCCTGCTCGCGGACGAGCACGGGCGGCCGCATCAGCGTGAAGCCGCGTTCGACCAGCCGCGAGACGGCGAGCCGAAAGATCGCCTGCTCGACCAGGGCTGAATCGCCGACGATATAGCCGAAGCGGGAGCCCGAGAGTCGCGCCGCACGCTCCATCTCGAAGCGGCCAAGCGCGAGGTGATCGCGGGGGCGCTCGATCTTCCGAGGCTCACCCCAGCGCCGGATCTCGACGGCGTCGTCCTCGGTCTCGCCGTCGGGCACGCCCTCGTGAGGCGGGTTGGGGAGCGCCTCGAGCGCGGCGTCTCGCGCGGCCTCCGCCGCGGAAAGCCGCTCCTCGGTCTCGCGGAGCTCCTCCTTGACCTTTTTCAGGTCCTCGACCTGCGCCGGCGTCGGCTTGCCCTGCACCTTCTGGCGCGCGCGGAGGTCGTCCACTTTCGGCACCAGCTCGCGCCAGGTCTCGTCGGCCGCGAGCCAGGCGTCGAAAGCTTCGGCGGCACCCTTGCGCGCGAGCGCGGCCCGGTAGGCGTCGGGGTCGTTGCGCGCGGCCTTCGCGTCGATCAAGCGGGCAGTTCTATTACTTCTGCGTCAGGAACGCGACGAGATCGGCCAGTTGCTTCGCCGGCAGGTTGGCATAGGAGGTCGGCATCACGTTGTTGTAGCCCGGCTGGACGTAGGCGCCGGGATTCGTGATCGACTCCTCGACGAACTGCGTCAGCGGCCCCTGGTTCGCCTGTTTCGCGTACTGCGGAAGCTTGTCTAGGTCGGGCCCGATCTGGCCGTTTGAGCCGGCCGGCTTGAAGGTGTGGCAGCCCGAGCACCCGTTCGACTCGAACAGCTTCTTTCCGGCGGTCGGGTTGCCCTTCGCAAGAGTCGGGGTCGTCTGCTGCTTCGGAAGCGTGCCGCTGACGTCCTTGGCGGTTGGGGCGACGGTCCCCTCGTAGCCGCACGCCGTGACCAGCAACAGCGAGACGGCGGCGAGAACTGCGGCGGCGACGCGCATGGGCCGTGAGTCTAATCACGCACAGCGAAGCGGCTCCAGGTGAAGATCGCGATTGCAACGAGTGCGCCAAAGCGGAGGATGTCGAACCCCGAGTCGTTGACGACGAGCGACACCACGAGGGCGACCAGCAGCGAATCGAGCGTTCGCGAGCGCGGCCGGATCAAGGAGAGGCCGGCGAGCGTGACGAGCGAGACGAGCGAGATCTCGAGGTGATCCCGCTTGTTGACGATTCCGCGCCACGAGAGGTGGAGGCGGTGGCCGACGTCCGAGAAGACGCTGCTCGGGCCGCCGCCGACGGCGTGCGTGACATGGCTCGAGCCGCCGGTCAGCGCGTCCAGGCCCACCAGCGCGAGACCGACGGCGACGACGCCGGCTCCTGCCAGCACCGCACGTGCGAACGTGACGCGGCCCCGGAAGCGAAGGAGCCCAAGCGTCGCGAAGCCAGCCGCATAGACGAGGAGGCCGCCACCGTCGGCACCGAGCCGACTCCAGCCGACCACGACGAGCGAAGCGAGCGCGACGACCGGCAGCAGCGGGAGCGAGACCAACGCCCCAAGCGCGAGCGCCGGCGCGAGCAGCA
>DASQWX010000243.1:0-3664 GCA_035640035.1 Gaiellaceae bacterium
TCACGGACCGGATGACGGAGACGCGTTCGCGCCGGCTTCGGGCGTCTCACCGAAGCGCGCCCACCTCGGACTCCACCCCACGAACGAGGTCGCCCCCGCGGATCGCCTCGGCCATCGACTCGATGTCGCCGGCCAGCGGCCGGTCGTCGCCGACCCGAGGCGAGAGAGAACGCACTACGTTCCGCGCCTCCCTCGCGCCGACGCCGGGTTCCAGCGGGGCGAGGAACTCGATCGCCTGCGACCCCGCAAGCAGCTCGATCGCAAGCACGCGCTCTGCGTTGGCGAGCACCTGCCAGGCCTTCAGGCCTGCGGCGTTTCCCATCGATACGTGGTCCTCCTGCCCGGCGCTCGTCGGAATCGAGTCGACGCTCGCAGGGTGGCAGAGCGCCTTGTTCTCGCTCACCAACGAGGCCGCCACGTACTGAGGAATCATGAATCCCGAGTTGAGGCCACCGTCGGTGGTCAGGAACGCCGGCAGGCCGTCCGAGAGGCTCGGGTTGACGAGCCGCTCGATTCGCCGCTCCGAGATGTTCGCGAGCTCCGAGACCGCCATCGCCAACGCATCGAGCGCAAACGCGAGCGGCTGTCCGTGGAAGTTTCCGTTCGAGACGAGGAGCTCGTCGTCGACGAGGACAAGCGGATTGTCCGTGGCCGCATTCAGCTCGACCGAGATCGTCTCCTCGACGTAGGCCAACAGGTCGCGCGAGGCGCCGTGCACCTGCGGCGCGCAGCGCAATGAGTACGCGTCTTGAACCTTGTCGCACCAACGATGCGACTCGATGATCGCCGAGCCTTCGAGCAGCTCGAGCACGTTCGCGGCAGAGTCGATCTGGCCTCGCATCGGCCGTGCCTCGTGGATCTGCGGGAGGAAGCTCGTGCGCGAGCCCTGCAACGCCTCGAGCGAAAGAGCGCAGGCGATGTCGGCCGTCTTGGCCAGACGCAGGGCGCGCGTAAGCCCGAGCGCGCAGAAGGCGGCCATGAACTGCGTTCCGTTGACGAGCGACAGTCCTTCCTTGGCCTCGAGCTCGAGCGGCTCCAATCCGACCGCCTCGAGTGCTGCAGCGCCGGTCATCCGCCTCCCCTCCACCCACGCTTCCCCTTCTCCTACGAGCGGGAGGGCAAGGTGCGCGAGCGGTGCGAGATCACCGCTCGCGCCGACGGAGCCCCGGCTGGGGACGTATGGAAGAACTCCCCGGTTCAGGCATTCCACCAAGAGCTCGACGGGCTGCGGGCGGGCGCCGGAAAACCCTTTGGCGAGCGCGTTCGCGCGGAGCAGCATCGCCGCACGGACGACGTCGTCCGGATACGGCTCGCCGACGCCGCAGGCGTGGCTCCTCAACAGGCGGAGCTGAAGCTCGGCGGTCAGCTCCTCCGGAATCGACCGGGAGACGAACCGACCGAAGCCGGTATTGATCCCGTACGTGTGCTCCGTCGTGCCATGAGCTGCTCGCTCGACCAGGTCGCGCGCCCGAACGATCTTCTCGCGCGTCCCCTCGGCCAGCGCAACCGGGATGCGCTCGATCGCAACCGCCCAAACGTCCTCGATCGTGAGGTCTTCGCCGCTCAGCTGGACGGCCGTGCGCACCGCCATTCGCGGCCAGTCTAGCCCGGTCCTTTGCCACGGAATGGCCGATCGACGGCCCCCGCCGCGCGCTGGTGAGGCACAGCCGACCTCCTCCCCGCGTCGAGCCTATTTCGGATCCGTGCGCGCGTGTGCAACGCGTTCGTGCCGAAGCCGCCCGGCCTCGCCCGCCCCGCGGCGATCGGCCGCTACGAGGAGAGCTCCGCCTCGAGGAGCCGCAGCTCGAGCACGCGCGACGCGTCGAAGCCCTCGATTCGCAACGCCGCACCCGCGGCGGCTGCCGCGGCGCCGCCGGGCATCAGTCCGACGAGCTCCGATCCGACGACTTCGGCGCCGTGCGCAGCCGCCTCGCGCTCGACCGCCGCGACGACGAGGTGGAGAGCGGCGGCCTCCCAGTCTTCGATGTTCATGCTCACCTGGACGAGCCCGGCGCGCGGCAAATCGAGACCGAGTGCGCGGACGCCGGGGAAGCCTCCGTCGCGCTCCCGGACCGCGGCGGCGATCTCGCGGGCGGCGCGGATGTGCCCGCGCAGATTGACGTTGAACGCAATCAGCGGGCGCCGCGCGCCCACGAGCACCGCCCCTGTGCGCTCATCGATCTTTCCCGGTCCGAGGTCAGGCGCCAGCTCGGAGTTCGCGACGCTCTGCCGAAGACGCTCGAGCCCGCCCGACCGGAAGAACGCCGGCCCTCGGCCGGGGGCGAGCTCGCCGTAGAGAAAGACAGGCAGCCCGAGCTCCTCACCGACGCGCCGAGCAAGCGCGAGGGCGGCGTTCTTCGCTCGATCCATCTCCGCCGGTCGGACGGGCACGACCGGAATCACGTCCGCTGCGCCGACTCGCGGATGAGCGCCCTCGTGACGACGCAGATCGATACGTTCGCGGGCGACGGCGATTGCGGCGAATAGCGCCTCGACGAGACCCTCGTCGGGAGCGACGAGCGTAAAGACCGACCTGTTGTGGTCGGCGTCTGCGTGAACGTCGAGCAGCCGGGCGTGACGCGCAATCGCGTCGCCGATCGCACCGATTGTCTCGGAATCGCGGCCCTCAGAGAAATTCGGCACCGATTCGAGCGGCAGCACCGGACTACTCTACGAGCGGATGAAGGCGTACTACGACGCGCGCGCAAGGGAATACGACGACTGGATCGAGGGCGTCGGTGTCTATGCCGACCGCGTCCGGCCGGGGTGGGACGAGGAGGTCCGGGCGCTGACCGAGACGTTGATCGCGCTCGATCCGGCCTACACGCTCGACGTCGCATGCGGGAGTGGCTACTTCACCCGGTTCCTGCCGGGTGAGATCGTCGCGCTCGACCAGAGCCCGAACATGATCGACGTCGCACGCGAGCGGAACGCTGCCTCCGAATACGTCGTCGGCGACGCCTTCCCGCTGCCGTTCGAGGATGACGCGTTCGAGCGGGTGTTCACCGGCCACTTCTACGGCCATCTGGATGAGGAAGAGCGGCGCAGCTTTCTCTCCGAGGCGCGTCGCGTCGCGCCCGAGCTGATCGTGCTCGACTCGGCGTGGCACGACGGAGTCGGACAGGAGGAATGGCAGGAGCGATTCCTGCGAGACGGCTCGCGCTGGCACGTCTACAAGCGCCACTTCGGGCCGGAGCAGCTTGCGGCGGAGCTCGGCGGCGGGACCACGGTCTTTGCCGGCCGGTGGTTCGTCGTCGTCCGCGCTTGAGCGAGACTGGCTGAGTGACCCGCAGGCGGTCGACGTATCGCTCGCTCCGATCGCTCCAGCGCGACAACCGTGGGTGTCGAGCCTGCATCGAAGCTGGCTATCCACTTGGGTCCATGCCGGTCATCCATGGGTTCGAAGGACAGCGCGCCTACATGTTCGGCCAGGCCCCGGGCATCGTCGAAGGAGTCGAGCGACGGCCCTGGCGGGGCCGCGCGGGCAGAACACTGCGCCGTTGGCTCGACCTCGACGAGGATGAGTTCTACGCAACCTTCTACTGCGCGTCGGTCACTCGCTGCTTCCCGGGCAAAGCGCCGTCGGGGCGAGGGGACCGTACGCCGACTCCGCGGGAACAGGAGCTCTGCTCGTTCTGGCGCGACTGGGAGCTGCGACTCCTGC
>DASQWX010000244.1:0-5494 GCA_035640035.1 Gaiellaceae bacterium
CCGCAGGTACTCCGGCACCAACGTCATCGCCGCATGCAGGTCGTCCGGCCGCCGCGTCCAGAGGGCCGAGCAGTCGACCGGCGTGAACAGCCACTTGTGAGGATTGACGACGACGGAGTCGGCGCGCTCGATTCCTTCCCAGGCCGATCTGAGCTCCGGGCAGACCATCGCGGAGCCGGCGTACGCGGCGTCGACGTGAAGCCAGACGTGCTCGCGATCGCAGATCTCGGCCAGCTCGGCCACCGGATCGACCGACGTCGACGAGGTCGTTCCGACGGTGGCGACGAGCGCGCAGGCCCCTTCGAGGTCCTTCAGGTCGTCGGTCCTCATCCGGAACTCGGAGTCCGCGGGTACCTTCTGGACTGCGAGCCCGAGCAGGCGCGCGGCCTTTTCGACCGAAGAATGCGCGTGCTCCGAGCACAGGACCACGCGTCCGGGGTAGGCCTGTCGCGCCGCCGCCAGGGCGGCGAGCGTCGAGGTGGACGCTGTGTCCTCGATGTGCCCGTGCCATTCGCGCGGGAGCCCGAGCAGCTGCGCGAGCCAGTCCATCGTCACGAGCTCGAGCTCGGTCGCCGCCGGCGATGTTCGCCAGAGGATCTGCGTCACGTTCAGGGTCGCCGCCAGCAGCTCGGCGAGGATCCCCGGCTCGGAGCCCGTCGTGGCGAAGTAGGCGAGAAAGCCGGGGTGCTGCCAGTGAGTGATGCCCGGAAGCAACACTTCGTCGAGGTCGCGGAGCACGGCTGCAAAGGGCTCAGCCGTCTCGGGAGGCGAGTCCGGCAGCGCCCGCCTGATCTCTCCAGGCTCGACCTGCGCCAGCACCGGGTACTCGCGCACGCGCTCCAGGTAGGAGGCCGCCCACTCGAGCGCGGCGGCGCCGTCCTCTCGGAAGCTCACCCCAAGAGCTTCTTGATCTGAGGCCACGTCCGCGTGTTCAGGACCTGTTCCTTGGTCATCCACGCCCGCCGCGCCTGGCCGACCCCGAGCTCCGGATACCCGAGCGCGCGCACGGAATGAGCGTCGCTCGAGATCGACAACAGGACTCCAGCCTCCGCAGCCGCTCGAGCGTGCGCGTCCCGAAGATCCAACCGGTCGGGCTGCGAGTTGATCTCGAGGAACGTCTTTGTCGCGAGCGCCTGCTCGAAGATCCGGCCGAGATCGATGTCCGCCGGGCCCCGGCGGTTGATCTTGCGTGCGGTCAGATGCCCGATGCAGTCGACGTTCGGGTTCTCCATCGCCGCCAGCACCCGTTCCGTCGGGTTCTTGTCGAACGCGGTGTGGAGCGACGCGACGACCCAGTCGCGCCGGGCGAGCGTCTCGTCGTCGACGTCGAGGCTCCCGTCGGCGCGAATGTTTACCTCGATCCCCTTGAGGATCCGGAACCGGCCGGGGCGCTCGTTGAGCGCGTCGATCTCCCGCTCCTGCGCCTCCAGCCGCCCCTCGCGCAGGTAGTGGGAGTGATCGGTGATCGCGAGGTACGCATAGCCGCGACGGCTCCCCTCGGCCGCCATCTCCTCGATCGAGTTCTTGCCGTCGGACGACCACGTCGAGTGCAGGTGCAGATCGCCGCGAAGATCCGAGAGCTCGACGAGTCGAGGCAGCTCTCCGTTCCGTGCCGCGTCGAGCTCACCCAGGTTCTCGCGGAGCTCCGGCGGGATGTACTGGTAGCCGAGGAACTCGTAGAGCGCCTCCTCGCTGCCGGTCTTGAAGATCTCGCCCGATTCGACGTCCTTGACGCCGTTCTCGGAAATCGAAAGCCCGCGCCTGACCGCGTCCTCGCGCAAGGCAACGTTGTGGTGCTTCGACCCCGTGAAGTGCTGCAGGAGATTCCCGTACAGGCCCGACGGGACGACGCGGAGGTCGAAGCGCAGGCCGTCGTTCGAGACGACCGTCGCCTTCGACTCGCCTCGGGCGGCGACCTTCTCGACCCAGCGAAGCTTCGTGAAGTAGTCGGTCAGCTCCCCGGGCTCCGTCGCCGTGGCAATGATGTCGAGGTCGCGGAACGTTTCTTTCCGCCGCCGCACGCTGCCGGCCTCGGAGACCTCGACCGAAGCCGGGTGCTCACGGAGCACGTCGACGACCGCCTGCACGGCCGGTAACCCCGCGCCGAGAAGCGGCCTCACCTCCTCGGGGGCCTTCCGCTTGCCCGAGAGCTCCTTCACGATCCGTTCCTCGAGCTTCGCTCCGATCCCCGGCAGCACGCGCAGCCGCTCGGCCTTCGCGGCGGCCTTCAGATCGGCGAGCGTCGTCACGCCCAGCTCCTGCCAGATCTTGCGAGCAGTCTTCGGGCCGAGACCGGGCAGCCGGGTGAACTCGACCACCTCCGGCGGCACCAGCGCCTTGTGCTTCGTGAGCGCGCGAATCTCGCCCTCGTTGACGATCTCGACGATCTTCCCCTCGATCGTCTTGCCGATCCCCGGCAGCTCCTTGGCCTTTCCTTCGAGCGCCAGCTCGGCGACGAGGCCCGACTGCTCTCGCACCAACGCGGCCGCTCGCCGATAGGCGAGCAGGCGGTAGGCGGCTTCGCCTTCGAGCTCGAGGATGTCCGAGAGCAGCTCGAGCTGCTCCGCCACATCCGCATTCCGAGGCAGCGTCTTCGCCACGACCGCGATCATAAGCAGCGGTATGCCAGCGACCGTTTGCCTGCCCACGTACAACGAGCGCGAGAACATCGAGGCGATGCTCCGCGCCCTGGGGCCACTCGACGTCCACGTGCTCGTGATCGACGACAACTCGCCGGATGGGACCGGGGAGCTCGCGGACGAGCTTGCACGCGAGCTCGATTACGTCGACGTGCTCCACCGACCAGGGAAGGAAGGCCTCGGCCCCGCGTACGTCGCCGGATTCCGGCGTGCACTCGCGGATGGGGCCGAGCGGATCCTGGAGATGGACTGCGACTTCTCCCACAACCCGAGCGACGTGCCGCGCCTGCTCGCCGCGACGGAGACCGCCGACCTCGCGCTCGGCTCCCGCTACGTCGACGGAGGAGAGATCCAGAACTGGGGCGTGCTCCGGCGAGCCATCTCCGCCGCAGGCTCCCTGTACGCGCGCGTTCTCCTCTCCGCCCGAATCCGTGACCTCACAGGTGGCTTCAAGTGCTACCGCGCCGATGTCTTGAGAACCATCGACCTCGACTCGATCCACACCAAGGGCTACGCCTTCCAGATCGAGACCACCTACCGGGCGCTGCAGGCCGGGTTCCACGTCGTGGAGGTGCCGATCCGGTTCGTCGACCGGGAGGTGGGCGGCTCGAAGATGAGCCGTGCAATCGTGCTCGAGGCGATCTGGAAGGTGCCGGCGCTTCGCATTGCGGCACTGACCGGCAAGCTGTAGCGATGCGCGACGTCACGGACGAGAGCTTCCAGCGCGACGTCCTCAATGCAGAGCAACCCGTCGTCGTCGATTTCTGGGCGCCGTGGTGCGGACCTTGCCGAGCTGTCGAGCCGATCCTCGTCGAGCTCGAGCGAGCGCACGAAGGCAAGGTCGGCTTCGCGCGGCTGAACATCGACGAGAACATCGAGACGGCGTCCCGCTACGGCATCCTCTCGATTCCGACTGCGATCCTGTTCGAGAGCGGCCGCCCGCAGGAGACGGTCATCGGTGCCCGCCCCCGCTCCCACTACGAGCGGGCGTGGGCGGGGTGGCTCTAGCCGGCCGTCCCTTCGGCGAAGGCCCGTTTCGCGGCCTGCGGCTGTGCCTTCACCCGCTCCTCGCCGTCGACGGCCCGGGCGGCGCGCACCCGCGGATCGATGAGGGCGTACGTGATGTCGACGATGATGTTGAAAACGACGATCGCGAGCGTCATGAAAAGCAGGACGCCGAGGACGATCGGAAGGTCGTACGTCTGAACGGCTCGCGTCATCGTTCGCCCCAGCCCGTTCAGACCGAACACGTCCTCGACGAAGATCGTGCCGCCGAGAGCGACTCCGATGTCCATTCCGGTCATCGTCACGATCGGGAGCAGCGCGTTCGACAGGACGTGCGAGCGCAGCACGCGCCACTCGGAAGCTCCTTTTGCTCGCGCCGTCCGGACGTAGTCCTCGTTCAGCGTCTCGACGATCGTCGCCCGGACCATGCGAACGTAGAGGGCACCGTAGAGGGTCGCGAACGTCAGCCACGGGAGAATCAGGTGATACACCCACTGCACCGGCCCACCGCACTCGGCACCGGGAGGCGGATTGATCGCGTTGCAGTACCCCCCGAGCGGGAAGATGTTCAGCTTGTAGCCGAACACGTACGAGAGGATCAGCCCGAGCCAGACGGGGTGAACGGAGATCCCCGCGAGAACGAGAATCATCGCGAGCCGGTCGAAGATCGATCGAGATCTCACCGCCGAGAGCACCCCGACCGGGAAGGCGATCAGAAGCCAGGTGATCGCTCCACCAAGCACGAGCGAGGCGGTGACCGGCGCGGCCGTCAGAAGGACGCTGCTGACCTCGACCCGTCCTCGGAACGAGTGCCCGAGCGAGCCGTGGGCGAGGTTCCAGACGTACTGGCCATATTCGTGGAAGACACTTCCGTGGACGCCGATCGCCGAGCGGATGTCGCTCGCGCTGAGCTCGTTCCGGGTCACATAGCGCGAGCGATCCGTCGGGATCACGAAGAAGACGACGTAGGTGACCGCGATGATGGCGAGGAGGAGGAAGACGCCCCAGACCAACCGCTTGACGATGTAGGCGGCCACGTACCCCGGTACGTTCGCGCCTTCTGCTCGGTTCTTCAAGCACGTTCGCGGAAGTGCTCCCAGGCCCCTAGGCGGACCACCTCGCCTCGGGAGCGAAGCTCGACGCCCTCGCCCGGCTCACACGCGCCGATGACCGGGAAATCCGAAGGCTCGGGCGTCGCCGCGAGCAGCTCGAAGTCCTCGCCGAAACCGAGATCCTCGACCGTCGCGCCCGGCGCGAGGGGCACTCGGTCGAGGTCGATCACGATCCGGCAGCCCGACCGTTCGGCGATGCGGGCAGCATCCTGCGCCAGCCCGTCCGAGAGGTCCAGCATCGCGTGGGCGCGTCCCGCGAGTCGGAGTCCCTCCTCGACGCGCAGGGGGGGTCGCACGTACCGCTGCTCGCGGAAGGCTGCTCCCGCCGCGCCGAGCGGCCCGGTAACGACGACCGTGTCTCCGGGACGTGCGGAGGCGCGCCCGGGAACACGGTCGGCGTATCCGACGGCGGCGATGCTGACGAACACCCGCTCTGCCTCGCTGGTGTCTCCACCGCGGACCGAGACGCCGGTCTCCCCGATTCCGGCGTAGAGGGCGAGCACCTCGTCGAGCTCGGTCTCGGCTGGGACGCCGAGGCTGACGAGCAGTGCCTCGGGCCGCGCTCCGCACGCCGCGAGGTCGCTGATGTTGACCGCAGCGGCGCGAAAGCCGAGCTCGCGCCACGAAAGCCAGTCGAGACGGAAGTGAACTCTTTCGACGAGTGAATCCTGGGTGACCACGAGACCGCCGCCCAGCTCCGCGGCGTCGTGCTCGATCCCCACGGCGAGCCCGCGGCGC
>DASQWX010000245.1:0-3504 GCA_035640035.1 Gaiellaceae bacterium
CGAGCTGATCCGGCGGCTCGAGGAGCGGTCGCGCCACCACGCCGAGGTGCTGCCGGAGTCGAAGGCGTTCCTCGCCTTCGTCGACCGCGAGGCCGGCAAGAGCATCGGGATCACCTTCTTCGACACCCGCGAGGCGATGGAAGCCTCGGAGGAGGCGCTCGCGTCGTTCCCGCGAACCTACGCCGAGTCGCTGAAGGGCCGGCGGGTCGGGCTCGAGGTGTACGAGGTCGGTGTCGCCGACCGGCCCGACGCGATTAGGGTTCGCAGCTGATGGCCGGCTGGGCGCTGTCGGGCACGTACCTCGAGTTCTGCAGCTGCGACCCAGGCTGCGGGTGCAACTTCAAGGGCGCCCCGAACTCCCCGGAGGGGAATTGCCAGGCACTGATCTCGCACCGGATCGAGGAGGGGAGCTTCGACGGGCTCGATCTGGCCGGGTCGGCGGTGTCCTGGGCGCTTTGGTGGCCGGGTGCGATCCACGATCGCGGCGGGCGCGGGCATGCGTACGTCGACTGCGAGTCGGACGAGCAGTTCGAGGCGCTCAGCCGGATCTGGCGCGGGGAGGAGGGCTACTCCCTCTACGAGATCTTCAACTCGACGCTGGACGAGCCGACCGGGGTGGATCGTGCCCGCATCGAGCTGACCGTCGACGGTAAGAGCTCGCGGGTCGTGATCGAGGGCATCGCCGAGGCGGTGATGACGCCGCTGCGGAGTCCGGTCAGCGGCGAGGTGAACAACGTCCGGATCGTCAAGGACGGCGGCTTCATCTGGTCCGACGGCGAGATCGCGACGAACGAGCGGATGAAGGTCGACGCCCCGGAGGTCAAGTTCGACCTCGCGGGGCGTCATTCGGTCTTCGCGCCGTTCGCCTACGCGAACTAGAGACTCACCTAACCCGGACCGAGAAGCTCCTCGTCGCCTTCACGCCCTCCAGGGTGACTGAGAGGCTTCCCGCGAGCCGCATCCCGTGCGCCCGCCTCGGCAAGCGCCACGTGCAGGTGACGCGGTCTCCCGCAAACCGGCCGTTCGCGCCCAGTTGTCGCCCACCGAGCTTCGCGGAGCAGCGGATCGTGCCCTCGGTCGCCGGGAGATCGAAGTCGCTCCGAATGACCGTCGCGCGCGCCGTGAAAGGCCTTCCTGCACGCGCCGGGCCAAGCGACATCGACTTCACCTTGAGCGCGAACGGCGTCAGCGAGAACGCCCAGGATCCGGCGTCAGGTGCCCGGTCGGTGTCCGTTCCGTTCGCGGACGCGAGGACGAAATTGAATCCTCGCGGGTCGCCGATTGCCTTCCGCTGAACCGCGACGACTGGGCCGTAATCGGGAACCCACACCGTCGGCAGGCGCGTCGCACCAGACGCGACGAAGGACGTCCCGTCCCACCGTTCGAGCAGGGCGCCCGTGCCGTCGATTGTTATTTCGTACTCGGCACCGGCTCCGCCGCCGCCGGTGGTCGAGCTCAGGTCGGTGTCGAGGTAGGCGCTGTACGAATCGCCCGGCATCACGGCGGAGCGATTGTGAGCGTGGATCCCGATCGTGATCGCCTCGTTGTCGTTCGTGACGAGCTCGCTCGCGCAGAAATCGGGCGCGTTGCCGCTGTCCTCGATCGGGTCGTCGTAGGTTTTGAGCGCCGGTGCATACGACGCCAGCGCAAACGTGTGGTTGCCCGGTCCGCACCCGGCCGTCGAGGTGACAGCGGCGCCTGTCCGCGCGACGGCCTGCGATGCGAGAACGAGCCCGCAAGCGAAGGCGACGCCCGCCATGCCGAGCAGACCTATGCGTTTCGGCCTTGCCGGCCTGATTCGACTATCCATGTCCGTTCCTCCAGTCCATTGCTGACGAAATCGACGGACGAACGATGCGACGGGTCGCTAATGCGGCTCTAACGCGGCGGCCGCATTCCGTGCCAGGCGCGGGCGGCCGCGATTCGCTGCGGCGGCGTCGGGTGGCTGAAAAGGAGGGCATAGACGGCCCAGGGCGGCGCCAGGTCAGCGAGGTTCGCGGTTGCGAGCCGACGATGCGCCGACTCGAACGCCTCCGGATCGTCGGTCAGCTCCAGCGAGGAACGGTCGGCCTCGCGCTCCCAGCGCCGAGAGAGCGCCGCCGCCGGCGGTAGCGTCACGAGCTCGATCACACCGCTCGCCAGGAGCAAGAACGGTACGACGCGCGGGTCGCCCGGCCCCGAGCCTCCGATCGAGTCGAGCAGTGCGCGCCAGGACAAGAGTCCCCAGAGCACGAGCACGACCGCCGCGGCGCCCACCATTCCCAAAAGCGTCGCGCGCTCGACGTGGCGCGCCCGGCGGTGGCCGAGCTCGTGCGCGACGACAAGCCTGATCTGGCGTGGCTCGCCGGCGGCGAGGAGATTGTCGAAGAGGACGACGCGCCGGGTCGCACCAAGGCCCGAGACGTACGCGTTCTGCCGTCGTGTCCGCCGGCTCGCGTCGGCGACGAGCACCTCGGCAACCGGCACGCCGGCCCGCTCGGCGAGCGCGAGCAACTCGCCGGCCAGGGCTCGGTCACGGAGCGGTCTGAAGCGGTTGAAAAGCGGCTCGAGCACGATCGGCCCGGCGAAGCCGAGCGCAAGGACGAGCAGCGCGGCGCCCGCGGCCGCGGGCAGCGGCCAGGCGTGCGGCAGTGCCCGGGCGAGACCGACGAAGGTGAGACCCGCCAGTGAGCTCAGGAAGGCCGAGACGGCGAGGCCCTTCGCCCGGTCGAGCAACCAGCCGCCTGTCGTCTGGGTGGACAGGCGCCACCGATGCTCGCGGATGTGCCCGAGCCAGAACGAGAGCGGGAAGCGAAGGAGGGAGAGGACTCCGAGCAGGAGGATCGGAAACAGAACGGCGCGTCCCCACCAGGGAAGCTCGTCGACAACCGCGTAGAGCCACGACCCCGCGCGCGTGAAGACGAGCAGCGACAGGGCCGCTAATCCCAGCGTCGTCTGGGCCAAAAGTGCGAGGTAGAGCGGCCGGTGGTAGCGCCGGGCGCGCTCCACTTCTTCGCTCGTAAATACCGCGTCTGCGGCCTCCATCGATGCACTTCTACCGGGACGGCGGCCGAGACTTCCGCCTGCAGCGGCGCACCCGCGACGGAACTTCGCGCCGCCGCCAGGTGTAAGACAAGCGGTGGTGGACCGACCACTGGACGAAACCGACCTGATCGAAAGGACGAAGCGCGGCGACGCAGATGCCTACGAGGCCCTCGTGCACGCTTACCAGGGAATTGCCTTTCGCACCGCCTATCTGATCTCGGGGTCCGCGGCCGACGCAGAGGAGGCGGCTCAGGACGGCTTCATCAAGGCGTTTCGCCAGATCGGACGATTTCGGAGCGGGGAGCCCTTTCGGCCCTGGCTGCTGCGCATCGTCGCGAACGAGGCGCACAACCGCCGGCGCTCGGCCGGCCGTCGTGCGCGCCTGGCGCTGCGCGCCGCCGGGGAGCAAGGCTCGGGGGACGCGGTCCCGTCCCCCGAGGATTTCGCCCTCTCGGCCGAGCGGGGCAGCGAGGTGCTGGC
>DASQWX010000246.1:0-4035 GCA_035640035.1 Gaiellaceae bacterium
TGCCAGGCACTAGGCGGCTCCGTCGTCGCCGCACGGGACGTTCACGTACCCCGAGCGGAAGGGGCGCTCCTCCCCAGACTGCGGGTCGTAGGCGTGCCGCCAGACGCAGCCGGTGTCGTTCGTCAGCAGGTGGATCGAGACGGACGACTCCGCGGAGGTCGTCCCAACGCGGTGGATGTCCTCGTGCGGCGGGATCAGGACGTAGAAATCGCCGGGCGCGAGCGAACGGCGATCGACGAGCTCGAGCGCGCCGTTGCGCCGAGCGTAGATCTCCTCGTCCTGCATTCCGGTGTAGAGGCCGACGAGGCCCCACGCGAGGTGGTCGTGGATCGGCGTCTCTGAGCCCGACGGCACGACGAGCGAGAAGAGCGACAGCGAGCCGTCGCCAGCACGGTAGAGGAGCCACTGGCCGATGCCGCCGCCCATCCCGCTCTCCGGCGCTGCTTCCTGGTACTCGAACGGCAGCCAGCCCGGGTCACGGAGGAGCTCCGCGAAGCGAGGTCGGATGGCGTCGCACGCCGCCGCCGGAGACGTTGCGGCCGCAATCGCGGCCTGGGCCTCGCCGACGAACGCCCGCACGAGCGGGGTGTCGAGGACGAACTCGCCGGCCATCGGACCAAGGTCTAACGGACCGCCTTCCCGCTCGGCGCGACGACGAGCCAAAGCCCTCCGAAGTTCGAGACGTTCTGGCACTTGATCTGGCCCGCCTTCGTGTCCTCTTTGAAGTAGTAGAGCGGATGCTTTCCGTAGGTGACCTGGAGGGTTCCGTCCTTCCGCTTTGTCGTCCCCAGGAGCTTGGCGTTAACGCCCCGCCCTGCCCTGGGAACGCCCTTGGTCAGGGACGGCGGCCAGGCCTTCGCGCAGGCGCCCGAGCAGCTGCTGCGCCCCGCCCGATCCCGCGCGAACAGGTAGAGGACGCGTCCTCGGCCGTCGAACAGGATCTTGCCGTAGCGAGAGGCGTGAGCGGTGATCGTGACGGCTTGCGCCGAGGCGGCCCCGCCGGCCCGGGTGGTCGTAGCCGCAGACCCGGCCGCGAGCACGGCGGCAGCGAGCACGAGCGAGGCGGCCAGCAACGCGGTAGCGCCGGCCCGCCTCCTTCCGATCCGCGTCATCGCAGCTCACCCGCCGTTTGGCTGAGTGAGGGGACATCGGAAGTCTGCGTCTCCAGCCCGAGTTACGGTGACGTCGCCGGCGTCGCGGGCTGCGAACACCGCCTCGTCCGAGGTGAGCAGGTACGGCGTCACGCCGGGGTTGAAGGTGACGAGGTAGACCTGCCAGCTGCCCCCGTGGTACGGACCGTCGCCCGGGGCGACGCCGGCGATCCCGAGCTGGCCTGAAGCGCCGTTCGTCACGTTGTAGAACGGATCGGTCCCGCTTCCGGGCGCAATCGGCGACGGTGTGATGACCGTCCCGACGACGGAACCGTCGTGGAAGAGCTGGCCCTTTCCCGTCGTCGCCGTCGCCGGAAGGGCGACGAGGAGTGCTGTCACGCCGGCAAGAGACACGGCGAGTAACACACGCATCTGAGTCCTCCTTGATCGCTGGTTCACTCGCCGGCCACGCTATGTCCGGTGTCTTTCCCAGCGCTTACGTGGCCCTTAAATGTCCGTTAACGGCGCCGGTGTGATTTCACAGTCCTGTAAGGACTCTGCTGCAGAATGGGCGCATGGAAACGGTTCTGGTCGTCGACGACGAACCGACGATCCGGGACGTGGTCGTTCAGTACCTGCGACGCGAGGGCTATGCCACGCTCGAGGCGGGCGACGGGGACAGTGCGCGCAAGCTCCTCGAGCGGGAGTTGCCGAGTCTCGTCGTCCTCGACTTGATGCTTCCCGGCACCGACGGGCTAGCGCTCTGCCGCTGGATCCGCGATCGCTCTCAGCTACCGGTGATCATGCTGACCGCGCGCGGCGACGAAGCCGACCGGATCGTCGGGCTCGAGCTCGGCGCCGACGACTACGTCACCAAGCCGTTCTCGCCACGCGAGCTCGTCGCGCGAGTGCGCAACGTGCTTCGGCGTGGCACCGCGGCGACGGAACGGCCTGACGAGCGCCTCCGCTTTGGGGACATCGAGATCGATGCCGCCGCTCGAGAAGTGCGAAAGGGCGGAGATGCGCTCAAGCTGACGGCGCGTGAGTTCGACCTCCTGTTGTTCCTCGCTCGGCACCCGCGTCGCGTCTTCTCCCGTGACCAGCTCATGAGCCGCGTCTGGGGATACGAGCCCGCCTTCGACAGCGGGACGATCACGGTGCACGTACGGCGGCTGCGCGGGAAGATCGAGGACGTTCCGGCGCGACCGCGCTACCTCGAGACGGTCTGGGGCGTGGGTTACCGCCTCTCTCAATGATCGAGCTCGCGCTCGTCGTCGCGGCCTCGACCCTCGCGGCGGGCCTCGCCGGTGCGTTCGCGCTTCGGTTTTTGCCGACCGTGAGTGCACGGCTCGCCGGGCTGTCCCTGCTCGCGGTCGGGCTCCCGCTCGCCGCCGTACTCCTGTCCGGAATCGCCATGTTCCACATGGGTGCCGACGTCGTCATCCTCGCCGTCGCAGCCGCCTCGTCAACGGTCGCGATCGCTGCCGCTCTGTTCGTCGGCAGGTCGATCACCACGCCGGTCGATCGGCTACGGAGCGCTTCGAACGAGCTCGCAGCCGGCGACCTCTCCGCACGGGCGCCCGAGCGGGGCCCGACCGAGATCGCCGAGCTCGGCGTGGCTTTCAACGGGATGGCTGCGCGGCTCGAAGAGCTGTTCGACGCCCGACGCGAGCTCGTCGCCTGGGCGAGCCACGATCTGCGAACGCCGCTCGCGGCGATCCAGGCGATGATCGAGTCCGTCGAGGACGGAGTCGCGACGCCCGAGCAGTACACGGGGGCGCTGGCGCAGCAGGTGCGGACCCTCGGCGCCCTCATCGACGACCTCTTCGAGCTGGCGCGGATCGACGCAGGCGTTCTCACGCTCGAGCTCGAAGAAGCATCGCTCGACGGCCTCGTCCAGTCGTGCGTCCGTGGCCTCGAGCCGGAAGCGGAGCGGCGGAACGTCCGCCTCGAAACTCGCCTCGGCGATGCACCTGCGGTGCGTTGTGCGCCCGACAAGGTTGAGCGCGTTCTCCTCAACCTGCTTACGAATGCGCTCCGCCACACTCCATCTGACGGCTCCATCGCCGTCCGCGTGGAGCCCAACACGAAGGAGGTGCTCGTCAGCGTCGAGGACTCCGGCGACGGGATTGCACCGGAGGCGTTGCGGCGGGTGTTCGATCGCTTCTGGCGGGCCGATCCTGCGCGGTCCTCCGGCGGCTCGGGTCTTGGGCTCGCGATTGCTCGCGGCCTGGTGGAGGCTCAGGGCGGGCGGATCTGGGCGGAAAGCCCGCCGAACGGAGGCGCGCGGGTCTCGTTCACCCTGCCCGCCGCCTAGCTATTCCAGGTCGTCGCGCCGGACGAGGCCGACGAGTCGGCCGTCTGGAGTCGTGACGACGTAGCTCGTCAGCTCGCGGGTCCGCATCCGTTCGAGCAGCGCGTCTGTGCCGATGCTCGGCCGAATCGTGCTCGGGCCGGGTGTCATCGCGTGTTCAACCGACTCGTCGGTGTCGGCGGCGACCGCGCTCCGGCCGAGCCGGCCCAAAACGACGCGCTGCTCGTTCGAGACGATGCAGGTGTCCCAGCCCGCCGCACGGACTCGCCGGCGAACTTCGGCCAGGCTCTCGTCGAGCGTGCAGGTCGGCACATCGCGATGCGCAACGTCAGCGGCGCTGCGCGCCGGGACGTTCGTGCCCTCGTGTGGCAGGCCAAACGAGCCCCAGCTCTTCTTGCCCGGCATGTAGTCGTAGACCCGACGGAAGCCCATTGCTTCGAGCCGCCACGCGGCTCGCGGGCTGAGGTCTCACTGATAGTCGTTGCAGTAGACGATCACCGGCTGCTCGCGGTCGAGCTCGCGGGGCGCGCGCTCGTCGAGCTCCTTCAGCGGGATATTGATCGCGCCGACGATGTGCTCTTCGGCGTAGTCGGTCGCCGGCAGGACCTCGACGAGTTGCGCGTTCTCCTC
>DASQWX010000247.1:0-11609 GCA_035640035.1 Gaiellaceae bacterium
CCGACGAGGAGACGGGTCAGACGCTGATCTCAGGGATGGGCGAGCTGCACCTCGAGATCATCGTCGACCGGCTCACGCGTGAGTTCAACGTCGACGCGAACGTCGGGCGCCCGCAGGTCGCCTACCGCGAGACGATCTCGAAGCCGGTCGACAAGGTCGAGGGCCGCTTCGTCCGGCAGACCGGCGGCCGTGGCCAGTTCGGCCACGCCGTGATCAACCTCTCGCCGATGGAGCCCGGCGACGGCTACGAGTTCGTCGACAAGATCACCGGTGGCTCGATCCCGAAGGAGTACATCCCCTCGGTCGATCTCGGCATCCAGGAGGCGATGGAATCCGGCGTCCTGTCCGGCTATCCGGTCGTCGACGTCCGGGTCGAGCTCGTTGACGGTTCGTACCACGAGGTCGACTCGAGCGAGATGGCCTTCAAGATCGCCGGCTCGATGGCCTTCAAGAACGCCGAGCAGCGGGCGAAGCCGCAGCTTCTCGAACCCGTTATGGCCGTCGAGGTCGTGACACCCGAGGAGTACCTCGGCGACGTGATGGGCGATCTCAACTCGCGCCGCGGGCGCGTCGAGGGGCTGGAGCCGCGCGGCAACGCGCAGGCGATTCGAGCACGCGTCCCGCTCGCGACGATGTTCGGCTATGCAACCGACCTGCGCTCGACGACGCAGGGCCGGGCCACGTTCACCATGCAGTTCGATCGCTACGAGGGAGTTCCCCAGTCGATCGCAGGCGAGCTCGTCGACTCGTCCACAGCAACCGCGTAATGCACCAACCGGAGGAGTAAATGGCGAAGCAGAAGTTCGAACGCAACAAGCCGCATCTCAACGTCGGCACGATCGGTCACATCGACCACGGCAAGACGACGCTGACAGCCGCGATCTCGAAGGTCCTGTCCGAGCAGGGTGTCTCGGGCACCGAGGTCCGTGACTTCAACTCGATCGACAACGCGCCCGAGGAGCGCCAGCGCGGAATCACGATCAACACGTCGCACGTCGAGTACGAGACGGAGAACCGTCACTACGCCCACGTCGACTGCCCGGGTCACGCCGACTACATCAAGAACATGATCACGGGGGCCGCACAGATGGACGGCGCGATCCTCGTGGTCTCGGCCGCGGACGGCCCGATGCCGCAGACCCGCGAGCACATCCTGCTCGCCCGTCAGGTCGAGGTCCCGTCGATCGTGGTCGCGCTGAACAAGGCCGACATGGTCGACGACCCCGAGCTGCTCGAGCTCGTCGAGATGGAGGTCCGCGAGCTGCTCACGAACTACGAGTTCCCGGGCGACGAGATCCCGGTCGTGCAGGTCTCGGCGCTGAAGGCACTCGAGGGCGACCCAGAGTGGACGCCGAAGATCCTCGAGCTGATGGAGCTTGTCGACTCCTACATCCCGGAGCCGACGCGCGACACCGACAAGCCGTTCCTGATGCCGATCGAGGACGTGTTCACGATCACCGGCCGCGGCACCGTCGTCACCGGCCGGATCGAGCAGGGCCAGATCAACTCGGGCGACACGGTCGAGATCGTCGGGATCCATCCGGAGACCGCTAGCACGGTCGTCACCGGGCTAGAGATGTTCAACAAGACGCTCGACTTTGCGCAGGCCGGCGACAACGCCGGCGTGCTTCTCCGCGGCACCAAGCGCGAAGAGGTCGAGCGCGGTCAGGTGCTTGCCAAGCCGGGCTCGATCACGCCGCACACGCAGTTCAAGGCCGAGGTCTACGTCCTCTCGAAGGAGGAGGGAGGCCGGCACACGCCGTTCTTCAACGGCTACCGGCCGCAGTTCTACTTCCGGACGACGGACGTGACCGGCTCGATCAAGCTGCCGGAGGGCCAGGAGATGGTCATGCCGGGCGACAACACGAACATGGAGATTGAGCTGGGCCAGCCGATCGCGATGGATCAGGGTCTCCGGTTCGCAATCCGCGAGGGCGGCCGCACCGTCGGTGCGGGCGTCGTCACCGAGATCCAGAAGTAGCGGAGGCGTCGGTTTGCTGACGACCACCATCCGCACATCTCGCACGCTCCAGGGCGCTGCAACGCTCCGCCTCGCGGCGTCCTCAGTCGTGCCCGTAGCCTCCGGCTACGAACACTCCCTGCGTCCTTGCGACGCGGGCGTTTCACGGCTGGAGCGCGCGAGCTGCACGGACGGTGGTCTCTGATGGCTCAGAAGATTCGTATCCGCCTGAAGGGCTACGACCACACGCAGCTCGACCGGTCGGCGCAGTCGATCGTCGAGACGGCCCAGCGAACCGGCGCCACCATCACCGGTCCAGTGCCCCTGCCGACCGAGAAGAACGTCTACACCGTCATCCGCAGCCCGTTCAAGGACAAGGACTCACGCGAGCACTTCGAGATCCGGACCCACAAGCGGCTGATCGACATCCACTCGCCGACGCCGAAGACGGTTGACTCGCTGATGCGGTTGGATCTTCCGGCGGGCGTCGACATCGAGATCAAGCTGTGATGACAGGTTCTTTCACGGTGCTGAGCTTTGCTGGGGAAACCTCCCGGTTCCCCCAGACCCCTTCCACTGGTCCGCTTGCGCGGACAGAGCTCCCTGCCCGCGGCGGCGAGGCGGCGTCATGAAAGGGATCGTGGGCAGGAAGCTCGGCATGACTCAGGTCTTCGACGAGGAGACCGGCCAGGTGACCCCTGTGACGGTGATCGAGGCGGGGCCATGCCCGGTCGTTTCGGTCAAGCAGGCCGACGTTGACGGTTACGACGCCGTCCAGGTGGCCTACGACGAGGTTGCGGAGGAGCGGCTCTCCAAGCCGGCCCTCGGTCACCTGAAGAAGCACAAGGTCGCGCCGCATCGACACCTGCTCGAGATGCGCGGGCTGACCGGCGCCACCGAGGGCGAGTCTGTCACCGTCGACCTCTTCGAGGCCGGCGATAAGGTCAAGGTCTCCGGCGTCTCGATCGGCAAGGGGTTCGCCGGGACGATCAAACGGCACAACTTCGGCCGCGGGCCGACATCCCACGGATCGCACAACATCCGCAAGCCGGGCTCGGTCGGTGCCTCCGCGACCCCGTCACGCGTGTTCAAGGGGATCAAGATGGCCGGCCGGCTCGGCGGCAAGCGAGTCACTCAGATCGGCTTGACCGTGCACTCTGTCGACCCGGAGCAGAACCTGCTGCTCGTCAAGGGCGCCGTGCCGGGCCCCAAGAACGGCATCGTGGAAGTGCGGGAGGAGGTGCACCGTGGCCGCGCCTAAAGCGCCTGTTCTGGACGGAACCGGAAAGAAGGCGAAGGACCTGACGCTCGACGAGAACGTCTTCGGCGCCGATGTCAAGCCGCATCTCGTCCACGAAGCCGTTCGCGCCGAGCTCAGCGCAAACCGTGCGGGGACACGCGCCGTCAAGAGCCGCGGCCTCGTCGCCGGCGGACGCTCGAAGCCGTGGCGCCAGAAGGGAACAGGCCGGGCCCGCGCGGGCACGACTCGGGCGCCGCACTGGACCGGCGGCGCGGCGGCTTTCGCCGTCCGGACGAGCTTCGGCCACAAGCTCAACCGCAAGGAGCGCAAGGCCGCCTTCCGCGCGGCGCTGTCGGCGCACGCCGACGAGGGTACGTTCGGCCTCCTCGCCGACGACTCGTTCGGCGAGCCCTCGACGAAGGACGCCGCGGCGCTCGTCGAGGCCTGGGGCAAGCAGCGACCGTTGATCGTCGTCGCACAGGACGAGCAGGCAGCGATCGCCAAGTCGTTCCGCAACGTCGAAGGCGTGCAGGTCGTGACCCCGTCGGAGGTCGAGATCTCTGCACTCGTCTGGGCGCGCTCAGTGCTGGTCAGTGAGAGTGCGCTGGAGGCCGTCCAAGGGAGAGCGTCATGAGCTTGCATCCGGCGACGCAGTCACCTGTCCGCGTCAGCGGACCAGTGGAGGGGTTCGGGGGAACCGGGAGGTTCCCCCGGGGGTGAAGCTATGAGTCTCCATCCGAACGAAGTCCTGCTGGCGCCGGTGGTCTCGGAAAAGAGCTACGAGCAGATCGAGGAGAACCACCGCTACTCGTTCCGCGTCCACCCGGACGCTCACAAGACGCAGATCCGCCAGGCGGTGGAGGAGCTCTTCAACGTCCACGTCGAGCGCGTGAACGTGATCCAGGTGCGCTCGAAGCCGAAGCGCCGCGGCATGGTCCGTGGCCGTAAGCCCGGCTGGAAGAAGGCGATTGTCCAGATCAAGCCCGGCGAGTCGATCGAGATCTTCGAAGGAGCCCAAGCCTGATGGCCATCCGCCGTTACAAGCCGACAAGCCCGGGACGTCGCTTCATGTCGGTCCCGTCGTTCGACGAGATCACGAAGGACGAGCCCGAGAAGAGTCTGACCGGTCCGCTCAAGAAGAGCGGAGGGCGCAACGCCCACGGCCGCATCACCCGCCGTCACCAGGGCGGCGGGCACAAGCGCCGCTACCGCCAGATCGACTTCAAGCGCGTCAAGGACGGCGTCCCCGCGAAGGTGGCTGCGATCGAGTACGACCCGAACCGCTCGGCGCGGATCGCGCTCCTTCACTACGCCGACGGCGCCAAGTCCTACATCCTCGCCCCGGCGCGGCTGCGGGTGGGTGCGACTGTCGAGTCCGGGCCGAACGCGGACATCAGGCCCGGAAACGCGCTCCCGCTTGCCAACATCCCGACGGGGACGCTCGTCCACAACGTCGAGCTGAAGCCCGGCCAGGGCGGCAAGATGGCGCGCTCGGCCGGCTCGGGCGTGCAGCTCGTTGCAAAGGACGAGGGCTACGGCGTCCTGCGGCTGCCCTCGGGCGAGATGCGCCGTGTTCCGCTGGGATGCCGCGCGACCGTCGGACAGGTCGGAAACGTCGACCACGAGAACGTGACCGGCGGCAAGGCGGGCCGCAGCCGCTGGCGCGGCAAGCGCCCGACCGTCCGCGGCTCGGCAATGAACCCCGTCGACCACCCGCATGGCGGCGGCGAGGGCAAGTCGAAGGGCGGCCGCCATCCGGTGACGCCCTGGGGTGTCCCGACGCTCGGGAAGCGCACGCGCCGGAAGCACAAGGAATCGGACAAGTTGATCGTCCGCGGTCGGAGACGAGGAAAGGACAAGAGATGACGAAAATGCTCCGCATTTCCGTCATGGCTGGTTTCTACGTCACTTCGTTTGTAGGAGAACCCCTTGAGTAGAAGTTCAAAGAAAGGACCGTTCGTGGAGGAGCGGCTGATGGGCCGCATCACGCAGATGAACGAGTCCGGCAGCAAGCAGATGGTCCGCACCTGGTCGCGGAGCTCGACGATCTTCCCGGAGATGGTGGGGCACACGATCGCGGTCCACGACGGCCGCAAGCACGTGCCCGTCTTCATCAGCGAGCAGATGGTCGGTCACAAGCTGGGCGAGTTCGCGCCCACGCGGATGTTCCGCGGCCACTCCGGCGACCGCAAGACGGAGGTCAAGAGGTCCTAATGGCCATGCCCGAGACACAGCAGGAGGTCCGCGCCGTCGCCAAGTGGGTGCGCATGTCCCCGCGCAAGGCTCGGCTCGTCACGAGGCACATACAGGGCCGGAGCGTCCCCGAGGCCCGGACCGTGCTCGCCTTCACGCAGCGCGCGGCTGCCCGCGAGATCGAAAAGGTGCTGCGCTCCGCGGTTGCGAACGCCGAGGCCAACCACGGTTTGCTCGGCGACAGCCTCGTCGTCTCCGCTGCCTATGTCGACGAAGGCCCCGTGATGAAGCGCTGGCGCGCCCGCGCCCGCGGCCGCGTGGCCCGGATCAAGAAGCCGACCTGTCACATCACCGTGAAGCTGGTCCCGGGTCCCGAAACGGCGCGAGTTGCACCGCCGCCTGCTCCCGCGCCCGAGCCTGTAGTGGCGGAGACGCCTACACCTACTGCGGAGACGGAGGCGCCGCCGGTCGAGCAGGAGCCTGAGACCGAGCCGAAGGCGGAGGCGACCGAGAGGCCAAAGCGCACGAGGAATCGAAAGGAGGCTCCGAAGAAGTCGAAGACTTCTTCGGATGAAAGCTAATGGGTCAGAAGGTCCATCCGGGCGGGATGCGCGTCGGCGTCATCCACGACTGGAAGTCGAACTGGTACACCGGCAACAAGGACTTCGCGGACTTCCTCCAGGAGGACGTCCGCATCCGCGAGCACATCTACAACAAGCTGTCGCACGCGGGCCTGTCCGACATCCTGATTCGCAAGGACGCCCAGCGGATCACCATCGACATCTACACCGCCCGGCCGGGGATCGTGATCGGCAAGTCGGGCGTCGAGGTGGATGCGCTCCGCAAGGACATCCACGGGATGACCAGCAAGGCCGTGCACATCAACATCAACGAGATCAAGCGGCCCGAGCTGGACGCCAAGCTCGTTGCCCAGTCGATCGCCGAGCAGCTCGAGAACCGGGTCAGCTTCCGCCGGGCGATGAAGCGCTCGCTCGCCTCGGCCATCCGTTCCGGAGCGCAAGGCGTCAAGGTGATGTGCGGCGGTCGCCTCGGCGGCGGGGAGATGAGCCGCTCGGAGAGCTACTCGGAGGGGCGCGTGCCGCTGCACACGATCCGCGCGGACATCGACTACGGCTTCGCGGAAGCGAAGACGACGACCGGGCGGATCGGCGTCAAGGTTTGGATCAACAAGGGCGAGATCATGCCCTCGGGTTACGAGAGCTCCGCGCAGCAGGGCGACACCCGACTCGGCGACCAGGATCAGGCCCGCCGCCGCGGCGGCCGCACCGAGGGTCTCGGCGAAAGCCGGCAGGGCGGCAGAGGTCGCGGCGCCGACCGCGAGGGGCTCGGACCGGTTCGTCAACGGCGGCCACGTCGAGGGGGCGGCCAAGGCCGCGGTCCGCGCCGCCAGCGCGAGGAGGCGCCCGCGGAGACCGTCGAGCAGCCGCGCACGGACGAACAGGGCGTCTCTGCGGAGGGGCGCGAACAGCCGGTAATCGAGCCACAGGTCGAGGAGACCCCCGCGGCCGTCGCCGACGCCCCTGACACGACAACTCAGAAGCAGATGCACGAGGACCCGACGAAGCTCGACCAGTCCGGCGACGAGAGCGCCGGGAAGAAGAAAGCGTCGTCGAAGGCCTCCAGCAGCAAGCCGTCAACGACGAGAAAGACGACCGCCAAGAAGGCTCCCGCTGCGAAGGCCCCTGCAGCCAAGCGAACGGCGAAGAAGAAGGACGACGAGAGCTA
Organism: Gaiellaceae bacterium; assembly: GCA_035640035.1. Taxonomy (GTDB): domain Bacteria; phylum Actinomycetota; class Thermoleophilia; order Gaiellales; family Gaiellaceae; genus 13-2-20CM-68-14. Next base: position 7,140 of record DASQWX010000247.1, read on the forward strand.
AATGCTGCTTCCCAAGAAGACCAAGTTCCGCAAGTACCAGCGAGGGCGTCGCCGCGGTGCCTCAAAGGGCCAGACGGCGGTGCAGGCCGGCGACTTCGGCCTCAAGGCGCTCGAGAACGGCTGGGTGACGAACCGGCAGATCGAGGCTGCCCGTATCGCGATGACGCGAAAGATCCGTCGCGGCGGCAAGGTCTGGATCAACGTCTTTCCCGACAAGCCGGTCACGCAGAAGCCCGCCGAGACACGGATGGGTTCCGGCAAGGGCGCGCCCGAGCACTGGGTCGCCGTCGTCAAGCCGGGACGGGTCATGTTCGAGCTGGCCGGCGTGCCCGAGCCGCTGGCGAAGGAAGCGCTCCGGCTCGCGGGCCGGAAGCTGCCGATCAAGACGCGAGTCGTGAAACGGGAGGCGGATCTCTTTGCGAGCTAGAGACCTCAGGGATCTCACCGACGAGGAGCTGGAGATGCAGCTCGCGGACAGGCGCCAGGAGCTCTTCAACCTGCGCTTCCAGGGTGCGACCGGCGCGCTGGAGAACACGGCCCGGCTGAAGCTCGCGAAGCGTGAGATCGCCCGCATTCTGACCGTCCGCACGGAACGAGAAATGAACGCGAATCGAGTGACGAATGGCTGACGAAGAACAGAACGAGCAAACAGAGAACGAGGACGAGCAGCAGGGCGAGACGGTCTCGGCGCCCGAAGGTCCCGTCGCTCCCGCCGCCGAGACGGAGGAGCAGCCGAAACCCCCAGCCGAGGCCGAAGAGCCCGAGAAGGAAACCGAGGAGCCCGCGGCTGAGGAGCCTGCCGCCGAGGAGCCCACGGCGGAAGAGGCGCCGGTCGCCGAGGCCGAGCCTGCGCCGGACGTCGAGGCCGAAGCCGCCGCCGCTGAAGCCCCCGAGGGTGACGAGCCTGCCGAGGGAGGCGACGAGGCTCCCGCGGCTGAAGCTCCGCAGCCGGTCCGGCGGAAGAGGAAGCGCCTCCCGCGCACCCAGCGGCACAAGCATTCAAAGCCGAAGCGTGAGCGTCCGGCGCAGCGCACGCCGATCACCCGGCTGCCGAAGCCGGAACACGCGCGCGGTCGCCGCCAGGAGCGGCGAGGCGTCGTCGTCTCGAGCAACATGGACAAGACGATCGTTGTCCGGGTCGACGCCGTGAAGGCGCACCCGAAGTACAAGAAGGTCGTGCGCCGCACGACGAAGTTCCACGCCCACGACGAGCAGAACCAGGCGAAGGTCGGCGACGTCGTGCGCATCGTGGAAACGCGGCCGCTGTCGAAGACGAAGAACTGGCGTCTGGTCGAGATCGTGGAGGTCGCTCAGTAATGATCCAGCAGGAATCCCGACTGCGCGTCGCGGACAACACCGGCGCGCGCGAGATCCTCTGCATCCGGGTCAAAGGCGGCTCGAAGCGGCGTTACGCCCGGGTTGGCGACGTCATCACCGCCACGGTGAAGACGGCGACCCCGCAGGGCGCGATCAAGAAGGGCGAGGTCGTCCAGGCGGTCGTCGTCCGCACGCGCAAGCCCTACGGGCGGGACGACGGGACGTCGATCGCGTTCGACGAGAACGCCGCGGTGATCATCGACAACGCGAACAACCCGCGCGGCACCCGCATCTTCGGCCCCGTTGCCCGCGAGCTGCGCGAGAGGAACTTCATGAAGATCGTTTCCCTAGCTCCCGAGGTGCTCTAAGTGAAAAATGCTGCGCATTTTCCACTTGCTGGTTTGTCACTTCGCTTCGCTCGTGAGGAGTTGAAATAGGCATGGCCACCAAAATGAAGGTCCGTAAGGGCGACCTCGTCCACATGATCAAGGGCAAGGATCGCGGCAAGCAGGGCCGGGTCATCGACTCGCGCCCGGGCGAGCGGCGCGTGATCGTCGAGAACCTGAACGTCGTCAAGCGGCACACGAAGCCCAGGCCGATGCGCGACTCGAGCCGGATGGGCGGTACCCAGATGACGCCCGGCGGCGTGATCGAAAAGGCCGCGCCCGTGCCCGTCGCGAACGTGATGGTCGTCTGCCCAACGTGCAACCGGCCGACCCGGATCGGGATGAAGGAGAAAACCGTCAAGGACAAGCAGATGCACGTCCGCGTCTGCAAGCGCGCCGACTGTGGCGAGGAGATCGACAAATAATGGCGAGAGCCCGACGCGACACGAACGGCAACGGCTACCAGCCGCGCTTGAAGGCGCGCTATGAGCAGGAGTTGCGCGGACAGCTCAAGGAGCAGCTCGGGCTGTCCTCGGTGATGGATGTACCGCGCCTCGAGAAGATCACGCTGAACATGGGAATCGGCGACGCCAAGACCGAGGCGAAGATCCTGGACAGCGCGCTGGATCAGCTGACGACGATCGCCGGGCAGCGAGCGCAGGTGCGCCGCGCCCGTAAGTCGGTCGCGAGCTTCAAGCTGCGCGAAGGCATGCCTGTCGGTGTGCGCGTGACGCTGCGCGGCGCACGAATGTGGGAGTTTCTCGACCGGCTGATCTCGATCGCGCTGCCGCGGATCCGCGACTTCCGCGGACTGAGCACGCGCTCCTTCGACGGCCGCGGCAACTTCTCGCTCGGGATCCGCGAGCAGATCATCTTCCCCGAGATCAACTACGACGACGTCGACACCATTCGAGGACTCGACGTCGCGATCACCACCACGGCGGAGGGCAACGAGGAAGCGGAGGCGCTCCTCCGCGGCCTCGGCATGCCGTTCCCGGCCGTGGCGCAAGCAGAAGGAGAGACACCGGAGTAATGGCCAAGAAATCGCTTATCGCGAAGGCCGCGCGCCCGCAGAAGTACAAGGTGCGCAACTACACACGCTGCCGCCGCTGTGGCCGGCCGCGTGCGGTCTATCGCAAGTTCGGTCTTTGCCGGATCTGCCTGCGCGAGCTCGCGCACGAAGGCTCGGTTCCCGGCATGACCAAAAGCAGTTGGTAGGAGGACGCAGGTGCTTACGGACCCGATCGCAGACATGCTCAGCCGGATTCGCAACGCGAACCGCGCGCTTCACGACCACGTGGAGATGCCGAACTCGAAGATAAAGGAGGGCATCGCACGCCTCCTCAAGGAGGAGGGCTACATCCGCGACTACCACGTCGAGAACGGCGGCTCCTACAAGACGCTCGTGATCGATCTCAAGTACGGCCGCAGCCGCGAGCGCGTGATCACGAACCTGAAGCGCATCTCGAAGCCGGGTCGCCGCGTCTATGCGCGCAAGGACCGGCTGCCGCGCGTTCTCGGCGGCATGGGCGTCGCGATCCTGTCGACCTCGGACGGCCTGATCACGAGCCGGACGGCGCAGGAAAAGGGCGTCGGCGGCGAGGTGGTCTGCTTTATCTGGTGAAAATGCTGCGCACTTTCATCAGCGGGAGAATCGAATGAGTCGAATCGGAAAACAGCCAATCGAATTGCCAAGCGGTGTGAACGTGGCGATCAGCCCTGGACGAGTTCAGGTCAATGGTCCTCTGGGCGAGCTTTCGCAGGCGGTGCCGGCGCGGATGAAGATCGAGCAGGCCGACGGCCAGCTCGTCGTCACGCGGCCGACCGAACGCGGCGATGACCGCGCCCTGCACGGGCTCACCCGCTCGCTGGTCGCGAACATGGTCGAGGGGGTCACGAAGGGCTTCGAGAAGCGGCTCGAGATCCAGGGCGTTGGCTACCGGGCCGCCTTGCGCGGCACCGACCTGGAGCTCAGCGTCGGGCTTTCGCATCCCGTCGTCGTCAAGCCACCTCAGGGGATCAGCTTCGAGGTTCCGGACGCGACCACGGTGCTCGTCAAGGGCATCGACAAGCAGCAGGTCGGCGAGATCGCTGCCCAGGTACGCAAGACTCGCCCGCCGGAGCCCTACAAGGGCAAGGGCATCCGTTACGCGGGCGAGTACGTGCGCAGGAAGGTTGGCAAGAGAGCGTGATTGATTTGCAGCTGAATTCTGTCAGTGCTGGGGGAACCTCCCGGTTCCCCCAGACCCCGTCCCCTGGTCCGCTGACGCGGACAGGCGGCTGCGCCGCCGGCAAGAGAGCGTAATGGCGGTCCTGACGAAACCCCAAGCCCGCGCACGCCGCCACAAGCGGGTCCGCGGCAAGATCTACGGCACGGCCGAGCGGCCGCGGCTCGTCGTTTTCCGCTCGAACCACGGAATCGAGGCGCAGCTCGTCGACGATGCCGAGGGCAAGACCCTCGCGGCCGCGAGCTGGCTGCACCTGAAGAAATCCTTCAAGGGCAACAAGACCCAGCAGGCGGCCGAGGTCGGCAAGCTGCTGGCCGAGAACGCCAAGAAGGCCAACGTCGAAGCTGTCGTCTTCGACCGCGGCGGCTACCTCTACCACGGACGCGTGAAGGCGCTTTCCGAGGCCGCACGCGAAGGAGGGCTGAAGTTCTGAGCACTACACCTGTAGAGCGCGAAGTCATCGAGCGCGAACGAGAACGCGAGCTCAAGGAGCGCGTGGTCGAGATCAACCGCGTCGCCAAGGTCGTCAAGGGCGGCCG
>DASQWX010000248.1:0-10982 GCA_035640035.1 Gaiellaceae bacterium
TGTTGAGCGCTCCCTGGATCTTCACGAACCAGACGATCGCCGGAACGATGAGAAAGCCAAACGGGAAGAGCCACAAGCCTGTCCAACCGCTCATGGGTGGCTCCTGCCCGTCCTTCTTGTACATCTTCCCGATCTCTGAGGGGATCACGAACGCCATCACGGGGTGGAGGACGATCCAGATCACGAGGCCCAGGACTCCTCCGAGGCCTTCTCCGGTGTGCTGCCCCATCTCCTCCTCGGTCTTGAAGACCCAGTACCAGCTGTAGAAGCCGAGCGTGACGATAAACATGAGAATCCCGAAGCCGACTCCGCGTGGGCGGCCGAGAGGACCTGTGTTGCCCGGCGTGCTCATCGCGCCTCCTCGGTAGGTGGGGCGACTGAAGCACGCGAGAGCGCGTCGAGTCAAACGACCTACGGTGGCCGCATCTAAACTTCGCTCAGCCGGTCGGCCCCGGAGAGGAGCAGCGTCGACTCGCGAAGCGGCCCCGCACTAACTGTCTCTCCGGTCGAGCGCTCCAGCACGAGAATCCGCTCATGGCCGAGGCGATGGCGGGAGAGGCGACTGCTCGTGAGCGAGCCGGCAGACTCGCTTCGGGTCACCCCTAACGCGCAGGGCATTGCGCGTTGCCAGCCCTCCGGCTCGCTCCGGGAGTGTCGCCTCCGGGCTCCCCAGTTCACCATCCCTCAATCGAGTGAAGTCGTCAGCAAGAGCGAGGGGGAACGGCCATCCGTCGCCGGTTGATCTTCCGCCTCTGTCCTAGAATGGAGTCGGACTTCACAGTCCGAGCCGGGGCATCGGCTCCTCCTCTCCCCAGCCGAGGGCGTCTGCGGTCGACCCCAGGAGGCTTAAAGCGCCCAGCCCCGGCTCGAGTCAATCATCCCGAAGCTGCGCGGTGAGGTTCGACCCCCGCAGGTCCGACGTTGCCCCGACGTTTGGGGGGACTCGCTCGGATGCCTTAAGGTTGGGATCGCCGTCTCGGCCCGGGAGAGGAGCGGCGTCGACCTCGCGGGGCCATGCAGCCTAGGGCGCCAGAGCAGCGCAGAGCGCCGAAACATCACCATCGACCTCGAACGGAAACTGCCCGTGTGAGACGACAACGGTCCCGGACGGGAAGAGGGTGACGAGATACCCCGCGTCGAGTAGCACGGTGCCCCCACCGGGCACCAGAATGTGGAATGGTGCCCCGCGCTGGGTGAACACGCCAAGTTCCTCCGACGGATTGCTCGGAGGAGTGGTCGTCACGTTCCAATGATCGTTGACGAGCAGCGTCTTGCCGTTGGCGGTGATGGTCCCTTGCTGCTCGTAGTGCTGAATGTTCCGCGGAGGGTTGTCGAAGATGGAAAAGGTTCCGGTTCCATCGAGGTCGACTCTGACGGCGAAGCTGCAGAAAGTGCCCGCTGGAAAGGTGGCGTGGAGGCCGATCGGGAATGTCCCGGTCAGCGGCTGATCGGCGCTGGCGGAGCTTGCGAGGGCCAGCGCGGCAACGAGGATCGCGGCGATCCCTGGAAGCTTGGTCATGACTCCCCTCCTGACTAGAGCAGTGGCGCCTGCCTAGTGGCGACTATCCCGCCATGTGACAAAGATTGCAAGGCTTCCGGGTCCGGGTTGGATGTGGGTGTTCCGACGAGAAATCGAGCGCGGGAACCTCATGGGCGGCGAGGCGACGGCCAAGGAACCGACCCGGCCGGCTGGTACGACCTCGTCTTCCCTTCGGCGCTGGCCCTACAGCCGGGGACTTACTGGATCGGCGTCATCAGCGGCGGCTCGAGCAACGTCGCCGGCTTTCGCTGGAACAGCGTCTCGGGTGCGCGCGCTCTCAACCAGGACAACTACGGCGACGGGCCGAGCAACCCGTTCGGAACGGCGTCGTTCGACAGCGAGCAGATGTCGGTCTACGCGACCTACACCGCCGGCTAGCCGGGGCGTCTCCTAACCGGCTTCGACAGGCGAGGGGCGGCCAGCCTCCTCGTTTGCGACCTCGACGATCCGCGTGCCGAGGAGGCTGAGCTCGTCGAGGAGCTGTTGCCGCTTCCTCCAGGCCGCCTCCGCCTCCATGTGAAGGCCTTGCATCTGTGCCTCGGCCTGTTTTCTCGAGGCCGCGATCTCGTCGTCGAGCCGTTGCACACGCTCCCGCATCTCCGCGACGACGTCTTCCGCTTCGCCATGCGCGCGCGCGACGATCTCCTGCGCCTCCACGCTCGCCCGCGCAAGGATGTCACCTGCCTCGGCCTTTGCCTTGGCAAGCACCTCCTCCGCCTCCGCGCCTGCCGTGCTCGCGTCGGCGACGATTTGCTCCGCCTCGGCTCGTGCGCGGTCGAGCTCTTCCTCGGCTTCCGAGCGTGCGCTCGCACGCAGCTCCTCGGCCGTCGCGCGGGCCTGGTGGAGTAGGGATTCCGTCTGCTGGCCGACGCGATCGAGCGCATCCCGGACGGCGGCATGGGGCGAGCGCCCGGCTTCGAGCTCGGCGATCAGGCGGTTGACACGTCTGACGTAGGAATCGACGGCCCGACGCTCGTAGCCGCGACCCGCGGCCGGAAACGACGCATCGCGAACTACCGCCACGATGCGCGTACGAAGATCAGCGAGGTTGCCGCCGTCCTCCACTGGGGGCAGACGCTCCCTCTCCCCGTCGCCCATACGTCGAGTATGAACCATCTGCGCGCCATCAAGAAGTCCCTGGGCACCGAAGCCTCCGGGCGGGCTCACCTAGCCGGCAATACGACCGGCCCTGCAGACCACCCGAATCGCCCTCTTTACCGGCGCTTTGACACGGCTTGACCGCGGCCGCCGATCCTCGGGGCGACCCCCAACCGAAAGGAGTCGTCATGAAGTCATCGCTCGTCATTCTCGCCACGGCGGCCGCCGTGGTCGCAATCGCCTCGGCCGCTTCAGCGACCTCGCGCCCTATGGCGGGGCCGGCAGACAAGCAGGGTTGTACATTCGCGACGCTTCCTCGGGCCACCCCCGCGGGCCAGCAGTCGCTGTACGGACACATCAGCTCGCTTGCCCGCAGGGGCAATCACTATCTGCTCCGCTTCGACCCTGCCTTGCTCCTCAGCGGTCTCACGGCCAGCCGGGCCGCGCTCGCAGACACCGGTTCGGGCGACGTGCCCAACGACACCTATACGCGCGACGAGACGCACAAGCTGCTGACGTTCCTCGTCCCTGCGAATGCACAGGTCACCATCCTCCGCCACGCGACGTGCTCGACCCGAACCACGGTGGCACGGCTCGCGCAGTCGACGACGCCGCACCGTCGTTTCTGGATTCGCGTCCGGATCGACACCGTCCGCTCGATCGACGAGCAGTACCACCCGTAGGCCCCGCACCAGACGGGTGCTCGCCACGAATGTGGCGGGCACCCGGCCGGCCGGAACCGACAAGTCCTGGTGTCGGACGCAGTTACGAATGCGTGACCGCTCCGTAACGAAAGAGCGGTCCGGCTAGGCCCCGTAACGGGTTGCGCGGCACCCTCCTGGGGTCAGACGCCATTTGGAGACGAACGACGGCCGGGAGGCGGGAAGAGCCCGGCCCGGTGCGGCGTGGGCTAGTCCGGAATTCGCAGAATGATCTTGCCGAACTGCTCGCCGGCTTCCATCCGCTCGTGGGCGGCGCGTGCTTCGGCCAGCGGGAACACGTCGTCGATCACAGGCCGGGCCCGGCCCGACTTGACGAGCTCGAAGGCGCCGGCGAAGTCCTCGCGCGTGCCCATCGTCGAGCCGTAGATCGTCAGCTGCTTCCACCAGACGCGATGAAGCTGGGTCGGCGGATTCGGTCCGCTCGTGGCTCCGCACACGACGATGCGGCCTCCCGGCCTCGTCGACGCCAGCGACGACTTCCAGGTCGCCTCACCCACGTGCTCGACGACGACGTCGACTCCCACGCCACCGGTCGCCTCCTTCACCGCGGTCTCGACGTCGCCCTGGACATGGTTTGCGACCGCGTCGGCACCGAGCTCGCGGGCCCGCTCCAGCTTCGCGTCGCTCGACGAGGTCGCGAGGACGCGCGCCCCGAGCGCCTTGGCGATCGCAAGCGACGCGGTCGCGACGCCTCCACCGATCCCCCAGACGAGGAGCCATTCGCCCTTCTCGAGCTTGGCCTTGGTGACCAGCATCCGGTAGGCCGTCTCGAAGACCAGCGGGAACGCCGCTGCCTCTTCGAACGACATGCCTTCGGGAATCGGATGGACATACTCCTCGGGAACCGGGATCAGCTCGGCGTCCGTCCCGTCCATGTGCTCGCCGACGATCCGCGCCCCGTCGTCCAACCCCGGATTGATGACGACCCGCGCGCCCGTGTCCACACGCTCGCCTGCACCGTCCGAGCCGAGGATCCGGGGCTTCGGGGCGGAGGGCCGGCCGCTCCGGATCCAGAGGTCGATGTGGTTCAGCGCCGCGGCCCTCAAGCGGACGAGGACCTCGCCTTCGCGCGCCTCGGGGTCGGGGGCGTCCTCGTACCGAAGGACTTCGGGGCCGCCGTCTTCGTGAATCCTGACTGCTTTCAACGGCACAATCTTCTACATGAGCGCCACAGAGTTGGAGCGCTTGGCAGAGGAGCTCGGGCTCGACGTCGTGGGCGCCGCTCCCGCGGAGCCGTACGACGAGACCGAACGCCACATTCGCGACCGCCGTGCGCGAGGGCTGTTCGCAGACATGCGTTTCACGATGGCGCAGCCCGAGGTCTCGTGCCACCCCGAGAAGCTGCTTCCGAACGCACGAACCGTCGTCTCGGCGGCGCTCGCATACTACGGGGACGAGCCCGAGCGTCCGCACGGCCATGGACGCCTCCCTCGCTACACCTGGTACGACGCCTACGCCGAGCTCCGCGGGAAGCTGGATGCGCTCGGCCGCCGGCTCGGCGGTGAGTACCGCGTCCTCGTCGACGAAAACCAGCACGTCGACCGGGAGGCGGCGGCGAGGTCGGGGGTCGGCTTCTACGGCAAGAACACGATGCTGATCACGCGCCGGTTCGGTTCGTGGGTAGTGCTCGGGACGCTCGTGACGGATCGGGAGCTCGAGCCGTCGGCGCCCCTCGGGCTCGACTGCGGCTCCTGCACGCTATGTATCGAAGCCTGCCCGACGGGCGCGCTCGACGAGCCCGGAACGCTCGACGCGACAAAGTGTCTCTCCTACTGGACGCAGTCGCCGCGCGACCCGCCGGAGGAGTACCGTGAGGCACTCGGCGTCCAGGTCTACGGCTGCGACATTTGCCAGGACGTCTGTCCCTGGAACCGCGGGATCGCGAAGCGCCGGGCCGGCCGGCCGTTGCCGCCCGAAGCCGAGCCTCACGTCGACCTCGTCGACTGGCTCGAGTCCGACCCGGACGAGCTTCGCGAGCGCTACGCGCGCCTCTACGTGCCGCGAAACGACGGCACGTTTCTCCAACGCAACGCCGCCATCGCACTGGCCAACGAGCGGACAGCGGCACGATGAGCCCCGAGCTCCAGCGGTTGCGTGAAACCGAGCGCTGGATCGCCTGGGTCCGTCTTGCCGCAGTGCCGTTCGCGATCGTCGAAGTCGGCGTCCTCAGCACGAACTACCCGGCGGGCTACGAGGGTTGGGCGTGGACGGTGACCGCCGCGCTTGCGGTCGCCGCCGTTCTGCTCTACCGGCTGAGTGGACCGGGAGTCTTCGAGCGTGCGCCGCGCCGGATCGGCCTGCTCGGTCTCGCCCTCGACACGGCGATCCTCTCCTCCTTCGTCGTCATCTACCAGTACGAAGTCGGCTCGCCCGTCAACGAGCTCTTCGTCGTCCTGCTCGTCGAGGCGGCCGTCCGCTACGGGATCCGCGGCGGGGTGCTGATGCCGCTCGCGATCGCACCGATGCTCGGCTTCACGGAATGGTGGCGCGAGACGAAGTTCGACAATCCGCCGCACGGCTACCAGGTGGATCACGTCGTCTTCCCATGGGGCCTCCTGACGCTGACCGGGATGATCGTCGGCTGGCTGGTCGACCGGCTCCGGCGAGAAACGGCGACCTCCGAGGCTCAGGTCAAGGAGGCCGAACAGCTCCGCGACGAGCTCGGCCGGCGTGCGGACGTGCTCGAGGCCGCGACACGCTGCGCCCGCGCGCTCAGCTCGTCGCTCGACCTCGACGAGGCCTTCGAAGCCTTCATTCGCGAGCTTCGGGGCCTCGTTCCCTTCGACCGGATGGCGATCGTCCTCGAAGAGGCGGGGACCGCGCAGGTGATGGCCGTCGCGGGCCTCGGCGCCGAAGACATCTTCGTCCGGGGCTCGCGGGCCCCTGTGGGCGAGACCCTGCTGGCGGAGATTCTCCGGACCGGACAGCCGCGCTACCGCGAGGACATGACGGACGCGCGCTACTCGGAGGAACGCGAGTTCCTCGAGCTGGGGCTCCATTCCCGGATCGCGGCGCCGCTGCTGCAGGGCCCCAGGGCGATCGGGATGGTGTCTCTCGTCCGGCGCGAGGCGGGCTCGTTCAACGAGCAGGAGCTCGAGCTCGTGGGGCTTCTGGGACGACTGGTGGCGAGCGCCGTGCAGAACATTCGCGCTTACGAGGCGGAACGCAGCACCGTCGAGGAGCTGCGCCGGCTCTCAGCGCTGCGCGCGGACTTCGTCTCGCTCGTCTCGCACGAGTTGCGCGCGCCGATGGCATCGATCGTCGGCTCCTCCCAGACCCTCCGCCAGCGATGGCGCGAGCTCACACCCGATCAGCGCGAATCCTTCCTCGCGTTGATCGGCAGCGAGACCGAACGGCTCGCTGCCCTCGTCAGCGACGTGCTCGACACCTCGCGGATCGAGGCCGGAACGTTCACCTACCGCTTCGACGACGTCGACCTCGATGCGCTCGTCCGCGACTCGGTTGCCGGAATCTCGCTGGCTCAGGACGAGGTCAGCGTGAGCGCCGAGGTCCATGGCGAGCTCCCGCACGTCCGCGGCGATCGCGATCGGTTGCAGCAGGTCTTGACGAACCTGCTCGATAACGCGGTCAAGTTCTCCCCGGCGGGCGAGAGAGTCCTCGTCAGCGCCTTCCAGCAGGACTCGCGCGTTCTGATCGAGGTCGCCGACCGCGGGCCGGGCGTGCCGACCGACCAGCAGCGCCTGATCTTCGAGAAGTTCGGTCGCGGGCACACCACCGGATCGCCCGGCACGCCGGGCACGGGCCTCGGCCTGTTCATCGCCCGTTCCATCGCCGAGGCTCACGGCGGCACGCTCGAGATCAGCTCGGCACTCGGCCGCGGGGCGACCTTCACGCTGACGCTTCCTATCGGCTAGCGGACTCAGCCGGCGAGGGCACGCGCACGCGCGCCACCCCGAGCTCGGCCTGCAGCTCGCGAGCGCGCTCGGCGATTCGCGTCCGAAGCTCCTTCGGCTCACGGACGACGGCCTCTCCCCGGAACGAGAGAACCTCGCCGATCAGCCAGTCTTCTCCCCCGACCGCGACATCCTCGAGCGCGGAGCCGTCCTTGAGCGACCGGGCGGTCCCCCGCTCGAGCCGCCAGCGGGCAACCTCGGGCGAATACCAGATCTGCACGGCCCGAGCGTCGCGCAGGCCGCGCGGCTCGAACCCCTGGCGCGGCTCGAATGCGTCCTTGAGGACGCGCGCGCTGCGCATCCGGTCGAGGCGGAACGAGCGCTCGCCTTCCCGCGTCCGGTCCCACGTGTGCACGTACCAGTACGGAAGCCGGCGCTCGATCGAGTACGGCTCGACGAGATGCGGCGAGGTCGACTCCTCGCCCTCCTTCAAGTAGTCGAGCTCGACGAGGCGACGCTCGCGGATGCCCTGGGTGAGAGTCGCCACCAGATCCTCCTCGGCCTCGCCGACGTGCGGCGCGGGCGTCTGCGCGAGGTCGAACTCCCCGAACGTCTCCTCGAGCTTCTTCCGGACGCGGTCGAGCGGCGTTCGCGCGTCGGCGGCGATCATCGGCCCGACGAACTCGAGCGCCAGCCGGATCGCGCGAGCCTCGAGCGGCGTCAGCCGCGGCGGCGCGCGGAACGTGTCCCCGAAGAGCTCTTTGTCCACGCGGACCTGACCATTCTCGAGCTGCGCGTAGATGGCGTAGCAGCCGCCGCCGAAGTTGACGAGATTGAGGAGCGAAAGGTGCTCCTCGAGCTCGTCCGGAGGGATGTGGAAGCGCTCCGTCAGCTCGTCCGCAGGAATGACCGCCTCACCCTCGTCGCCGGCGCGGTCGAGCAAGTACGCAAGCAGCGCCTGCAGCACCGCGAACCGCTCTGGCACGACCGGTCCGGGAACGCGCTCCAGCTCGTGGTCGTCCGTCGGGTTCGCCTCGGCGGCGACCTCGGGAGGCGCGCCGGTGTGGCGGTCGCGCACGAGTCGCAATGCCCGCGCGACCTCGCGTCTGAGCTCCGCCGGCGCGACCGGTGTGGCCCGGCCGTCCTGCCGGACGATCCACGAAGCGAGCTGGCCGAGATTCGAGTACTCGGTCGCGAAGACGCCGTCCTCGACCCGGCCGTGCTCCCCGTACGTCCGCTCGACCCACCAGGCGGTGTCGCCCGCCACCTCGATCCTGGCCTCGCCGACGATGTCGCCGATCTGCCAGGGTGGCCGGTCGCGGTAGGGCTCGATGTCGAAGTCCGCGGGCAGCCGGAAATCTCGCTCTCGACGCGTCGCGAAGCGGATGTCGCCGCGGATGCGCGAGACGCGGAAGGTACGGATGTCCTCGCGGACGAGATCCTGGCCGACGACGTACCAGGCTCCGTTGTCCTGAAAGAGGGCGTACGGGTTCAGCGTCCGCTCTTCCTCGGAATCCCGGGAGATCGACCGGTACGAGAACTTCACCGTCCGCTGCTTCGAGATCGCCCCCTCGAGCTTGCCGAGCCGGCCGGCCAGCTCGGCCGAGTACTCGGGATCGAGCACCTCGACCCTTAGGGCGGTGTCCGTCGGCGCCTCGGCGAAGCCGGGGCGGCCGAGCGCGAGGTTCTGAAGTGCCAGGCGCAGCGGTTCCGCATAGGCGAACTTGCCTTCCAGCAGATAGAGGGCCGTCTGAAGCGCAGCGAGCTCGTCGTCCTTCAGGTCGAGTTGCGGGAGGAAGTAGGCCTCGGACCGCATCGTGTAGAGCTCCTCGCCCGTGTACTCGTCGCGCTGCGAGTGGAGAGGGACTCCGAGGGCGATCAGCTCGGCGCGGTCCGAGTAGAAGCGACGGGCGAAGGCCTCGTCGGACATCTCCTGGTAGCCCTCGACATTCCCCTTGATGTCGCGCGCGGTCACGGCCCGGCGCTCGGCCATCAGGAACGCGACCAGCGAGAGCTGGCGGATCAGCTTGTCGGTGTCGTGCGACAATCAGCCGCGAGACTATCGCGCGGAGCCTGTGGAAAACCGGCGCCTACGCCGCGACGCGCGGACGGGTCTCGAGATGCTGGTGCGAGGGACAGTAGTCCCGGTCGGGCAACGGCGTGCGCTGGCACGGCTTGCCCTTGCGGGTCGTGGCTCGGCAGCGCGAGACGCCGCCGTCGAAAGCACCCGCCTCGATCTGCGACTCGATGAAGGCAACGGCCGCGGTGACGCCCTCGGTCACCGCCCAGGCGACCTGGGCCTGTGACGTGATCGGAAAGTATCGCCGGATGTCCTGGAAGAGGGCGCGCTCGGGCTTCGCGAAATAGAGCGGATCGGTCGCGAGGCGCTCCATCGTCTGCTCGCACGAGTCGAGCACCTGGCGACGGTATTCGATCCTTGTCTGCGGGTCGACGTAGGGATCTACGAGGTCCTTGATCGAGCGGTAGATCGCCCGTGAGTACTGATACATACAGGCCTGGATCTGAAGCATTCGCTCGTCGGAAATCAGTATCTCGTCCAGCCTATTAATCCCCCGCAAAGCTTTGTTAAGTCCCGATTAATCCTCCGCCCAGCATCTCCGGCCGCGGCCAAGCTTAAACGGTTCGAGGCCTGTTACAAAGTCCGGTCTCGAGTTTTCTCGTTGGAAAACGAACTAGGGCGTGATCCGCTTCGCATAGGCACGTGGATATCCGTGCGCGCGAGCGGTCGTCGCGCCGGTGTTCGCGTCGTCGAACGAGCTGTACACGCCGGCGAAGAGAACGTAGTAGCCCGGGTGGAGGCTCGAGAAATTCGCCGAGTCGATGATGCCCACGGCTTCGATGCCGCCGTGCTCCGCGGCCCGCGCCTGCGCGAGAGCGAAATCGCGTCCGTTCGTCGTCGGCAGCGATGCCAGGACGACCGTCCAGCCGCTTCGGCCGGTCGGCCATTGCTTGAGCGTCGGCGGCGCGAGGTTCTTGCGGCTGGGCGCCGGCGTTTCCTGCGGGCCGGTTCCCGTCGGCGTGGTGCCGGTCGAAACGGTCGTGCTCTCGGGCGGAGCCCCGAACGTCGAGGTGACCGGCCCAAAGGGTGACGTGGCGGTGACGTAGCTCGCCCTGCGCTGGTCGTGCGCGACGAACGCGGCGGCGCCGATCCCGGCGAGTGCAGCGAGCACCAGGCCGAGGAGCGAGGGCCACACCCAGTCGCCTGGATACCACCCGAAGCGTCTCTGCCACGCCCGGCTCAGGCTGGGGACGAAACCGACCGCCTCGACCGGAAGCCGGAGGCCGCACTCGAGGCAGTACTCCTGGTCGGGAGCGTGCGGCGTCCCGCAACGAGGGCACTCCAGGCCGGTCGGCGCCTGCGTCGAGTCGCTCGGAGGGACCTCAGCCGGACGAGCTTCGCCGTTCTGCGGCGGCGAGGCGGTCACCCGCTACTCCTCCCAGCGGTCGGGTCTCACGCTTGCCTCGCCGCCGCCGCCGCCGTCGGCGGGTCGTTTGCGATCGCCGTTCGCTCCCGATTCCGAGGCCTTGCCGCAACTCGGGCAGAACTCGGCATCGGCGGGAAGCGGATGCCCACACTGCGTGCAGCTGACAACGGGCTCCTCGCCCACCGGCCGGCCGCAGTTGGCGCAGAAGTGCGAGCCCCAGATGATCGGCGCGCCGCAGTCGCAACGGCTCCCGGTCGTGCGCCGGCCCGCTGCGGCCGCGGCGAGCATCGAATCGAGCTCGTGGAGCCGCGCCTCGAGGTTC